>CAYXUW010000034.1:0-19634 GCA_964468375.1 uncultured Pirellulales bacterium | reverse complement strand
CCGAGTATGCGGTGTCGGCTTTGGCGATGTAGCTCATAACGTTGCTTGCCATTGCGCCGGGGGCCGAGCCGGTCAGTATCAAGCCGACTGCAATTTCAGGCGGGAAGGCGAAAATTTTGGCGAGGACAAAGGCACCGAGAGGCATAATTGTAAACTGAGCCGCTGAGCCAATGAGGACGACGAGCGGTTTTTTTGCGATTCTTCTGAAATCCTCCATTTGCAGCACCGCCCCGATGCCGAACATTGTCAAAGCGAAGAAATGCTTGTTGTAGTCCTTGAGGGCGACGAAGGGTTCGGGGAAGAAAAAAGCTGCAATTCCACACAGGATGACCCAAGCGGCGAAATACTTCGTGTAAAAAGATAATATTTTCCCAAGCATAACTGTCGAGTTTAACGTCGTATTTGAGTCGTGACAATATATTTTCGTTGAAGTAAAAGGCCCCGCTTTGAAGCGGGGCCGACGGGTTTTTAAGGAGGAAGTTAACTGTAATTTACTCTTTGGGTAATTTCAGGACGACGAATATTATGGCGCGTCCCTGTTTTATTCGAAGCAGAACGGAATCATCTTTGGCATTTTTTATTGCCTCGTTAAACTCTTTTACGTTTTCCACTGGAGTTCGGTTGACTTCCATAATTAACGTGCCGCGGGTAATGCCGGCAAATTCGGCGATTGAACCGGGCTCGACATTTGTGACTATAACTCCTTTCAGGCCTTTGTAATCGTAACGCTCGGCCAAATCGTCGGTAAGATTCTGGACGGCAAAGCCCAGTTTCTCGGATGTTTCCGACTCGCCGGCGGCGGCCAGTTTTTTTGACGGGCGTTCGCTGAGTATGGCGGTGAGTGTTTTTCTTTCTCCGTTGCGCATCACGACAATTTCAACCTTGGTATCGGGCTTCAGCGCTGCGACGCGGTTTTGCAGGTCTCTTGCGGCGTCAACGGGATGGCCGTTAAACTCAATAATAACGTCGCCGGGCTTTAGACCAGCTTTTTCGGCGGCGGAGTCATCGGTGACCTCAGGGACAAGCACGCCCTTGGTATTTTCATCGAGCCCGAAGAAAGGAGCTTTTTCGGCGGTCATATCTTGGATGCTTACGCCGAGGAAGCCGCGGACAACCTTTCCGGTTTCGATGAGCTGTTCGTAAATTGGTTTGGCCATATTGATAGGTATTGCAAACCCGATGCCTACGTTTCCCGCCCAATATCTTTGTCCGCCCGGACTTATGATGGCGGTATTGATTCCGACCACCTTTCCATTGAGGTTGAGCAGCGGTCCTCCGGAATTACCGGGGTTTATGGCGGCGTCGGTCTGAATATAGTCTTCATACTCTGCGAGGCGGAAGCCGCTTCTGCTTTTTGCGCTTACGATGCCGGCTGTTACCGTATGAGCCAGACCGAACGGATTTCCGATAGCGATGACCCATTCGCCGACCTCGAGGGCGTCAGAGTCGGCCAGTTCAAGAAAGGGCAGATCCTCGCCGTCAATTTTTATGACGGCCAAATCGGAATCAGGGTCTGTTCCTATAACTTTGGCCTCGACCTCCGGTTTATCTTCCAGCTTGACGGAGACCGTTTCTGCTTCATCGACGAGATGGTTGGCAGTAAGGATATAGCCGTCGGGAGAGATAAGAAATCCCGTGCCCTGCGCCGCTCTTTGGAATTTGCGTTCGGGCTGGCGCTGACGCGGATAGGGTCGGCCGAAGAAACGTTCAAACAAATCGTCGCCGAAGGGGTCTTCGAATGGCCAGTCGGGCATTGTTGGGTATTGCTGTGTTACGGTCTGGCTGGTTTTTATTCCCACTACGGCTGGCGAGGCCTTTTCTGAGATTGCGGCAAAGGCCTTACCCATCTGACGCAGTGTATTGATACTTTCGGTATCTTGGGCGACGGCTGGGAGTGGCGTAAGGAAGAGTGAAAGTATTAGAAAAGCTGGAATTACATAATGGAGTGATGAAAATTTGTTTTGTTTGAGATTAGTAGTCTGCATTTCAGTCTCCCAATTTTTTTGCATTATTCATAAAGATTGTCTCTAAACACCGAATACGAACAATATTTATACGATTTTATTGCCGGGTAGGTTCGCGCCGCCGTTTTTTCATTTAACTGCCTGCGAATAAATCAGTTATAATGTCAGCTGATTTCTTCGTCAATCCAGCCGAGCAGTTCCTTTAGGTCGTCGAGGGTGATATCGCCCATATGAGCGATTCTGAAGGTTTGTTCTTTTAGTTTTCCATAGCCGTTTCCGAAAATGGTGTTATGCTTTTGCTGGATTGCGCTGATTGTTTTCGCCACGTCGATGCCTTTGGTATTTTTGACTGTTGTGAGGGTGTTCGATGCGTATTTTTCCTCGCAGAAGAGGCCGAAATTCTCCTTTGCCCAGCTTCTGACGAATTCACCCATTTCTTTGTGGCGCTGCCATACTTTTTCCATACCCTCAGCCAGCAATTTTTCGCACTGGTAGTTCATGGCCATAATATGGGGGATATTCGGCGTGGTGGGAGTCTGGTTTTTCTCTGCCGATTTTGCGAAATTCTGGAAGTCGAAATAATATCCTCGATTAGGGACGTTTTTGCTTTTTTCCAGTGCACGATTACTGACTACGGCCACGGCCAGTCCCGGGGGAATTGCAAAGGCTTTCTGGACGGATGCGAAAGCTACGTCCCAGCCGAGCTCGTCGAAGTGAAGGGGAAGCCCCACCATTGCGCTGACTGCATCGACAAAAACGAGGACGTCGGGATACTTTTCCTTCATCATTTTGCTTACTTCGTAGAGCGGATTCGTCAGCCCGGTGCTTGTCTCGTTGTACACGAGCGTTACGGCGGCGTATTTTCCCGTTGCGAGTTTTTCATCGAGCATTTCGGTTAATATCGGTTTGCGCCTGTCTACTTTCAGTTCATCTACGTTTCTGCCGCAGCTTTTGGCTACGCCGGCCCATTTGTCGCTGAATGCACCGCAGCAGGTACACAGAACGGTTTCATCGAAGCCCACGCAGTTTCGGATGGATGCCTCCCAGATACCTGAAGCTGATGATGTGGACAGGAAAACATTCTGGTTGGTGAAGAGGACTTTTTTGAGCATACCAACCGTTTCCGAATGCAGTTGAGCGTATTCTTTGCCGCGATGTCCCAGCGTGGGGCGTGCGAGCTGTTGCAGGACGTCTTCGTTTACCTTTACCGGGCCGGGAATAAATAATCTCGGCGGGCTCTTCCAGTCTACCATACACAATCTCCCATAAAGCAGTTACAGTTTGTTAATAACCATGCCCGAATACATTTTCGGAAAAAAGTAGGTTGATTTCTGAGGCATTTTCTCGCCGGCATCGGTAACCGTTTTAAGCTGTTCCATTTTTACCGGGTTCAGGAAGAAAGCTGCCTGCTTTTGCCCCTTGTCAACCATAGTGATTGATTCGTCAATCGCGTTATTCGTATCTTTTATATACTCGACATTGCTGCCGCTTGCAAGCTGTTCGTCGCCGATACCCAGCAGTTTTTCGAGTATCAGTTTATGCAGGATGGAAACGTCGAGCTGGTTCCAGGCGGCGCTTGCATCGGGATTGACGGCGTTCATTACTCGCTTTTCTTTCAGGATGGCGACATAAAACGCATTTTTGCCGCCGTAAATCCCAAACGCGCCTTTGTCATGTTCGGTTTTCATCTGAGCGAGCATTTTTTGCTTTGCCTGGTCTTTCGTATCGTCCGATTTAAAGGGATGCTTAGTGATTTCAAAGTTTTCTTTGAGTCCGTCGAGCAGTTTTTCGAGCCGGAAGTTTTCGAGATTGCCGACGAGCCGGTGGGTGGCCAGAATGACCAGTCCTTCGTGGTAGGTGTTAGCGAGGGCGACCATTTGGTATTCGGCTGCTGGATTGGCGGTTTCTTTCGAGTAAATCAGGGCCGTTTCGTAGCGATGATGGCCATCAGCTATGATACAGTTTTTATTTGACATCATTTCGGTGATAGCGTTGATGTCTTCTTTTTCGGTTATCGGAAACAGCCGGTGCCTGACGCCTTGTTCATCGTGAAAATCTATGAGCGGTTTTTGGCCGGTTGCTTTTTCGATAATTTTATCGGCGATTTTTTCCTTGTCTTCATAAATCATAAAGACTAGGCCGAAATCAGCAGCGGTTTCTCTTCTTAGATTTAGCCGGTCGATTCTTGGTTTATCCATGGTTTTTTCGTGAGGCCTGATGTGACCCGGCGGGCCGAACTCTTCGAGTTTGGCCAGCGCAATGAAACCGAGTCGTTGAAGCTGCTTGTCGGCGAGGTCGAAATCCTGCACGCAGGCGTAAATAGTTTCGGCCGGGTCCTGTTTCAAGGCGCCTTTTTCCATCCAGTCCTTAAGATATCCGGCGGCCATTGTATATCGATTGTTGTCAGCATCGTCGGAAGGGGGTGTTTGTCCTTTGGTTATGCGCACTATGTTGTATCCGCTTTTTTCGTACAGCTTTTGCTGCAGAGAGGTATTTATAACGTCGTAAGGGGGGGCAATACAGTTGCCCACGTTGCCGACGATTTCAGCGTCGAACCTAAGTGCTTTGAAGGGCTTTACTTCCATCGTTACCGTCTTTGAATTTTTATATTGTTTCAGTCCTGTATTCACTTGTTTGAGCTTGCCGAAGTTTATGAAATCCAAAATCATACTGGAAAGAAGGCGTTTTGTCAAAGAAGTATTGGCGGACAGGCGAAATTATAGGACGGGCAAGCTGTTTTTTTAGGGAAAATGGGCAGGGAAATTTCTCGAGAAATTTTCATTTTTGCCTTGACAACAATGTTAAGTTTGTTTATTATCTTAATTAACTTACTTAAGAAAGGAGAACAATAATGAAATTAACTACCAAAAGCGAATATTCGATACTGGCGCTTCTTTACGTGGCTCGAAACGAGAAGAGAGGTTTTATCAAAATAGAAGAAATCAGCTCAAAATGCGATGTTCCTGAGCATTATTTGGTGCTTTTATTCTCAATTCTCAGGCAGAACGGCTACATAAAGACCAGAAGAGGAGCCAGCGGCGGCTATAAGCTGGCGAAGCCGGCCTCGAAAATAAGTGTGGCGGAAATAGTGCGGCTTATGGACGGCGCCCTGGCGCCGACGGAGTCGGTGAGTAAATATTTTTTCTCGTCCACTCCTCTATCCAGGGAAAAGCAGATAGTGAAGGTGTTCAAAGATATACGGGATTATGTTTCGAGCAAGCTCGAAGCGCTGAAACTTTCCGACCTAATTTGAGTTCAATTATTAAGAGAAACCTTAAATTACGAGAGAGCCAAATAGGTTAGAGTTACTTTTGGAGAGATAAACGACATGTTGGAATTATCAGTTTGGACGATTATCGTTATAGCCGTAGTTGCTTTTTTGTGCGAGTATATGGATTCTACCCTGGGTATGGGATACGGCACGACCCTGACGCCGGTGTTTTTACTTATGGGGTTTTCGCCGATGCAGATTGTCCCTGCGATTTTGCTATCCGAATTAATAAGTGGATTGTTGGCGGGCTTTTTTCATCACCGCGAAGGCAATGTAAATTTAAAGCCAAAGACAGCGGATATATTCAAGATTAAATATATGCTCCGTCCGCTGGGTTATGTTGAAAATCTCAGGAGCGCATTCCCTCTGCACTTGAAAGTAGCGATGCTTTTAGCAGCTTGTAGCATTTTCGGCACTATCATAGCGGTTTTTGTAGCAATTAGCATTCCTAAATTCTGGTTAAAGCTTTACATCGGGTGTTTAGTGTTGTCGATGGGAATAATTATTCTGATTTGCTTCAACAGAAATTTTAAATTTTCAAAGAAAAGAATCATTTTTTTGGGTTTGATTGCTTCATTCAATAAAGGTATGAGCGGGGGAGGATATGGGCCGGTGGTAACAAGCGGACAGGTTCTGTCTGGAATCGAAAGTAAAAGTGCTATTGGTATTACATCTTTGGCTGAAGGTTTAACATGTCTCGTGGGGGTGATTATGTACGTTCTCGTTTGCAAAAACCCGGTTGATTGGGTGCTTGCTCCTTATATTATCATTGGAGCGGTGCTGTCGGTGCCTCTTTCGGCGAAGAGCGTAAAGATAATGAACGAGAGAAGGCTCAAGGTGGCGATTGCGTTGCTAACTATTGCCCTGGGCGTGTTGACTATAGTGAAGACGGTAATGTGATTTTGTGAGTTGTGTAAAACATGGGATGGCGCCGAGATTCAGCTTTTGGAATTTTGTTTGCACAAAAGAACGGCGAGCTTTAGGAATTTGTAGTGTTGCAAAAATCGCTGGAATAGAGATAATGCCGAAGGGAATACGGAAGGTCAATAGAATATATCAAGAAGGCCTGGTTTGATGGAACAGATAGTAATGCATCCGATTGGGAAAATCCATTCGCCTTACAAAGAAGGTAAGGATATTCCTATTCAGGGAGTTTTCAGGGACGATGCAGAGGCATGGATTGAATTGGAGGGTAAATACGCAGGCGGTTTAAAAGACCTCGAAGGATTCAGTCATGCTATAATCCTGTACTATTTCCATCAATCGCAGAGAGAAGAAATTGAGGGCAGGCCTTTCTTGGAGCCGGACAAGCACGGAATATTCGCAATAAGAAGTCCTCATCGGCCTAATCATATAGGGTTTTCCATTGTTAAAATCAAAAAGATAGAAGCCAATAAGATGCATTTTACGGAAGTTGATGTTTTGGACGGAACACCTGTTCTTGATATCAAGCCCTACGTCAAACATTTCGACAGCAGGGACAATGTTAAGTCCGGCTGGCTGGATAAACATTTCAAAAACGGAAATGTTCCGGACGAGACGATTCTGAGATGATATAAAGCAGACGCTAGGTTCGTCAGGATTGGTGTTTAGCTTTCTTCTGTGAGAGGTGTTGGTTTATCGCGGCGGCGGCGATTCTGCCCTGGCCCATCGCGAGAATAACGGTTGCGGCGCCGAGGACAATGTCGCCGCCGGCATAAACGCCTTCGAGCGAAGTTTTGCAGTTTTCATCAACGACGATATTACCCCATTTGTTAAACTCTAGGCCGGGAGTAGTCTGGTGAATCAGCGGATTTGCGGCGTTACCGATGGCCACAATTACAGTATCAACTTCGATTTGAAATTCCGAACCCTCTATCGGGATAGGTCTGCGTCTGCCGGATTCGTCCGGTTCGCCGAGCCGGTACTTCAGACATTCGATAGCGGTTACGTGACTGTTTTCGTCGCCGATTATCCGTTTAGGATTTCGCAATATATGAAACTCGACACCCTCTTCTTTTGCGTGATGGACTTCTTCAATCCGTGCGGGCATTTCCTTTTCGCTTCTGCGGTAGATGAGATAAACTTTTTCTGCACCGAGGCGGACGGCTGTTCTGGCTGAGTCCATAGCGACGTTACCGCCGCCGATAACGGCGACTTTCTTTGCGAGCGCTATCGGCGTGTCGGCACCTTTGCCGAATTTGTAGGCCTTCATGAGATTGGCGCGCGTGAGGTATTCGTTTGCGCTGTAAACTCCGACAAGGGACTCGCCTTCGATACCCATAAATCTCGGCAGTCCCGCTCCGACGCCGATATAGACCGCATCAAAGCCGTCCTCTTTCATAAGCTGTTCGACTGTTTTTGTTCTGCCGACAATGAAATTGCAAACGATTTTAACGCCCATCTTGGTGAGCGTATCAATTTCCTTCTGGACGATGGCCTTGGGCAGCCTGAATTCGGGAATTCCATAGACCATAACGCCGCCGGGTTTGTGAAATGCTTCGAAGATGGTGACATTGTGCCCCGTTTTTCTGGTGTCGGTGGCTGCGACGATGCCGCCGGGCCCAGAACCGATGACGGCGACTTTCATTCCTGTATCGGGTGCGACAGATGGGATGGCGTCCTGACCCCGGTCGAGGTCGGCGACAAATCTTTCCAGACGGCCTATTGAGACAGCTTTTGTCGGGTCTTTGAATTTTAGCCCTACCGTGCAGGTTTGCTGGCACTGGACTTCCTGCGGGCATACTCTGCCGCAGACAGCGGGCAGCAGAGAGTTTTCCTTGATAATGTTTATGGCTCTTTTGTAATCGCCGTCTGCGATGGCAGCTACGAAATCTTTTATCTTTATCTGGACCGGACACCCGTCAACACAGGGGGCGTTTTTGCATTGCAAACACCGCATTGCTTCGAGCCGGGCCTGCGCTTCGGTGTAGCCGGTTGCTACTTCGTTGACGTTGCCTCTTCTTTCGACGGCGTCCTGAGCAGGCATATCCTGCGGAGGGATTTCATATCTGTCTTTGGGTTTCAGGCTGCCGGATTTTTGTTTTTCCAGAAGCTGCCGGAGGAGTTCTTGTCTTTCTTTTTCAGTCATTTCAAAAAACCAATCTACTCGTCGAGGCCTATTTTACATCTATGCTTTTTATATTCTTCGTGCGCCTTTTGTTCAGCGTTCTTGTAGGCGTTTAATCTTTTTATCATCAGGTCAAAGTTGACTTTATGGCCGTCGAATTCCGGTCCGTCAACACAAACAAACTTCGGCTTACCGTCGTATTCAATTCTGCACCCGCCGCACATACCCGTGCCGTCGACCATAATGGTATTGAGCGAGACCTGTGTGGGTATATCGAATTGTTTTGTCACTTCACAGCAGAATTTCATCATTATGGCCGGTCCGATCGCAAAGACCTGGTCAGGCTTCGGCGAACGCTGACAAATCTCTTTCAGCGGCTCGGTTACCAAAGCTTTTCGTCCGTATGAGCCGTCGTCGGTTGTGGTTATAAGCTCGTCGCTCAGAGCAGCAAATTTATCTTCGAGGATGAGCAGGTCTTTTGTTTTCGCGCCGAGTATAGTGATTATTTTATTGCCTGTTTTTTTAATGGCTTTTGTAATTGGCAGCAATGGTGCGTTGCCGACTCCACCACCGACGCAGACGACGGTGCCGAAGTTTTTAATGTGCGACGGTTTGCCTAACGGCCCGACTACACTGGCTATTTGGCCTCCTTTTGGGATGTCAGCCAGTTCGGCGGTGGTTTTTCCGACGCGCTGCCAAATCAGAGTTATGGTGCCGCCGACGGCGTCGGCATTATTGATTGTAAGCGGTATTCGTTCGCTGTATTCGTTATTTATGGCGAGAATAATGAATTGGCCCGGTTTCGCCGCCCGCGCAATAAGAGGAGCTTCGACATCAGCGGTAAAAACGTTTTCGCTAAGTTGTTCTTTAGATACGATTCTGTGCGACACTTTTCAGCTTCTTTCAGTTCAAAACCCTGATTTTGTATAAAAAAAGACATTTGTCAAGATATGCTTTTGCGCATTACAGACAGAATATCATACGTTTGTGTTAAAGATGTTGTTCTTTCAGACGAATACGTCGAAGTTGGGTCCGAACTGCCGCAGGTAATAAAGTGAGTATGCCCGTTTGAAAACGAACAGAGGCAGCAGAACGACGGTACCGATATAAGGCACGAATAGCAGCACGCTTGCGCAGCAGAGACAGCATCCTATACAGGCGCCAATAGCAATAATGGCGCTTATTGCCACTGATATTACAATCTGGAATAGCAGGTATAATGTGATGCGGGCCTTGTTAACGGAGAGTATTGCCAGGAATTGCCGCCAAGCGGCGGTGCAGCTTTCCGTCTGCAGAAACATTATCGGCGCGACAAAGTCGAAGGTAAACTTCCTCACCAAAAATAGAATTATCGAGAGGGCAATTATAATCAAACTGAGAAATACAATGCCGGAGACGGGAAATACATTTGAGACGGCCCCCTTTGTAATGGTAAGTATAAGCAGGATAATGCCGATTATAGGCACGATTACTATAAAAAAGCTGATTATGCCCAGCACAAATCGGAACAGAAAAAGACTGTTGCCGTGCTTCCTGAATTTGCTCCAGGGGATTCTGACTTCCGACTTGTTCCCCGCTACGCAGTGAAGGAACATAAATCTTCCCCGGCTGCTTAGCCAGGTAATAATAAGGCCAAGACATATTACCGCAACCACGATAGTGACTGTTACAGGTATCAGCCAGTGCAGGTTATGTAAAATGTACTCCTTTGCCACGTAGACGCCTTCGCCGATTTCCTCTTTTATGTGGGTTTGTGACTGACCCGATTTGGCGGGCATATTGACTTGCGGTCCTCCACCACCCCCGCCGGTCCCAAGATACGCCAGCCACGCGCAGAAGCCGACGGTGAACCATTTGCCCAAATCGAAGGGTTTGAAAAGCATTAATTTTACCCTGTCGATAGCAGGACTAATCGGGTCGATTACGCTTACGCTGGATGGTCGCTGCTCCATATGCCCTCCAGAATCAGTGGATTGTTCTTTTCCTTTTAATTTAAGAAGAAAGCTGGTTCTTAAATATTGTTTTATGTGTGCAGTATAGCAGGCAAATGTTTGTTTGCAAGGAAAATGTGGCGCTATTGCGCCTCGAGTGTATGCGGTAGTTTTTCCAGCGGACAAAGGTGACATCTGGCTTTAGCTCTGCAGAATTCTTTACCGGCTCTTACCAGCAGAGCATGATATTCATTGAAAAGCCTAGTATCCTCAGGCAGATTCGATTGGAATAATTCCCGCAGTTGCTCGTAGTCGGCATCCGGCTCGATTAACCCGTGGCGAACAGCGACCCTCGCAGTATAGGCGTCTACGACGAAGATGGGCCTGTTAAAAGCGTATAATAAAATCGAATCAGCAGTCTCCCGGCCGATGCCTTTTATCGCCAAAAGTTCGCCTCTTAAAATGTTGGTGTCGAGCCCTTCGAGATTCGTCAGTTGGCCATCGTAGTTTTCAAAGAGCCATGCTAGGAAACTTTTTAGCCGTTTTGCTTTTATATTGTAGTAACCGGCCGGCCGTATAAGCTCGGCCAGCTTTGAAGTATCGAGTCGGTGTAATTTTTCAGGGGTTAACAGATTTACAGATTTTAGTTTCGCTATCGCTTTTTCGACGTTGGCCCAGTTCGTATTTTGGGTGAGGATGGCGCCCGTAATTATCTCAAATTCAGTTTCACCCGGCCACCACCTCTGTGGGCCGAAGCGGTCGAAAAGCAGTTGATAGATTTCGGTCAGCTTTTCAGTTGTCATTTTCATTGTTAAAAAGCATTGTGTTTGATTGTTGTAATTCCAGCTTATTTGAAGTAAACTCTGCGAAATTTTAGCCGTTCGGTCAACTAATTTCTTGGCACTTGTAAAGCAAGAGACGGCAGGCAGAATGAAAGACAAGAAAAAGTACAGCGCGAGCCAGTTGTTTAACTTTGTGCAGGATTCCTATTTAGAACGGACGTCCCGACCGATTTACGCCATAGTCTTTCTGTTGCCGTTTATCATCTTCTACGAGTTGGGCACGGTTCTTATCAATACCGATTTACTAAGACGCTACTGGCAGGGACGGGTGGTGGCATTTTCGTGGCTGCAGGATTTTCTCGTGCATATAGGGTTAGGCAGCAAGTTCGGATGGGCGGCTACCCCGCTTACGGTCGTAGTGATTTTGGCGGCGCTGCAGGTGACGTCCCGCAAAAAGTGGCGTTTTTGGCTTGGTGATATTTTCCCGATGGCGGGCGAGTGCATTTTGCTTGCGGTTCCGCTGATTGTCTTGAGTATGTTTTTGAGCAGCTCGTATCAGCGGCAGAGTAGTATTGACCGATTCACAAGCAGAATGACGCAGGTACGGAGCGATGTGGTTTTAAGCTGCTCTTCTGTTACTAATGATAACTTGCCTGTGACGGAAGAGCAGGGAGGTGGTGACGGGAAATGGCAGGGGCTTTTAGCTAATGTTGTTACCGGCATAGGCGCTGGGATTTATGAAGAGCTTGTTTTTCGGCTGATTTTGATTATCGTCTTGATGATACTGTTTCAGGATATTTGTCGGCTTAGTCACAGAGTCTCAATCGTACTTTCAATTCTTGTTTCGGCGGCCCTGTTCAGCGCATATCATCACATAATATATCTGGAGGGGCAGTTCGTACAGAGCAGCCCCTTCAGCTGGCCGGAGTTTGGTTTTCGTATAATTGCAGGTGTCTATTTTGCTGTCCTTTTTGCAGTTCGCGGCTTCGGAATTACCGCCGGCGCACACGCCTTTTATGATATTATCGCGGTTTTTATGAATGCCCTTTTTCCTCAGCCCTGAAAAATTAACGGTTTGTTTGCCGTTTCTTATTTTTTTCAAAAAACTTCGCTGTCATTACTCTTTTGATTTGAGGAAGTTGCAAAACAATCGTCCTATAAGTCCTAGGACACCCACTATCAGTACTGATATTGAGCTTGAATAAATGGGGTGTTTTTTGTATAATGAGGTCAAGATTGGTAAGTTAGACGTTTGCTTTTGAGAGCTTTTGTATTATGGAATCACCACAAATTAATATAGCGATTGAAGAATTGGCATTTAGTCTTTTTCAGAGGCCTTTGCATCCGGAGCTTTTCCAGATTTACGCAAAGCGGCATCTGAGAACTAGTAAATATGAGGCGGATATTTGGGTTACCGGTTGCACACATGTTGTTAGCGTGTATGCGGGCGATGTTTGTTTGAGTGAGGTTGTGAGCACACCGGGACAAATGCTGCCTCGCCGAGGTTTGATTGAGCGTTTTCGATTTCAGGGCCCGCGCTCTCACAAGTGCACCTTAAGCCGCGGTGTGAGCTATATGACCGATTTTCAGGTCGAGAAGATGAGCCCCAATCTGTATCGGCAGAGTTATGTCGACCTCGAACGGTTTGCTCGAGATCGTGGTGTGTTTGTTAAATTCCCGGGACTGGAGACCGGTGGTCTGCAGCCGTTTTGCTATGTTGATTTTGAAGCAAGACAAACCGAATTGCACATTCATACGTTTGCTGCTTATCCGGACCAGGTAACGCTGATTAAGACGCAGTCTCTGTTTGACTTTCAGTAAAAGATAAACCCGTTAGCTGTTGTTCTGCTGCTGGACTTTCTGCTCTAAGATGTACCACTTTCCGCGAATTTCCTGAGCCATTCGGCTGTTTGGAAAGTCACGAATAATTTGCTGGCCGCTTCCTATTGCTTTTTCCCATTGTTTTCCGGAAACAGCCAGAGAAAATTGTACGCCGAGATTGTGCAGTTTGGTTCTGAATACGTCCCTTGCGGCTTCCTGCAGAGCCAGTCCTTCGTTGGGGGTCAGGTAAAGGTCTAGTTCCCTTAAGATTTCGAGACTTCGGTCGGTGGCCTGCCGCTTCACGGCGTCGTCCCAGGCGTTGAGCAGTATCTTCTTTCGCTCGTCTTTTTTATCGAGCAGTCGCTGTCGCATCGCTTTTGCCTTTTCGGATACGGGGAAATCCCTGATTAGTCTTTCGATTTGGATGCTCGCCTTGGCCCACTGAGAGTTTTCGAACAGCTTTTCAATATGGGCTATAATTTGATTTTCTCGTTCGGCGTCGGTGGCGTCGCGGTATTTGTCCACCTGAATCCGTAAATTCTCGGCTAGATTGCGATATTCTTCACGGTGGGCGATTTCATCGACTATTTCATAAGCGGTATCGAAATCCTTTTGCTGAAGTTTGTCGAAAACGGTCTCCCTAAGAGACTGCCTGTCCGCATCGCGAAATGCGATTATTTTTGCCGCCTCGCTGAGACGGGTGCTTTGATTGATTTGAGTTAGAACGGAGCGGTTTTTTTCCAGAGTCTCGGTTATTTTTTCCAGTTTTTCGCTGTTTTCCTCAAGTTCGCTGAAAATCTTGAATGTCCTCAAAAGTATCAGTATGACTGCGGTCAGAAGCACTAAAGCGAAAAGCAGCCATACAGCGCTCGACATCTCTCCTCTTTCGGATGTCTTCGAAATACTGATAAGCAATACCAGCAGAACGACAACTATCAGGCCGACGTAGATTGCTACGAAATGCCACTTGAACCGCCATAAGGGTCCGTCTTTTCTCATATTCATAGCCGGTCCTTTTTCAAAAAAGACTTTTAAGTAATTGATTATATATTATAGCTGTTTTAGCAGATAAGATACAATAAAAAAGTGATTATATGGCCGATTAGACGGGGCTGTCGTTTTAAATCAACGGTAATGTCCTGAATAATCGACACCGACGCAACTGCTTCTTGTTAAAACCGTTACACCTGCCGGGGCGGCACAGGCGGCATTGCAGTGTCGATTTTTCGCCACTTACAGCTTTAATCCACACAATAGTTGTCACCCGACATGTCGAGATAATGCCTGCAGTTTGCGTTCGGAGGTTGCCTTAAAGGGCTCTTTAGAGAATTAATCCGCAGAGTTTCACAGCAGGTTTGTTTGGGCTTGTTCTGGTATGAATTTTGCACTTGTATACCTGTAAATAAGCGGCATTTGGGGCTTTGTAAATTAGTTATTTACCCCCTCGCCCGCGTGCCCGCGCTCTTGCCGGGAGGATGTGATGGACGAAGCACAATTTGAAGACAAGCTTAATGAACTGGCCAAAGAATTCGGGGGAGCATCTGACCCGCGATACAGAAGACTAACTTTGTTTGCGGGGCAGGATGCTGAAAGTCAGAAGAAGCTCAAAAAAACCGTTGATAGACTGCAGGAATCGCTCGACTATTTGCGGGTATGCATTAAATACCAGCTCTTCGATCTTGAAGCTACCCGTCGGGAAAATGAATACCTCAAAAAAATACTTGGGGAAAACAACGGCCGGGGGGCTGGGTAGAATTCAGTGGGCATTGAACACAACCCATTGCATTTGAAGCCTAAATAAGTCTTGAGCGAAGTCGACAAGCTGAATATTTTATGGTCGGTGTTGCTACGTATTGGCGATGTGAGCTTCGATTTCCATATCCTTTTTTATATCTGAGTCCTGAGTCGGCAATATAAAAAAGAACGTAGTGCCTTTGTCGACTTCAGATTCAGCCCATATTTCTCCACCGTGTCTTGTGATGATTTCCTTGGTAATCGCGAGGCCGAGACCTGTTCCTTTCGGCTTTTCGATTCCGGTAGTTTCTAATTGTGCGAATTCGTGAAATAGTTTCGGCAGGTCTTCTTTTTTTATGCCACAGCCCGTGTCGGATACTGAGACTTGGATTGCGTTTTCCTTTTGGCTTGTTGCGATAGTAATACTGCCTTGTTTTGTAAACTTTATGGCATTATTAATAAGATTAGATAACACTTGATTGATTTTATCCTTGTCAAACTTTACTATTGGCAGGTTGCTGTCGAGCTCAAGAACTAAATTTATCCCTTCTTTTTTTGCCACAGACAGCATTGTTTCATAGACTTCTTTGATTACATCGTTTGCGTTGTTGTCGTGTATGTCGAAATTCATCTTGCCTGCCCCGAGTTTTTGGAAGTCCAGGAGGTCGTTGATTAATCGGTTGAGCCGGTCTACATTTCTCTTTGCGATGTCGAGGCAATCTTTTTGTTCCTTTTTGATTTTTCCAGTCACTTCGTCCATGACGATGGAAATACTCTCTTTTATAGATGCCAAAGGTACTCGCAAGTCGTGTGAGACTATAGAGATGAATTTTTCTTTTGCCTCGACCGCTTCTTTGAGTTTGTTTTCTACCTTTTTTCGTTCGATAGCATATCTGATGGCTTTAACAAGTGTATGTTCCAGAACTTTTCCTTTGACAAGGTAATCTTCTGCTCCTTTCCCCATGGCCTCAAGACCCGCCTCCTCGTCAGCCAGGCCTGTTAATACAACAATGGGAATGTTGGGATTCGCCTCGTGAGTTTTTTGGACAGTGTCGACCCCCCTGCTGTCTGGAAGCCCTAGGTCAAGCAGGATAACGTCGTGATTTTTATTTTTGAGATGCTCAATAGCCCCAGAGAGAGTCTCTGCCGTTTCTATGTTAAAGTCGACGGCGTCAGACAACCGGGACAAAGCCAGCTTTACCATCTTGCGGTCACCGGCGTCATCGTCCACCAGCAGAAGTTTTATTGACTCTTTGTGCATGATAAATGTCTCTGAGGAACTCGCCTGCATAAAGTAAACCAGTATTCATTTATTTCTTTGGCAACTCTACAAAAGTCGGACAACAAAACCGGTTTTTTAATATAGCCCGCAGCCTGCAGTTTGTAGCTTTCGAGAATATCCTTCTCCGCGTCCGACGTTGTTAAAATCACTACTGGAATTATACTTAGATTTTCATCTTTCTTGATTTGTCTGAGGAATTCTTTTCCCCCCATTCCGGGCATATTCAAATCGAGCAAAATCAGTTCCGGCCAGGGAGTCTCGCAATTGCCGTTTTTGCTTTGCTCGAGGTATTCCAAAGCTTCCTCTCCGCTTGATACTGTATAGAGGCTATTGGCCAGCTTTTGCTCTGCCATTGAGGTTTTAATTAGTTTTTGGTCTCCGGCGTCATCTTCCACCAACAGGATGTGTATAGGTTTTAAATTCTCCATTTTCGCTTTCCTTTATTTTTTCTTCGATTATTACGACACTGTTGCTGCTTTCTCGGCCGGCGCAGCATCTTTGGCTCGGGGAATGGTAAACCAGAACGTTGAACCTTTGCCCATCTCCGATTCTACGCCGATGTCACCAGCATGCCTGTCGACAATCTTTTTGCATATGGAAAGGCCGATTCCGCATCCATCATATTTTTCCCGTGCGTGCAGGCGCTTGAACATCTTGAAAATTTCATCGCGGTATTCGGGCGCAATGCCGATGCCATTATCCTGCACCTCTATTCTGACTTTTTTGTCTTGGTTCTCTTTTGCCTTAATTGTAATCACCGGTTTGATGTCCTCTTTGCGATATTTGATGGCGTTGGCGATAAGATTTTGCAGTAACTGTTCTATCTGGACAGGGTCGGCATACACTTTTGGCAAAGGCTGTGGAACTTCGATTACAGTGCCAGTCTCTTCCAGCAGCATCCCGAGCTCAAGCTCTTTGATATGCTCGACGACATTGTTTAAATCGACAGTCTCGATGACAATGTCTTTTGTGTTTGCCCGTGAGTATTTTAACAGCCCATCAATCATCGTGGTCATTCTGTCAGAGCCGTCTACCATAAACTCCAGATTTTCTCGTTCGTCGTCGGTAAGCTTGCCTTCCAGAGATTTCTGTAGCAGCTGGCCGAAGGCTGAAATCTTACGCAGCGGTTCTCGCAGGTCGTGCGAGGCCACGTAAACGAAATCTTTGAGCTCGTTGTTAGAGGTTGCCAAAGCTTCTTCAGTCTTTTTGCGTCGGGCAATTTCGTATTCTAAATGCTGATTGGAGACGTTGAGATTACATATTGAGTTTATGGAGTTTTTCCATTTTTTTGTCATCTCGTCAAATGCGCGCGATAGCTGGCCGATTTCATCCTTAGCGTTGGTTGCTACTTTGTAGTCGAGATCGCCCTCGCCTATTATTTCTGTTCCCTTGTGCAGAGCATGAAGCGGTCTTACTATTGACCTTGTCGTGGTAAGAGCAATCATAGCAGACAAAAATATAACGGAGAAACTTACCACTATGGCAACTCGTTCTCCCATAATATTGGTTCGGTAGACAGCGTCCTGAGTCTCGAACAATTGCAGCATATGTTTTGCCTCGCATCTCTTTAACTTAACGAGCAATACGTCCATTATGGGATTGAGATTGGCTTCCTCTTTTTCCAATATTTCGCTGGTGCTGAACCCTTGTTTTTTCAGATTGATAATGTCTGTGCACACAGAGTCAAATCTCTTTATATCTGCTATCACTTGTTGGGCAAATTCTTGTTCTTCCTGGCAGATAATTTTTTTGCGTTTCAGCTGCTCAGCGACGGCTAGGTCGAGGGCCTCCAGGCCTGACCTTACTTCCCTTTCTTCTTTTTCGTCCCCCGTTACAATATAGTCCATAAGGTCGTGTGCAATTTTTTGACAATCCCTTTTCATGTTGATTATCCCAACTGCAGCGGGCACAACATCGTCGGTCATTACTTCAAACTCTTTGCTTACCTTGTCGTTGGTGTGTAGGCAAAATAGAACGGTCCCCAGCATTGCAATGACAATGAATGAGAACCCGAGAGCCAGTTTTGTGCCGATTTTCATTTTGTTCTCTTTAGCTAACCGGATTTGTTTACTGTAAGACCGACTTTTTTCGTTGAGGTCCTGTAGCTACGAGAGATATCGGCGAAAAGCAAAGCGTGCTTAACCTGATAAGGCCAATAAACCCCTGGTTTCTGTGCAAGAAAAAGTCTCCATCTTGGCAAACAGCAGAAAAGTCATCCGTTGTTTTTGTCGATAAATAATGGTACTAGAGAAAAATGATGGTCCGGTAATCGAACATCAATTGGTTTCAAACATATAATAAATAGGTATTGGCGACCCAAAAACGATATCTGGAATGTTTCGTTGGTTTGACAAAATCGAGGTGGTGTAATATAATTGGTATTATAGTAGTGAGGTGGTAAAGATAAGAGGCAGGCGATTAAAAGTTGTTTTTTTTGAGGTAAAAGATGTTTGAGCGTTTTACAGATCGTGCACGCAAGGTTATGGCGCTGGCCAATCAGGAGGCGCAGCGGTTTAACCATGATGTTATAGGGACAGAGCATATCTTACTCGGGCTGGTCAAAGAAGGCAGCGGAGTAGGTGCTACTGTTTTAAAAAATCTGGAAGTCGATATAAAGAAACTGCGCCTGGAGGTGGAAAAGCAGGTCAAGAGCGGCCCGGATATGGTTACGATGGGCAAGCTCCCCCAGAGCCCGAGAGCAAAGAAGGTTATCGAGTATGCCATCGAGGAAGCCAGGTCGCTTAACCATAATTATGTAGGCACGGAGCACCTTTTGTTAGGGCTTTTGAGGGAAACTGAAGGGATAGCTGCCCAGGTGCTTATGAATATGGGCTTGAAACTTGAGGACATACGGCAGGAGGTCATGAATTTGCTTGGAGCGGGGGTGGAAGATAGCCCCGCTGCTTTAGGTATGAAAATCAGCCCGGCGACAGGACGCAGCAGAACCAAAAGCAAAACTCCCGCTTTGGATAGTTTTGGCAGAGACTTGACCCAGTTGGCGGCCGACGATGAGCTTGACCCTGTTATAGGCAGAAAAAATGAGATTGAGCGATTAATCCAGATACTCTGCCGAAGGACAAAAAACAATCCAGTTCTACTGGGCGAGGCCGGCGTCGGAAAGACAGCTATTGTCGAGGGGCTTAGCCAGCAGGTTGTTAACAAGCAGGTGCCTGAAATCTTAAAAGGCAAGCGCATCGTCGTTCTCGACCTCGCGATGATGGTCGCCGGAACAAAATATCGTGGCCAATTCGAAGAACGCATTAAAGCCGTAATTAACGAGGTTAGGAGAGAAAAGAATGTCGTCCTGTTCGTCGACGAACTGCATACGCTCGTGGGAGCGGGCGGTGCCGAAGGTGCTATTGATGCTTCGAATGTGCTAAAACCCGCTTTGGCTCGCGGTGAAGTGCAGTGCATCGGCGCAACGACTTTGGATGAGTACCGAAAACACATCGAGAAAGACGGAGCTTTGGAAAGACGATTCCAGACAATAATCGTCGAGCCCCCGTCGAAAGATGAAACCCTGGAAATACTGCGGGGGTTGCAGGATAGATACGAGGCCCATCATAGGGTGCGCTTCAGCGATGAGGCTCTGTATCAGGCGGTAGAGCTGTCCACCAGATATATCACCGGGCGGTGTCTGCCGGACAAGGCGATAGATGTTGTCGATGAGGCCGGTGCGCGGGTTCGGCTGAAGAATATGACGCCGCCGCCGGACTTGACGGAAATCGAAGAGAAAATCGAAAAACTCCAGAGGGAAAAAGACGAGGCGGTTAAAAACGCTGATTATGAAAGAGCTGCTG
>CAYXUW010000033.1:0-19790 GCA_964468375.1 uncultured Pirellulales bacterium | reverse complement strand
GCCATAGACACCTTCATCGAGGAGATTGACCGCATAACCCCCCAGATACTTGTCGAGGCAAGAATCTACGACGTAACCACTACAGAGGGTTTCGATATCGGGACAGAGTGGCATGCCGCCAGAAATAATCCGATAACTACCGTTGATATTGATGAAGTTACTACCACAGCTACAGGTGTCCGCACCACCGATACTACTACCAAAGAGACGAACACAACCTGGCAGGATATTGCCGCCGGTTCTGCAGCAAGCACCTACGCTTATAGAAAGAGCAAGCCCTTCATAGGCGGCGAGTTCGATGCAGATACAGCCGGCACTATACGTTTTGCCCTTTTAGATTATGTAAACGCAGAGATAACTCTGAACATCCTGCGAAGCCAGGTCGGTGCCAAGCTTCTTGCGAATCCCCGCATTCTCGTGCTTGACAACGAAACCGCCGAATTCGAAATAATAAGCGAAATACCCTACACCGAACAAAGCAGCACGTCCGAAGGCGGCGCTATGACGTCAATCAAGTTCAAAGAAGTCGGCGTCAAGCTTGGTGTTACCCCCCATGTTACGAGAGACGGCATGGTAAGGTTGCACATTGTCCCCGAGTTCGGCGTTGTTACGGAAGAAGGCACACTCGTAGGGGCTGTGCAAACCGTGCCCACAGTTGACACCCGTAAAATTAACACCAAGGCATTGGTGCAGGACGGCCAGACTGTTGTAATTGGAGGGCTTCGCAAAAGGGAGGTTGCACAGAATATTACCAAACTACCTCTCCTTGGAGACATACCAATTTTAGGAAAAGCGTTTTTTATGGATACGGAGGAATCCGTCGACACCACCGAGCTGATTATCTTCATCACACCGAGGATTATTATCAACCCGATTCTTACATCAGGCGAAGCCGAGGGTTATAAAGCAACAAACTTCCCCGGCCCAAGAGTTACTTATACTGAAGACGAGAAGGCCGAAATGGCTGAAAAATAATCGCAGCACAAAACGTTAAACTAAGGACTGGAATCGGTTATCCGCTGTTTCAGTCCTTTTTTACATAAAGTGTCTGAGTGGGAAAGGCGAATTCAATCTTTTCGGCCTCAAACCGCTTCATCATCTCCAGGTTGATCCGCTGATTGACTTCATAATACAGCCAGTAGTCCGGCGGCTTGACCCAGTAGCTCATATAAATGTTCAGCGAACAATCGTTAAACTCGTTGAAATACACTCTCGGCGGCTTATCAGAGTCGGCATTAACCTCCGGAACGTTCGCCAGAATATCCTTTATAATCTCAACCGCCTTCTTAGCTTTGGTATGGCCGGAATCGTAAGTTATTGTGATGTTCGACGTTCTGCGAATAAAAGGCCGCCTCCCTACATTTTCCACAATTGAATTTGCGACAATGCTGTTCGGAATAGTTATAAGATGACCTTCAAGGGTGCGTACACGCGTGCTCCGAAAACCTACGTCCTCCACAGGCCCGAAGTGTCCGTCGATTTTCACAAGCTCATCTATCTGGAAAGGCCTGTCCGCAAAAATTGTTATCGAGCCGAAGAAATTGGCTATCGTCTCTTTGGCCGCAAGAGCAACAGCAATACCGCCCACCCCCGCCCCTACGAGAATGGATTTAACATCCTGGTCAAATACGTTATCGACTATGAAAATTACAGCCACTATAGCTATAGTTACCCGCATCGCCTTTCGCACGACCGGCACCAGCATATCGTCCAGCTTTGTCTGGGTTTTGCTCGTCCAGCGCAGAAGATAATATTCGATTATATCCACCAGGCGATAGATGAAATATGCTACCGCTAATGCCCCTATCGCTTTAGCTGTCTGGGTCCAGATGTTTTCCACAACCGAGCTTATACCGGGCCTTGCCGGTGTAACGGAAGTGTCCTCGAACACGACACAAAGCTTGCACAAATACAAGCCCACGGAAAAAGCAATCAACGTTATCGGCTTGGCAAGACATTTCAGAAACAAAGTCAGAATGCTGATGCCTAATTTCTTCTCCAGCCGTTCGGAATAGTTAACCAGCGCAAACTGGGCAATTTTCCCCGCCGCCAGTACCACCAGTATCACCAGCAGAACCAACGCAAAACGCCAAATTTCATTGCCCGCGGCGATTTCGTAATTGATTATATTAGTCCAGCCGCCCGAACCAACCAGCCCTGTTAACGCCGATGCCGTCATATTTTATCTCCCAAAACAACCTATCTGTAATATGTTATACCCTGTTACGAGCGCCCTTTCCAGCAAAACGGCTATTTTTTAACCCAACTTTTGCTTTACGCCCACCTGCCGCTGTGCGACAATATTTTCAAAATGCCAATTCCAAAATTTAAGGACAAATAAAATGAAAAAGCAAATAATACTTCTAACGATAATTTGTATATCCGGCTGCACAACCGGTTTCGCCGGCTCTGCCAGCAACAGCGAAGGGGTCGCCCTGACGGTTTACAATGATAACTTCGCCGTCGTCAGAGAGTCCCGGCAAATGTCATTCGATAAAGGCATCAACACCGTAAAATTTACCGACGTCGCCTCGGCTATCGACCCGACCAGCGTGAATTTCAAATGTCTGTCCGCGCCCGGGGCGGTGTCCGTCCTCGAACAAAACTACGAATACGACCTTGTCAATACATACAGTCTGCTCAAACGCTACATCGATAAAGACGTTACGGTTGTTCTAAAAGGCAGCGGCGCCGACACCGGCAGAAAAGTAACCGGCCAGCTTCTGGCCTCGCTGGGCAGCGACTTAATATTAAAAGACGGAACAGACAACATCGAAATCCTGGACAAAAACAGCGTAGAAGAGATTACACTCAAAGAGCTGCCCGACGACCTCGTTACCAGACCGACACTGGTCTGGCTCGCGAACGCGAAGGAAAAAGGCGCTCAGCTCTGCCAGGTAACCTATACCACCGAACGGATTAAATGGAACGCCGATTATTCGGCCGTCCTGAATGCCGATGAAACGAAGATTGATTTCACCGGTTGGGTAACTATCGACAACAAAAGCGGCGCTACATATAAGGATGCGGCCCTGAAACTTATTGCCGGCGACGTCAGAAGAGTAACCGAGCCGCGGCCGCCATATACCAAAAGTATGCCTCTTATGGCTATGGAGGCTCCTGCTGAAGCCGCTTTCGAGGAAAAGGCGTTTATGGAATACCACCTTTATACGCTGGGGCGAAAAAGCACTATAAACAACAATCAGGTCAAGCAGATTGAGTTTATCACCCCTGCTATGGACGTCTCGGTGAAGAAACTCTATATATATGAACGCGGCCAATATTCATACTACCGGGGCCAGCAGCAAGGTGATAAGGTTCAAATCAAGCTCGAGTTTGAAAATACTAAGGAAAATAATCTTGGTATCGCCCTGCCGAAAGGTAAAGTCCGCGTCTTCAAGAAAGACCCGGCCGATGATACGCTCGAATTTGTCGGCGAAGACAGAATTGACCACACGCCGAACAAGGAGAAGCTGCTGCTCTATGTCGGAAACGCGTTCGATGTGGTTGCGGAATATACTCTGGTCGACAGCGAGCACAGCCGGCGAATGAAACGTGAGACCCATAAAATCGAGCTTAAGAACAGGAAAAATGAGGATATTACAGTTTTCGTCGATGAACATTTCCCGCAGCGGGTGAACTGGAGAATTGATAAAACAACACACGACTACGTAAAACGTGATGCCAATACCGCACGGTTCGAAGTAAAGCTGAAAGCGGACTCGACTGACACAATCCAATATACCGCTACGCAGACGTGGTGAACAGCCGAAGGCAGGTAAAATTGGGTTTGTTTGGCTTTGATTGGCTTTGTTTTGGCTCTGATTGGCTTTGTTTTGGCTTTGTTTTTGGCAGTCCATTGTTCGCAGTTTTTTGTTCGTAGCTGTTGTCATTACTTAAGTTACAGCAATTGGGGTATTTCTAAAATTGGCTTTGTTTTGCATAATTAACATCTTTTTGATTGATTGAAATTTATATTCCTAACTGGGTTTTGAATTTTTGGGCGAGCTGGAGGCGCTGAAGCTCGAGTATTGTTTTGTAGAGACTGTGCTCTATTCGGCGCTCATACATCAGGAGGCGGTCGAGGACCCTTGCATTCGAGAAATCCTTAACGGCCAACCGGCCAAGAGGAAATTTGTCATCAGAGCCATCCGCACCCTTAAGGGGTTTTCCGGCTATATTGGCAGTGAGGGAGCGGTAGAGTTTCTCGAATCGGGCGGGGCCGGCTTTCAATGTGTCAATGGCCTGATTCTGGAAGATACAAATACGATTAAGACGCCATGAGAGCCCAACGATGCGGTCGGCAAGTATAGATTCCATCGGGGTTACGGGATTGAGCTCGTCTAAAACTTGCCGGCGGTGGAGGTCGAATTCCTCCTGAGATTCAGAACTGATTAAGTCTTTCGAGGCCGAGAGGCCATGTTTGACGGCATTTTGCGAGACAACGGTTTTGCCTTCGGTGGAACAGGGGCCGGTTGATTTTTGACAGTTACGGCGGTTTGCAAGAATTTGGGCTTCGGTTGCCATAATAAGCTCCGCTTAGTTTTGAGTTCTTAGTTCTTAATTACCCCCAAAGGGGGCTCTTTCAAGAGAGACCGTCTCTCTATAATTGGACGAGCCGGCGCGAATGATGCGAAAAAAGAGTTAGTTGTCAGTATTTAGTCGTTTGTAACTTGTTGTGGGAAAAGGAGTTAAAAAAATTTCGAAAAATGGGTTTTTGCTTTTAACTACCTGCGCAAATGATTGTTTTTTTACATGAAGTTGCTGTTGGTTCCAGAGGACGCGAGTGAGGAGCGTTAGTGTTACGCAGCCCCTAATGGGCGAAGTAATATAAGAAAATGGCCGAACCGGAGGCACCAACAGCAAGTTTAAAGATTGTGAGGGATTGGAAAATTGGGTTAAACTTAAACCCTACCGACAGGAATTTTGTTTATTTAGTAATTTGAGAATATCCAACTTGCGCTTAAGAGGTTTAGCCGCACCGGGATTGAACCGTGAAACATATTTAATTTTGCTCTCAAATTGATTTATTGTTCTTTGCGTTAGGTAGTCATCTTTTCTAAGTTTGCTCTGCAAGCTCTCCAGTTCGTGGTTAATCTCTTTCAAATATGAGCTAGGGATATCAGGCTTATTACCGTTAACGCGTATACCGGTCGTAATCTGTTCGCCGTTTGCAGGCATAATATCTGTTTTTGAAAGGTTTGTTTTAAAACCTCCTTGTGTGATTATCTCAGTGATTCTTTTAACATGACCACCTAATTTTTGATTGCCGGAAAAAGTATAGTCGTCGACGTATTGAGTACATTTGGCCCCGCGTTTCTTGGCGAAACGGTGTAATCGATTAGAAAGGGGAAGAGTAACCATGTTCGAAATAACAGGACTTGTGGGTGAACCTTGTGGCAACCCACTATTGAGCGTAGTTAAGCGGGTTAAAATTCTCGCAACTTCTGGACTACATTCTTGTTCAACGCAGAACATCGCATATACTTTGCGATGAGAAGTTGATGGAAAATGATTTTCTAGGTCAATGCGTACGAGCGATGATCTTGCCAAATGAGGCGTAGCATTTGTAATAGTCGATTTGTCTGGAACACATCCGTGTACATAGTATGGCATCCTAATCCTTTGGAGTAGATTTTTTAGATTATTTAGGATTTCACGAAGTCTGCCGTGTATTTTAACCATCGGGCGCACTTTGCCTTTTTTGGTTTTTTTATTCCATTGGGTATAGTACACCTTTGGTTTTGAGGAGATTGTATCACACAATTTGTATAGTTCTTTTGTGCTTGTACTTAGTAGCTTGGCTAAGTGTTTAACATCTTTGATTCTGAGTTTATCAATATATTTTTTCATTCATATGATCCAATTTATTCGTCTACCTGTGAGGCCCTTGATACTAATACCTTTGCAAAAATTTCTCGAAGTTCATCAAAAAGCAGATTGTCCTCGTAGTCTGTTTTTTCTCCGAAGACAAGTAATGGCAAGGGAATAGAAAACTGCTGGGAAAATTGTTTTAAGAAAGTCAAGCTAGGTTGTTTATGTCCATTTTCTATTTGGCATAGATACGTACGGCTAATACGCAGCTCTGTGGCAAGCTCACCCTGTCCAAGACCCTCTGCCGTCCTGACTAATCTTATTATTTGTCCTGTATTCATAATACGATAACTAATATAATTACGAAAAGAAAAGGAGTAAATTGACTATTCCCATAGTTTCGACAAATACTGAGCGATGCAAACGATTGCCTGTATTATGCCGACCCAGTCCACATCTTTATGAGTCATACAGGCGACCTGCGTTCGCAGCCGCTCAGTTCGTTCAATGATATGGTTCAAATCAACCGAACTTTTGCTTTCTGGTTTTAACGAACTTGAGATTTCTTTTAACTTTTCTAAAAGGACGTCTAATTCGTTTAATACCGCAAGCACGGCTGGGTCGGATTTGCAAAATTTTGTTTTCGACATGGTTGTCACCTCCTTTCGGTTTTATAAAAGGTAAGAGACAGATTGCAGTCTGCTCACGCAAGCAGGAACAATCTGGCTAGCAATATTCCTCATGAGGATATAATTCGACCGAATTAGCTACAACGGATTGTGGTTGTGTAAACCGGCTTACTCCTAAGCTTTTGAAACAAAAATTTGTTTCTCTTGCGTGGCTAAGCTAGCCTCGCTCCATGTTTCAAAGAACAACTCGCTATGTCTCACGGAATTACTCTTTACCAACCTGTTAAATAAAAAATTAACTGGCGTTAATTAAAAGCAATTCATACGAACAACGCGTAGGTGTGTTGCCCCTTGAAAGGACCTCTCTGAGCTCTATAGAGAGGCGGCCAACAAAATAAATGTGACCCTTCAATGTCACCTTTGCAGGTGGTCATGAGGAAATATGCCCGGCCGACCCGAGCCCTATCAACTTTTTAAAGAGCTCTAAAATTCTACACTTATTATACCACATTATGCAGTAGCTGTCAACCAAAAAAATAAAATATTTCACTATAAGTTAACAATTAGTATAAGCGCTTTATTAGAAAGCAGTTAAGATCTCTTGATTTCTGGCAAATCCTTCTTATTAGGTCAAAAACGAAGGTGAAGGCAAGGGAATTCTAGTAGGTCGTAGTTGCTCCCGGAATACATCAAAATATCGTGAAGAATCAATCAAAATCGCGGGGGATAATTTCGTATTGTGTATTGCGTGATGCGTATCGCGTAAATGATGTCCGAACCGGAGGCGGCAACAGCAGATTTAAAAGGTGCGCCCGATATAAGCAATTGTTAAACCAACGGTTTGGGGTATAATGCCTTCAAGCGAATTTTGCTAAAGGGATTCAGGGATGAAATTGTACCTTGTTCAGCACGGAAAGGCGGCTTCGAAGGATGAGGACCCGCAACGGGGACTAACAGAAGAAGGACTCACCGAACTACAAAGAATAGCTGCGTTTATAAAACCTTCGAACCTGCGCGTTGAATATCTCTGGCACAGCGGGAAGAGGCGTGCCGAGCAGACTGCGGAAATCTTAGCGGAGGCCGTCAATGCAAAAACATTAGCAGCTCACAACGGCCTCGGCCCGAACGACGACGTTAAGCCGTTCGAGGACGAGATTACGTCCGTCGACGGCGATGTTATGGTCGTCGGGCATCTGCCCTTTTTGAGCAAATTAGCTGCGCTACTTTTAGCCGGCTCAGAATCAGCAAATACGATAAAGTTTAAAAACGGCGGTGTAGTGTGTTTAAGCTATTCAGATGAAGAACGATGGCAAATCGACTGGGCGGTAACGCCCGAGCTTATTGTCTGAAGAACCGAATATGGCATCTTCGCCAATCAAAAATTCAATTTCAGATAAGGTGTGGCTTATTGAGTTAAAAGCAAAAAAATGAAAGGAGAGATTTTTATGAAAAAGATATCTTTGATGTTACTGCTGATTTATGCTGCTATCGCTTACAGTGAAACTCAATTAACTGTGTATAATCAGAACTTTGCAGTCGTCAAAGAACAGCGAAAACTCAAACTGAAAAAAGGTGAAAACGAGCTTCGTGTTACAGACATCACCGCCCACCTGGAGCCAGATTCCGTCATCCTGCGGGATATGAAAGACCCCGACGCGATTAAAATTCTCGAACAAAACTACGAGAGCGACCCGCTCAGCCAGGGGCTACTGCTGCGAAAGTCCGAAGGCAAGGAACTTGATTTCGAAGTAACTATGCCCCAGACAAATGAGAAAAAAATTATCAAGGGCAAAATTCTAAGAAGCGGTTACGTCCCACACACTTCCGCGTATCAGCGTTATGGTTATCAATACGCAGCGGCTCAAACGTTTTATGCAAGCCCGCAGGGCGGGGGTCAGCCGATTGTCGAAGTGGACGGCAAAATACAGTTCGGCCTGCCCGGAAAGCCCATATTCGAGGCGCTCGACCCAAAGGCCTTTCTTAAACCCACGCTGCTTTGGCGGCTGTGGACCAAAAACAGCGGCAAACACAATACCGAATTTTCATACCTGACAGGCGGAATGAAATGGGAAGCGACCTACAATGCCGTCGCCCCTGAAAAAGGTGATGTATTCGACCTTATCGGCTGGGTCACTCTCGAAAATATGAGCGGCAAAGATTTCGAAAACGCCGCCGTCAAACTTATGGCAGGAGACGTCGCAAGAGTCCAGCCTGAAGGTTATAGAGCAGGGTATATGAGGGAAGCTAGGAGTATGGACGCCTCAGAAGCTGCAGTCAGCGAGCGGACTTTCGAAGAATACCACCTTTACACGCTGACCAGACCTGTAAACCTGCTCGACCGTGAGATAAAACAGGTGGAGTTTATCCGCGCAGCAAACGTGCCGGCCAGACGAATCTACGTCTATGATGGTTTTAAATGGGACAAACGTTATGGCTATCATACCTACTATGGCCTCCAGAGGGAGCCGCAGTATGGAACTATCTGCAATAAGAAGGTCTGGGTAATGCTCGAATTTAAAAATAGTGAAGAATCGAACCTCGGCATAGCCCTGCCGAAAGGCAAGGTTAAATTGTATCGCCGGGATATCGACGGCCGAAATGAATTTATCGGCGAGGACGAGATTGACCACACCCCGAAGGACGAAACCGTTATGCTCTACACCGGCAACGCTTTTGATATCGTCGGTGAACGCAGGCAAACAGATTTCAAAAGCAGCGGAAACTGGATGGATGAGTCGTTTGAAATAAAGGTGCGAAACCACAAAAAAGACGAGATAGAGGTGAGGGTAACAGAGCACCTTTACCGCTGGATTACATGGGATATTACCGCCAAATCTATGGATTTCAGCAAAACGGATGCGAGGACAATTGAATTTCGCAAGAAAATCCCTGCCGATGGTGAAGCTGTAATCACCTACACAGTCCACTATACTTGGTAAGATAATATCAAAATTCGTTCGGTTGATTATGGCGTCTTCGCCAATTAATATCAAATTATTCAGCGGGACGACGCAAAAGTTATGGGGTATGATGAATCCCTGTATTCTTTGTCCGCGGAGGTGCAAAGTTCGCCGCAGTAAAGGCGAAATCGGCTTTTGCGGTATAGGGCAGATGCCTGTAGTCAGCTCGGTCGGGCCGCACTTCGGCGAGGAAAGCGTTCTCGTAGGTCACGGCGGGTCGGGAACCATATTCTTTGCAGGATGCAATTTAGGATGCGTGTTCTGCCAGAACGCCGATATCAGTCATCACCGCCACGGCAGAGAGGCAACAATCGAGGAACTGGCGGAATCTATGCTGGAACTGCAAAACACCGGCTGCAGCAATATCAACTTCGTCACGCCCACTCACGTTATACCCGCTATTGCTGCCGGTCTCGAACTGGCACGGAGCAAAGGCCTGACCCTGCCGACGGTTTACAATACGGGCGGTTACGATTCTGTCGAGACGCTCAAATTGCTTGACGGCCTTATGGATATTTATATGCCGGATATGAAGTATTCGGATTCGGCCGTCGCAGAGGAGCTGTCCGGCGCAGCGGATTACCCGGAGGTGAACCGGGCGGCTGTTAAGGAGATGCACCGGCAGGTCGGCGACCTGCGGCCGGAAAAAGGCCTTGCCGTGCGCGGGCTGCTGGTAAGGCACTTGGTTCTGCCGGAGAACCTTGCGGGCAGCTTCGGTATTATAGATTTTTTGGCAGAGCAAATAAGTCCTAAGACAACGATTAACGTAATGGGGCAATACCGTCCCTGTTACAAGGCGGACTCACATCCTAAAATAAACCGCCGACCAACACAGCAGGAAATCGAATCCGTGCGCCGATATGCAATCGAAAAGGGGTTGCGCGTTCTAAGGTAATTGTTCTCTCAACATTTTTGCGTTGCTGACAGCGTAACCTTCAATGTCATTATTAAAGTAGGCGTAAAGGGCTTTTTTGCCCTTTAGGTTATTTTTTATCCACCTGGCCCAATCACGAAGCTCGGATTCGGGGTAATTGCCTGCATATTTGCCGGTCGGGCCGTGAAAGCGAATGTAAACTACATCGGAAGTTATAATACGGGGAATTTCCATCCCCGTCATATCATGAATGCAAAATGGCGCGTTAAATTCCCGCAAAAGCTCATAGGTATCCTCGGAAAACCAGCTTTCGTGCCTGAATTCAAAAACAGAGATAAGTTTTTCAGGCAGAAATTCCATAAAAGACCTCAGGCGGTCAAGGTTTTTGTGCATATTAGGCGGCAGCTGGTAAAGCACAGGGCCGAGATTTCTCTTCAAAAGCAGTACACCCCTGAGAAATTTATCGAGCGACTTCTCAGGGTCTTTCAGCCGTTTAACGTGCGTGATATATCGATTGGCCTTTACCGTATAGAGGAATTTTTTCGGAGCTTGTTCGTGCCAGCTCGTGAAAGTTTCCGGTTTCGGCTGCCGGTAGAAGGTGTTATTTATTTCGACAGTATCGAAGTGTTCTGCGTAATACCGAAGCCATTTGCTCTTCGGCAAATCAGCCGGATAAAAACGGCCCGCCCAGTCATCGTAGTGCCAGCCCGAGGTGCCTATCAGGATGTCACATTTGCTTTTGCTCACAGAAGGCCTTCTAAAAACTTTAAATGCTCCCAAAAACGGAGAGGGCGGGATTGAAACCCAAATCCGCCAAAGGCAGATTTCCATAGGGGCTCTGCCCCTCTGGCGTCGCTTCGCTCCTATCACCCCGACGACGTGGGAAAATTCTTTTCCCACACCCTTTGCGGGTTCGAACCCCACCTGCCCAAAAATAAGCAACGCAACGGAGAGGGCGGGATTCGAACCCGCGGTAGGGACAAGCCCTACACAGCCTTTCCAAGGCTGCTCGATAAGCCGCTCCGACACCTCTCCGGAGAAAGTTTGAGGATACCGATTTTAAAGTTATTTTTCAACTTTAAACTTGGGCAACAATATGTATATACTATACAAACCTTAACAGCAGATATATTAAAAATTGAAAGGAGAGACAAATGCGCGGATTGAAAATATGTTTGTGGATAGGGGGAATTTTGTGCCTGTCGTCGATAGTCGGAGTGGTTTTGCCTGTGTCGATGTGGGAATCGATGACCAGGTATTTCGGAGTTGAATCGCTTCCAGATTCGCCGCTGTTTTTCTACATGGCCCGCGTGACATCAGCTATGGCTGTTTGGCTGGGAGTATTTTTTATAATCCTCGCCATGCGACCTATGGATTACGGGGCAATGGTGCCTATATCAGGTATATGTGCTATTGCTCTGGGTATTGTCTGTGTGATAACAGGATTTATAGAGCAAATGCCAAAGCTCTGGTTTTTCGGCGACACCCTAAGCTGTTTAGCGCTCGGTGTGTTGATACTTATTTTCTGGCGACAGGCCAAAAAATCAAACGCTATCCAGGAACCAGTTTAAACTAAACTTTTACAAAAGAGATACAGGTTCGAGATTATCCGCTTCGATATCTTTGAAGTAATTGACCGTGCTGGCTTCGAGTTCTACAACCGCCGCATCATCGCAAACAATAATACCTTTGGGATGCATCTGAAGAGCACTGGCCGTACACATATGGCTGATGCATCCTTCGACCGCCATTTTCATCGCATGGGCCTTATTTCGGCCGCTGACAATGATTAACACCTCCCGGGCATCCATAATCGTTTTCACCCCCACCGTTAAAGCAGTCTTTGGGACTTTGCTGACGTCGTTGTCGAAGAACCTGGAATTAGCCACGATTGTGTCGTGGGCAAGCGTTATTATCCGAGTCCGGGACGACAGCGAAGAACCGGGCTCGTTAAACGCGATGTGGCCGTCGGAACCTATCCCGCCTATAAACAAGTCGATGCCGCCAACATCCTTTATCTTCTTTTCATAATTTTCACATTCTGTTTTCAGGTCTCCGGCATTGCCGTTTAGTATATGTACGTGCTGTTTCTGAATATCTATACGGCTGAAGAAATTATTCCACATAAATGAATGGTAGCTTTGGGGATGGTCTTCGGGCAGGTTGACATATTCATCCATATTGAATGTTATTACATTTTTAAAGGAAACGATGCCATTTTTATTCAGCTCAATAAGCTCCGCGAACATTCCAAGCGGTGAAGAGCCAGCGGGAAGACCTAAAACAAAAGGTTTCGAATCCGTAGGGGAGAAGCCAATGATTTTTCGGGCGACATAATTAGCCGTCCATCTAGATACGCGGTCGTAATCCGGCTGGATGATAATCCGCATAGAGTGTTTCCGTCAACTTCGGATGAGCTTTTCCATCCGAGAAATAAGCTCATCGCCAAGCTTAGTTTTCTTAGCTATATGTTTCTCGATTTCAGAAACGAAGCTGTCTTTCTCAAATACACCCCTGACCTGTGCGAAGTCACTGTGTTTTGTCCGCTCGTCACCATCGATGCCGTATCCGATTTGAGCGGTGTCGGCGAATTCCTTTTTGGCATCGGCATAAAGTCTGTGGTCAAGCTCCACTACCGCTTCTTTCCATCTTGTCGTCAGCTCAATAATGTCTTTCGCCGTCATCGTGTCGATGCTTTTGCCGAGCTTCTGCTGGAGGATGCCTGCAGCCCAGGCCCATTCATACTCAGGATAATTATCGTGCATTGACTGGAAAGCTTCCGCTACCTGTTCAAGCGTACTGATGCTTCCGCTCTCTATATTATCAAGCAACTTATTGACGCTTTCTTCGGGAGCGAATAAACCCGCCAAATCTATCCATTTACCTGTTCCAATAGAGGTCTGGGGTGACATTGCCGCTCGAAGCTCGTCCGCATTTGCCAACTGTTTATCCTGCAATCGCTTAATCAGGCAGTTGCCTAAGAATTTGTCGATGCCAATCTGATATAATTTAATGCCGCGGTCCAGAGCGGCATTTTTAATTTTGCATCTGTGGTATGTAAAGTAGTCACTAGTCTCACCAGCTGTTGATTTAAGATTGGTGAGCAATCCGCAGCCGTTTAGCATTTTCTGGATTGTGTACGGGTTTAAGAGTTTGAAATTTATATAGTCGAGCTTATTTGGGTCTTTTCTTCTATCGCGCTTCGGCCATTTTCGAGCGTCCCGAACGGTTCCCACACTACATAAATTCACGCCGGGGACAAGAATACTTTCGTCTTCATGCTCAATCAAATATGAAAAAGGCAGGTCAGATGTATCCGAGTTTCTATAATGCCTGCCCATAACAACCGTAAAAGTACCGACCTTAGCTGGCCAAAGCATATACGAATCACTGGCGGTTTTAGAGCCGCGTTCGACAATGCCCTGGTGAACAGGACCGAGTTTATAGAGATGATTGCTTTGGTTTGTTCCGCTGCCAGCATTGAGAAAGGAAAACAAGCCTGCGATCAGCAGCGTTGATTTATGGTGCGTGACGGTATATGGGCCTGCAAATACGGCACATGCCTCTCCGTGGAAGCCGCCGCAGTTAGCGAAAAAGACGGAGTTTTCGGCTGAGTATTGTCTGGCTAATTCCGCGCCCTGTCCCACGAAGCACTTGTATATTATTACTCCGTCGGTAATCCTCGAGCCGGAGCAAATAATAAAATTCTCGGCTGAAACAGCCGGGCCGATGTAAACGGGGTCATCCGCAGAGCTATTGATAGAACCATTCTCCAATCTATTCGCGGCTTCAATTACACAGGCAGGGCCTACTTTGACATTCTTAATTATTCGGCAGTTAGTAAGTCTGGCGCCTTTTGCCACCAACCCCATAGATGAAGTCACTGACTTGGTGTAGTCGGCTATCATCTTCTGCAGGATCTCGATTACTTTCGGTCTGTGTCGATAAAAAGCTATTATGTAAGCAGTATGAGCTGACAGATAGTCGTAAATCGGTATTTCCCTTCCGCCGGCCTCGTTAACAACGGCAACTTCGGTGCCATTACCAAAAGAGCTCTCAGCATCAACAACTAATGCATCTATATTATCGATAATGACACTATCTTCGATTATGTAGTTGGCTATGTAAGTTTTGACATTATTAATATAGATGTTGTTTCCAATTTTACAGTTGTGGATCGACGCATGGGTGATTCCGGCTGGTTTTTCTACTCCACCGGGAAAACTTATTTTTTCGGTAAGCTCACCTATTTCCACGTTGCCGGAGAAATGTGTGAATTTGACTTTTTCGGGGTTGAAGCCCTGGACGACTTTGATACTTTTCCAATCCGAGCAGGTACACCCCTGCTTTTGCAACTGGGCAATTTCAGCTTCAGATAAAACGCGAAGTTCTGACGCCATACTACGCTCCTTCTGAAATCAACTCTGACCTTTCTACAAAGTCAAAAAAGGAATAATTATTGTAACCTTCCAAATGAACAAGTCAACGCTGCATTTTCGGGAAAAAAGCCAAACACAGGACCTTATACACAAAGAACAAATTCTTTGTTCAAGGGTATTTAATAATAGAGGATATTAAGGGGGAACTGCGCTATTGGCGTTATAAATGGAAGTGGGGTGAGTAATATGCGACTTACCACAGAACAGCGTCTGCAAGCTTTAGAGCGGGATGCCGTTGTTTTTCATGATACTGTGAAGCTGCTTCACAAACTGCTTAAGAACCAGGAGAGGCTGATAAACGAATATATCGTGCGAAAAATGGCATCAGCAAGCGCGGACAGCGAGCATAACAAGGGAAATGCCCGTCCCGATCAGGAGCTGTATACTTTCGTCTGCCAGCGCCGATTCGACAAACTCGAAAGAGACATCAAGAAGACACTTAAATTGATAGAAAACATGCGGTTCGGAACGAAAGCCGGCTAACGAAAGCTCATTTATTTCGGGGTGGTTTCTTACGATGAGCCGGGCATAGTTTCTGAAAGCTCTCCGTGAACTATGTTTACATACTCTTCAAGCTCGCCAGCAAGTATTTGACTTAACTCACCGCCGGGGTTGACAGTGAGAAAAAAATATTATTTTGACAAATTTTCGAAAATTGTTGTAAAATAAAGCGGTAAAAGTAATTCTGCGGGCGTAATTCAGTGGTAGAATGTCAGCTTCCCAAGCTGGACGTCGTGGGTTCGAATCCCATCGCCCGCTCTGGTTTTAGGCAGATGTTCAAAGGCGAGCTTGCGGAAATAAATCAGCCGTAATTTATTTTTTATTTGACAACTTCAAATGACAAAAGTATTAGGTTAAGCGATGCAAACATCAGGGCTGGGTTTTTCCGCTTTTTCCTCTCCCTCCGCTCCCGGCCCTGTTTTTTTATGCGCCCGATTATGCAAATACGGAGGGATCCTCGAGCAACTTTCTTGTGAAATCCAGAAACTGGGCGGCATAAGCACCATTAGTAACCCTGTGGTCCACGGCCAAAGTCATGCTCATCGACTTACGAATCACAATGCTGCTGTTTTCCGCCACGCAAGTGTCGATTATTCGGCCGACGCCGATGATGCTGCACTGGCCGGGGATAACTATAGGAACAAAAGAATCTACCCCGAAAGCACCGAGGTTGCTGATAGTAATACAAGCACCCTCGAGGTCGGTCAGTGATAATTTTTCATTTTGAGCTTTTTCGATAAAAGCAGAGGTATCATCGGCAATTTGCTTTACATCCTTTTTGCCTACATCTTTTATCACCGGAACAACAAGATTATTCGGCGTCGAAACAGCTAATCCGATATTTATAGTTTCGGGAAGTTGTATAGTATCGCCAGCCATCTGGCCTGTCATAATCGGATACTTCTGCAGGCCGATTGCGACCGCCCTTATAAAAAAATCATTGTAGGTGATTTTCACATCGGCGGTTTTGTTCAATTCAATCCGCAATTCCACAAGGTCTGTGACATCAGCTTTCACTGTCAAATAAAAGCAGGGGATTTCCCTTTTAGATTTGAGCATCCTTTGCGCGATAAGTTTTTGTGCTCTCGTCAGTGGTATGATTTTACCGCCTTTAACCGCCGCTGCGTACACCTCCGCAGGTAGCGATTCCGGCTCGGCAGATATGGCTTTAACAGCCGGGGCAACATTTTTGAGCGAATCGAGAAAGCTTTGCGGGACCTGTTCATCTTTGCCGCCGAGAACCAGAAGCGGCGCTCCAACGGGTATGGTCTGGTCGGTCTCAACGAGAATATGCTTTACGAAACCATCGGTGGGAGATTCCATCTCAAGGGTCGCCTTGTCGGTTTCTATCTCAAAAATACAATCGCCTTTTTTTACCTCATCGCCGAGCTTGACGAGACAAGAAAGAATAATTGCTTCCTGCATCGTCTGGCCAAGCTGTGGTAATCTTACTTCTTTTGCCATTTATAACGCCTCGTTTTGCGTATAGTTACACAATTGCCTCGATTGCTGCAACAATTTTCTCAGACGCCCGTCTCCCACTGGTTAATAGTATCTCGCTCTGCTTTGCTCAAGGTGAGGATACCGCCCATTCGGGAGGCATTGGCCCTGATGACAAACGAGCTTTTCACAATGTCCCTAATAGTAGGAGCAATCTTTTTCGTTTCGACAATAAAAAGTCCTGCGTCTTTGACCAGAAATGCAGCGGGAGGTTTTTCGCCTTTTTCGATTTTCGCAGTCACTACGCATGCGACATCTTCCGGGACACAATTCTCCATCCACACTGCGGGGCCGTGTGCGTAAAGGAGCTCATCAGGAGTCAGTGCCGGCGGCGAAAGCAGCTCGGGGGCATCTTTCCTTTTCCAAAATGCCGTAATTGTATCGTCGTGAAAGTAGCTTACATCAGCGTATTGCCCGGTCGCTTCATAAAAGGCCCGGCGAATGCAAAGCTTTGTATCGGCAATCGTTTGCTGGGTTGCCGATTCGGTGCTGACAGCTTTCGGCCAATCCAAATTTTCACTGCATTGACTTATCACTTTGCGCAGCAGCCGAAGAGCGGCATCGGCATTATCGGCAGAAACAACAAGCCCGTGTTTTTGAAGAAAAAGGACAGTAGGGTTTTGGCCGAAACTATTTTGATAATCACTAATTAGGCCGGTAACTTTTTCTGCGAGTTTAAAGCCGGGGCTCGCATAAGGGACCCAAAGGGGGGCGGGCTTCGCACCTTTGAACAGTTTATCAAGCTCGGCTCGGCCGTCTTCGGAACAGGCATACGATAACACCGCAACCGGATGCAGATGGATTACGCAATTGTCGAGAAATGCGTGCAAGTTTGCTTCTATTGACGGACGAGCGTTGCCCTGCGTCTCGTCATCGCAAGCAAGAAGCAGTCGATTTGCTATTTCGGTTTCTTTTGCCCGGACATCGAGTTTTGCCATTAATTTATCCCTTATAATATCCCGAACTAAATCCAGGCGCACTCTGCGCCAGCCGGCTTGCTCATTCATATCCTTCAAAGCCGTGCCGCTGGCCTTTATATACATATATTTACCATCCGGTGTTTTTGTTGAGGTGTTACCGCCTCTGCCCTGAACAAGTGCAGAATCCTTTCCGGCAACATTCGATACTCTAATCAACTCTGCCAGAGCTTTATCCACTGCTTAGCGCTTCCTTGTAATTGTCAGTGATAAAAGCCGAATTCATAAGCCGCCTCATACATTGCGACGATGTTCTCCGGCGGCACTTCCGGCTGGATATTGTGCGAATTGCCGAATACATAACCGCCGCCGGACTTAAATATTTCAAGATTTCTTCGCACATTTTCTCTGACTTCATCGGGTTTAGCCGACGGAAGAACATGCTGAGCATCTATACCGCCGCCCCAGAGGACAATATCCTTGCCAAACGTGTCTTTCAAGCTACGCGGGTCCATATCGCCGGCACCAATTTGAACAGGGCTAAGAATATCAACGCCATTTTCTATCAGGTCCGGTATATACTCGGTGCAACTGCCGCAGGTGTGATAGCATATTTTGGCGGAGGTGAGAGATTTAATATGCTGTATGAGTCTCTTGTGCCGTGGTTTTACGAACGTGCGGTAGAAATCAGGAGAAAACAGCGGTCCGTGCTGACCCGCGAGGTCGTCGCCTATCATAACGACATCGACAATATCACCAACCTCAGTCATAAAGCCGGTATAATATTCTATCCAGAAATTCAGGAGCCGATCGAGCAGAGCTTCGCAAAAATCCGTGTTTTCGAGCATATCCGTAAACCATCGCTCCAGCCCACGCATATACCAGCAGTATTCATAGAAAGACCCGCCGATATCTGTTGCTATAGCATAGGGGATTTCGCCGCGTAGTTGCAGAGCCGTTCCCCGAAGACCTGTAAAACGTGCGGGACTGCCGCCGTCAGGAAAAGGATAATCAATGACATCATCAACAGCAGCATCGGCTAAAGGATGATGTGATATATCCATATAAAGCTGGCTGCCGTCCGGCATAGACCAGATAACTCCAAATTCATCCTTAAGGTCGTGCCATAGTTTGCCGTTGCGGGTGTTTTTTTCGATCTTATCTAATCTGTGCGAAGAAATGTAGCGGATATCGACATTAAAACGTTCCAGAACTTCCTCGGAGGGTTTGGCAAGCTGCTGAACAGGGTCGAGGATTTTTATATTCTCAGTGATGCCCAGATAAGTAAGTAATTCGGCATACGCTTTTTTATGTATGCCAGCCTGAAAGCCGCCGAAATCAATCGGCACCCTGTCAGCAATTTGGTGATTGAGAGCTTTGGTCACACGTTCTCTCGGAGTCATCGCTTTTTTCCTTCCGATTCAGTCAAAACTCTCCAGTAGTTTTTCTTCTGCCTGTTTTGTCCACAATCCATCATCCAGATATTCAGCAACCTGCGGCATCTTTTCCTTCAACTCATCCAAGTGTGTCAGTCCCAGACCTTTGCAGGACGGATATACAATAATTTTACCGGCTATTGACCTGTTTTCAACCGCTCGAATCCCATCTATCGCACCATCGAGCCCGCAAACAGCACCGACAGATATATTGGTATCAAGTTTACCGGATTCGGCCTTGGCCAATACGCGTTCCATGTCCTCCGGCATGGAACCGCTGGTTCCGATGAAATACAACTGCTTCTCTATGTAGGAGTTCAAATCGAGCTTTGCGGCAGCCGTCGCAGGCAGACCTGCAAATATGTTTATAATGCCCCAGCGGGCGGCGCTTTTAACCGAAGCATTTACAAGCTCAGGAACCGGTGCCATCAGTACTGTATGATTAAACTTTTCTGCCAGTTCCTCTCGAGCCGGATTGTAAGGTTTATATCCGACATCGTTTTTCCCGGCGAGAGGTTCGGCTTTCTTCGACAGTGCAGCCAATCTATCTTCATCAAGGTCGCCCGCAAAAATGCTAAGTCCTTCGGTCGGCTGACAAATATTCCGTATCACATGCATTGTTCCCATCGGCCCGGCAGCGCCGATAACATTGACCTTGTCGCCGGGTCGGACTTCGCCTGTTTTCGGGATATATTCCATAGATTCGGCAGGGTCTGAGCC
>CAYXUW010000032.1:0-19985 GCA_964468375.1 uncultured Pirellulales bacterium | reverse complement strand
AAGGACACAAGGACCTAAACCTTGCGCGTCTGCCAGTTCCGCCACGCTCGCAAAAACCTACTCAGTTCCTTCCTTGGATATCTTCTCAATTCGCTTCTCAGCTTTTTGCAATATGTCCTTGCAGTGCTTAATCAAAGCCATCCCTTTTTCATACTGTTCAAGACTGTCCTGTAGCGGTATTTCACCCTGCTCTATATCCTGAACAATACCACCAAGTTCCTTGATTGCCTCCTCAAAGCTCATTTTGCTTATATCACTTTTCTTTTCGTTTTTTGCCATAGTCAAATCCCGTTTTATTTACGTCTATTTTGCTTATTTGTCACCTTACTTTCAATCAAATTCTCACCGGCAAGTTCTGTAATTATGCAATCCGCGATTTGGATATCTTCCAAATTCCTAACCAAAAGGCCGTTTTTCTTACTGGTCGTAATGCTATATCCGCGTTTCAAAACCCCCTTCGGATTTAATCCCGCCAACAGATTCTCCGCTCGTGTAAGCTGTATCCGCTTGTCATTAAAAATCGCCCGCGCACTACTACTCGCCCTGCTTCTCAACTCATTCAAATCGACTGTCTTTTTCCCTATAAGCCGATGCGGCTCAATCTTTCTTATCTGCTCTTCAATTACGTATATTCCCGACCTTGCATCGGCAAGGAATTCCTTAACCAAGCCAGACAATCTCATAAAAAACTCATCCGCCTGTTGCTGAGCATTATTCACAAGCGAAGCAATCCTAAACACTAATGTCTCACCGAGATAATCTACTTGATTGATAACTTCCTCCATATCCGGAACTGCTGTAACACCAGCTTTAGTCGGCGTCGAAGCCCTCGCATCAGCTACCAAATCCGCAATTGTAGTATCAATCTCGTGACCGACCGCGCTTATAACAGGTATCTTCGATTCGAAAATCGCCCTTGCCAAAATCTCCTCATTGAATGCCCACAAATCCTCCAGCGATCCGCCGCCTCTGCCGACAATAAGAATATCAAGCTTCAGTTTACTATTACGCCTGTTTATATCCCTAAGCCCCGCCGCGATTTTTTCCGCCGCCCCTTCGCCCTGCACCGGCACCGGATATAAAAACAACTTAACGCACGGCCATCGGCTGTGAATACTGTTTTCTATATCGCCAACCGCCACACCCGACTCACTGGTCAATATGCCGATTCTTTCCGGATAAGGCGGAAGCACCTTCTTATATTTTTCATCGAAAAGCCCCTGCGCCTTCAGCCGCTTGACCATCTGTTCAAAAGCCAATTGTAGCGCCCCGACTCCGGCCGGCTCAATTCGCTCAACATAGAATTGGAACTTGCCCTGCGGCTCATAAACATCAATAAACCCCGTCCCCAAAACCGCCATTCCATTTTCCGGCCTGAATTTGACCCTGCTGAAATTGCTCTTCCACATAACGCACGGCAGCACCGAATTTTCATCCTTCAGGGAAAAATAACAATGGCCACTGTGGTGCAGTTTCCAGTCCGTTATCTCACCTGTAATCGTCAGCCGACCCGGCAGATTATTTTCCAGAATCCCCTTGATTAGAGAATTAACCTGACTGACTGTGTATATCTTTGACTTGTTTGCCATCTTATAAGGCAATTATACGCACAAAACCCAAATTATCAATCCCCCTCGAAAGCAAAAAGGGCTGCAAGCTCAACGCTCACAGCCCTTTGTATTACTTTAACAAATATCCAACTGCTACCTTGTCGTCAGCCACTGGCTTGCAAGTATAGCAACATCTTTGAAATCGACTATCCCATCCCTGTTCAGGTCTGCATCCGGCACACAGTTGCAGCAAATATCAATAGTCCCATCGGGATTATTCGTTATCGTTTCCATGCAGAAGTCGCACTCTTGGCAGTCCCCAACACAGCCCAGAGGTCCGCCCGTTCTCATCCGTATGGTCCCAGTTGTTGTCCCTTCATAATCTTCCAGAACACTGCCAGGGCATCCCTCGAATTCAATTTGATATGTAATGTCAAAGAAACTGTCCACAGCAAAGTCGCCGCTTGGTAATTCCCTTAGCGTAGTCTGCCCGGGACTCGGCAGACCAAAATCTGTCCCTCCTCTAATACGGAAAGTGCAAAAATCCGGGTCACCGAAAAGCTCGCCCTGTAAACGATAAACATCAGCAGGGAACGTTTGTATCGGGTCGCCCGGATTGCGAGGACCAGTATGAACCTCAGCAAAAACTGGAACCGCTAGATGACGATTAAAGCCTTCCAGATCGCCGGTGCCTGTAACCGTCAAATCCAGCGTTGAATCAAAGCAGTGACCGTGACCGCCTAAACTGCCGCCGGCCATCTCGCATTCACCCTGAGGTAGGGCCAGAGAACAGTTCGAACAGGAATTGGCGCAGCAAATAAAATCCATCCAGATTCCCTCCATCTCAATAGTCGTATTAGCGGGCAGACCATTCACAATCATAAAGACATCATCCGGGCTTGTATAGTCACAGCCTATCGGTGGCAATGTAGCCGTTCCCGTGTTGTTATCTTCCACTACACAACCCAGACCAAGGTCCACATGGCACTCGTTGGTGCCTCGGCAGTCACACTCGATGATGGTGACATAGCCCGTATTAGGGTCAAAATTCACACACGATGGCCGACACTCGCTTCCTTGTGTCGGACAATTCACGTCTCTGCAGCCGCTGCCATCCTCTTTCGCAGCACATTCCGCAAAACCCGTTTCAATCCGTATAGTTTCGGTTGTTGTCCCACTATAATCTTTCAAAACACTGTCGGGACAGCCCTCAAATTCAATTTGGTATGTAATGTCAAAGAAACTGTCCACAGCAAAGTCGCCGCTCGGTAATTCCGTCAGCGTAGTGTGCCCCGGACTCGGCAGACCAAAATCTGTCCCACCTGTAATACGAAAAGTGCAAAAATCCGGGTCGCCAAAAAGCTCACCCTGCAAACGGAAGAGAACACTGTTAAAATCCTGCACCGGGTCACCCGGAGTTCTTGGAGCTGTATGGACTTCACAAAAAACCGGCACCGCCAGATGTCGACTAAATCCTTCCAAGTCACCGGTGCCCGTAACCGTCAAGTCCAGCGTCGCATCGAAACAATGGCCATGACCGCCTAAACTGCCATCAGCCATCTCGCATTCGCTCCCTGACAAAGCCAGCGAGCAGTTCGAACAGGAGCTGCCGCAGCAAATAAAATCCATCAGGATTCCCTCCATCTCAATAGTCGTTCCGACCGGCAAACCATCTATAATCATAAAAACCTCATCCGGGCTTGTATACTCACAGCCCATAGGCGGCAATGTAACCGTTCCTGAGCCGTTATCCTCAATCACGCACGCCTCGCCCGCAACCGATGGAATAACCATAACACCAAGACAAAATGCCAGTGTCCAAGTAATTAGAAATTTTGGTTTGAATATTCTCATGATTAACTCCTCCTAATCAGAACCATTTTGCAAAGCAAAAAATAGAATCGAAATGGTAGAAAATGACATTCCGCCACTCCTCACTACATATGGTCAACTCCAAATATTCTACAAAACCACCAACATAACGTCAAGAAAATTCTGACATGATTCCTGTTCGGCTGTTCATTCGAAATCTACACGTATATACTTGCAAAAAAAGAGCCGGCAGTTAACTACTGCCGGCTCTTATCAATCTAACAAAAATCTCCCGTCTTAGTTCGTCCAAAAGTTGTAAGGCCCCGTATATATTGGAGGCTGGTCGCAAATTGGTACTAGTGCTTCCAACTTGCCAATATACTGCCTGAGTATTGCCAAGTCGTTACCGCTGACCCAGAACGGACCCAACTTCGAGTGGTCGAAGTCACAGCATTCACAACCGGGAGGCATCGCAGGCTCCAACTTGCCGATACAGTTCCTCAACGCAGTCAAGTCGTTGCCACTGACCCAGAACGGACCCAACTTCAGGCCATCTGCGTCACCGCGGCACTGCCTCTGATAGCACCAGCAAGCAGGTTTGTTCCAGTAAATCCAATTATTGTACTCGGCCGCAGTTCTACTGATACAATCGGGCTCGGTGAACAACATAAACGACATATCTTCGCTGGCTTCGGTCTGGTCATAAAGCTCCTCCCAGCCCCACACTTCATTGACATCATCGTAATAGCCCGATACTGCATTGTCGTTGAATACGTGTTCATGGTTCGTCCAGCCCCAATCATAGTTTGGTGTATTAACATCGTACACAGCCTGTACGCTCAACCAGTAGACACCCTCAGCTGTGTCCTGCTGGAATTGTTCCTCATCAGGTATTCGCACTGAATAGCGGAAAACAGGTTCATTAGGTTCGCCGTGGGGATACTTGTCATAACCAACCAGAACCTCGTCATACTCTTCAGTCTCACATTCCCAGATTACTTCACCGGGATGACTGTACGGATAGGCGCCTGAGCCACCAACCGAAACCGTGTGTACAACTCCGCCTAATGTTTTGTTCCATAACGGTGTGCTTGAGTCCTTAGAGAAGAAGTACAGTTTTCCTCCGCGGTTTCCGCAAACGCCATATTGTCCACCATATATCAAGTCATAAGCATTGGCACTCCCCATACTAAACGTCTGCAACGGCGTACTGCTGCTTTTGGAAAATACATAAGAGCCGCCGGCAGGTCCGGTTGCTATATACTCACCATCGCCTGATATTGCAACGCTGTAGAAGTCCGAACCGCCTCCACCAGGGTCAAATGTCCAAACTGGTGTTTCATCAGCTGTATACTTCTGCCACCCCGGTGTTCCATCATGGAGGTGGTTGAAATAGTAAAGTGCACATCCCGTAAGATCATAGGGATCATCGTTTACTGCTACTAAACTTAACCCATCTTCTGCCATGTCGACCCTTCCGTAGCCGTATTTTCTTATATGAGTCCATATCCTTGTTCCAGCGTTGTTATATAAGTATGTAGCCTGTCCATCTTTCGTGCAGAAAGATACATATCCAGGATTTGATGTAGCAACCCAGAAAGCGTTAGGAAGATCTATGGTCCATGATGGAGTACTGTTTGCGATCGAGAAGAATCGAACAACACCACTCACGAAGTCACACGCCGCTATGTAGTTTCCGTCAGGCGAAATGTCAACGCAGGTCTCTCTTTCCGGATGGGACCAGTGCGATGTGCCATCGTTGTTATAGACATAGAGGCCGTCTGAACAAGCTGCAACCACATATCCTCCATCAGCTGAGATTGCAACCGTTTTTGACTCAGTGCCCTGAGAGCCACCGCCACTACTCGATATATTCAAACTTTTCTCCCATAGCTTAGTGCCAGCTTTGTTGAAGAGGTAAAGCTTATTTTGGTAGCTACCAACCGCTATGTAATGACCATCATCCGACACATCTACCGAAACAACATTCGTACCTGTATCGTAATTCCACAAGAGATTCCCTGCGCCGTCATAGACGTAAACGTAACCGTTGTCGCTACCAGCAGCTACTGTTACTTCACCACCCGCTGGTACGTCGGTCCAAATCTTTAGCTGGAATCTATCCGGTGGGACCGGCATGTTCGTTACAGGACCCTGGCATGCTTCGTAGCCATAGCCGATATAAGAGCCCCACCATACAATAGCCGAGACTGCTCCGTTCGAATCACAGGGCCAATCGTCGACAACCAGCCGCTCCTCTTCGGGATACGGCAGATTGAACATACTTTTTTCGTCCTCGTAGTGCGGCCAGTTACGGATTCCGGTATAGAGCTGCTCCCATTTAATCCAGTTGGGGTCAGTATCAAGCTCGAAACAAACATCATAACTCTCACCCTCATATTCAAGAGGCGTTATACTATTTGGGTCAAGAACCGTATTTTCGTTGGGCTCATCAACAACGAATGTCACCGCATCGTCCGTCCAGCTCCACGGACGGGTCTTCCAGCCCCAGGGGTAAGAAGGCACAACATTATTATACTCCGCTGCGACGCTAATCCAGAAAATGTTGTCATTCGTATCGTCAATGAACTCATTCTGCCAGAATATCTCATCATGCTCAAGCTCAACGTTATACTGGAAGCAGTTATCTGGGTACGGTATTTCAGGTAAGTAATCCTGAGCTACTATATTAACGTCCACACGCTCGTAGGGAATATCGATTTGCCACAGCGGCTTCTCCGGGTAGCTGTATGGGGCATTAACACCTGCGGGCACGTTGCTCCAGAAAGCTATTTGCCAGGAAGTAGGTGCAGGTTCCGGAGGCTTCAGGCCCTCCCAGCCTACATATGAGCCCCACCAGTGGATGCTCGTCACCGGCATTGTGCCTATACATCTAAAATCGTCTGCAACTATCTTCATCAACGGCGTCGGAGGATCGACCACATTGTGGGACTGCTCATCCCAGCCGCAGTAAATTGGTATGTACGAATTCGGGTCAACCTCCACAGGTGGCTGAGACCATTTCGTATGCGGGGTCAATGGTTTCACATCAACACTAAAGTAGGCGTTGACAAGTCCCCATCCGAACGTTGTATCGTAACCCGCAGTTCCGAGGTCGAAGCAGTTGTCTTGCATTATTTGTTCTACACCCTCGGCTGACAAAGACGGCCAAATGGACAGCAGAATCGCTGCCACACCAGCTGCGTAGGGCGAGGCATACGAGGTTCCGTTTCCCACGTGGTAGTCACCAGGGTCATAACCACTGCTGCCTGTACGGTCTGTTGTGTTAATTTCCACACCCGGTGCCGAAAACGCCAAACCATTACCGTAATTACTAAAGCTAGCCAGACTGCCGTCACGGTCAATCGCTGCCACCGCGTTCACCGAGCTAAGGTTGGCGGGATAGGTAATTGAGGAAGAGGAGTAATTACCTGCTGCAGCAAAGTGGATAATCTCGTGGTTCTGGTACGTATCTTGATACTTGTTCGTTATTGCTGAATAAAATCCGTCATAGCTGTTGCTGTTGTTCGTAATCCGCGCACCAATGGTCACTGCCCATTCGATTCCGTTCACAACATGGCTTATGTAAAAAGAGAAACTACCGGATGACGACGTCGTGGTATGAACCCGCGCCGAGGCAATCTTACAGTTCGGTGCTATACCAACGACACCTAGCCCGTTAATCATAGCAGAGACACAGCCGGCCACCGCCGTGCCGTGATTATCATAAGAATTTACCGGCCCGCCCCCACCGCCTGCGCCGGTAAAATCGTATCCAGGCCTCTGGTGAATGTCAGGATGGCTTTGCTCCACTCCGCAGTCGAGTATCACAACTATGACGCTCGGATCGCCAGTGGTTATATCCCAAGCCTCAGGTCCATCCATGTCCATATCCACGGTCCCTCCCTCTTGACCCGTATTGTGTAGTCCCCAGCAGTCTGGGAACAAGGGGTCGCTGGGAATATACTCTGTCTGCCCCGTCACAATCATATCCGGCGACGCGTACCTCACCTCCTCGCGCTCAGCCAGCCAATTAGCTGCTGCCAATACTTCAAATCCGTCGCGAGATGTAGTTCTTATCCGGTAGGCTCCGGACATGCCGGCCCAGTCTTTCTCCGCGATAGTTCCTACGTCCGCTTCGGTCAGGATCGCCTCAGCCTCTTCACTGCTGACTCCTTCGTTAAATCGCATCAATATGTCCGGAACGATAATAACCGGTCCGCCCTTCGCATCGGTAAACACGGGTGAAATGAAATCTGCTGCTTCGGCCGCACTCATCTGGCCCACCAATTGCGACACCTCCTCGACAGTTCGCACCCCGGCCGGGACCTTCGTTAGCGACCAGCCCTCCAGGGCGTGGGCCTCGACATCTTCATCAGCAATTCCAAACGCCTCAAACCTGTTTGTAGCACGCACCTTGGTCCGCTCCAGCACTGCTATCCTGTTCGTATCCACACCCAGCGCCTGCTTTTCTTTGAAATAGTAGTAGTAATGACTAGATCCTGCCTCTGCCTTCGGGGGTACTGATGCCACGGTTATTGACAATATCAGTGCTATAAAAATCATCAATAAACCTCCAAATTTTAATTTTAGTATCCTGTACATAATTGAATCCTCCTAAACATAAATAAAAATTCGCTCTTTACCTCTTACGAACGCACAGAAATGGCAGAAAAGGTGAGGGAAAAACATGTAAAATACTCCTCAATTAAATCCGCAATGGCATTAGCGATTTTATATCCCCTCTAATAAAAGTCAAGAAAATTGCCATAAATATTCGTATTCTTGGCACTATCGAAGCAAATTGCATAAGCCCTTTGATAACAAGCAAATACGCAAGCTTTTTTGGTATTTCCCCCAATTTATTGGCACTATACTTGCTCGCGAAAAAAAAGAGCCGGCAGTTAACTACTGCCGGCTCTTCTAAATCTAACAAAATCTCCCGTCTTAGTTCGTCCAAAAGTTGTAAGGCCCCGTATATATTGGAGGCTGGTCGCAAATTGGTACTAGTGCTTCCAACTTGCCAATATACTGCCTGAGTATTGCCAAGTCGTTACCGCTGACCCAGAACGGACCCAACTTCGAGTGGTCGAAGTCACAGCATTCACAACCGGGAGGCATCGCAGGCTCCAACTTGCCGATACAGTTCCTCAACGCAGTCAAGTCGTTGCCACTGACCCAGAACGGACCCAACTTCAGGCCATCTGCGTCACCGCGGCACTGCCTCTGATAGCACCAACAAGCAGGCTTGTTCCAGTAAACCCAATTATTGTACTCGGTAGCAGTTTTATTAATACAATCCGGCTCGGTGAACAAAATAAACGACATATCTTCACTGGCTTCGGTCTGGTCGTACAGTTCTCTCCATTTCCATTCACCTAAATCCCAGTAACCTTGAACCGCATCATCATTGAAGACGTGCTCATGATTCGTCCAGCCCCACAGATAATTGGGCTGATTGAAGTCATATACTGCCCGGACGCTGAGCCAGAAGATACTGTTGACATCCGGCTGCATGAACCACATATCCTTAGGCAGCCGCACCGAATACCTGAAGACCGGCTCGTTCGGCTCTCCGTGTGGATACTTGTCATACCCGACAAGAACTTCGTCATATTCTCTAGCCTCATACGTCCAAATTTGCTCACCAGGATGACTATAGGTATAGCACGGATCGGCACCCGCCGGCACATCGGTCCATATAGCCAGCTCAAACCTGTCAGGCGGAACCGGCAAAGGCATAAACGGACCATAGGTACACGCTTCATAACCATAGCCGATATAAGAGCCCCACCAGGAAATCGCCGTAATCGGTGTCTCGCCCAAACACTGCCAGTCATCGGCAACCAGCGTTTCCTCTTCAGGAATCTCCATATTAAACATGCTTTCTTCATCCTCGTAGTGCAGCCAGTGCCGAATACCCGTATAGAGCTGTTCCCACTTGATGTAGTTCGGGTCCGTATCAAGTTCAAATGAAACATCAACGCTTTCACCCCATACAGGGTCCATCATCGGCCAGACGTTACAGGGGTCGGTAACAAAACCAACGTTGGGCTCTATAGTCGTTTGGAACGTTACAGCATCATCCATCCAGTGCCACTGTCGTGTCTTCCAGCCCCATGGATATTCCGGGTAAATATCAATTTGATAAAGTGCCACGATGCTTATCCAGTAGATGTTGTCCTCCGTCAAATCATTATAATCATACTGCCAGAATACCTCATTAGGTTCCAAGTCAACGTTGTACTGATAGCAAATATCATTGGGATAGTAATGATAATACTCATCGTAACCGACTTCCTCAAAGGTAACACGGTTTGCATCTATTGTTACGCTGTGCAGCACTTCACCCGGATAACTAAAATTCAAATTGTGAGGCGGTGTGCCCGCGGGGACATTACTCCAGAAACCTATCCACCAGGCATCCGGTTGAAGGGGCGGAAGTGCTCCATGCGCCCACGGCCATTCCCAACCGGAGTAAGAACCCCACCAGTGAATGCTTGTCACCGGCATACTGCCAATACATCGGAAATCATCTGCGACGATTGTCCAGTAGGTCTCTTGATAAGACTTATAGGATTTCTGATCCCAGCCGCAATACCTTGGAACTGCTGATGTCGGCTCAATCTCAATCGGCGGCTGAGACCACTTTGTATGCGGCATCAATGGCTTGCTGGGCTCGTTCGGCTCATTAGCCTCGGTCGTAATCGCAAATGCCATATCGATAGAATCGCCTTGGTACTCATGAATTGCCGGATACCGCAGCTCCTGCCAATCAGGAGGTAGGACGTCGGAGTAAACAGCATCATCTTTATAGTGATCGGGCCACTGACGAGTCTTCCAGCCGAACTCATATCCAGTGTCTGTTTCTACATAAACATCAAGCCAGTAAATAATCGGCTGACATGGGTCACCTTGCTGTCTGAATGCTCCAGCAGGGTCAATGTCAATATCATACTTCCAAATCTTTTGGTCACCAGTCGGAATCAATATACCATTGGTTATATCCCACCACCACTCATACATTCCGTCAGGATACGGATAGTACAAACTCTCAACGAACTCCGTCGGCCCAAAATCCTTCTCCCACAACAAGATGTCCGGCTTCGAGTATTCATTGTCCGGGTCTGAGCCGCCAGAACCAACAGGGTCGTCACTGTGAATACTAAGGTGTATATTGGTAATTTCACCTTTCTCATCGTATTTCCAGGAGCCCCAGAGATGAACATCCGTAATCAAACCTGTCGTCGTACATTCGAAATCATCGGCCATAATCCTCGGAACGCCGTCGCTGCGGTCTACCCGAATATCCATACCGTTAGTTGACCTGTCCGGCTCCTGCAGCCACTTCACATTGTTCGGCTCTTCTTCCTCACCCGTAACAATCCTAAACGACAAATCAATAGAATCTGGGTATAGCTGGTGCTCCTGCGGATAACGCAGCTCTTGCCACTCCATCATACCATCATCCCAATAAACTGCATCATCGTTCCAATGCACGGATGAGGTTTTCCACCCAAACCTGGGGTCATAGTCGTTGGGCTCCAACTCAACCCAGATATCAAGCCAGTAAACAATCGGATTGCACGGGTCACCCTCCTGTACAAATTGATTTGAATCAATGGATATGTCGTACTGCCATATCTCAACATGTTCCCCTTCGATAGGCGGTGGATCATCTGCTGTCGGGTCCCAGAACCATTCCGGCTCTAAATTCTGATAAAGCGTCTCAGTAAAATCAGCAGCATAGAAATCCCCCTCCCATAATAGTTCATTTGGCTCTGACCAGCCGCTCGGTCCACGAGGGTCGTCGCTGTGAATGCTGAGGTGAATTCTTTTGATTTCGCCTCTGACATCGCTTTGCCAGGAACCCCAGAAAACAACCTCATCAATCGGTCCGGTCATCGTGCATTCGAAATCATCCGCCAGTATGCGGTTAATTCCATCGGAACGGTCACAGCGAATATCTATACCATCGTAAGTCTCATCGGGCGGCTGCTCCCATTTCACTACCGGACCGGAACCAGTCACAACAAGAGCAAGTGCAGGGTCACCGTACAGGCTGAATTCAACCATGTTCATCCAGGATGCGCCGCTGGCCCAGCCGGTGCCGAAGCTGGATTTGCAGTTTACAAGGGCTGTGCCCACATCATTGTTATTCACGCCCATCTCATCGAACATATAGTATCCGTAAGAAGCATTGTCACCAACTGATGCGCCAAGGCTCGTATCCCACGACCCAATCGCATACCAGGTAACTCTGGTTCCGGAGATGGTACCAATGGCACCCTGCTTCAGGAGGCTATAGCCCAGATTGTTGGAAAACTCAGGATAGCCATTATGGCAGGACACCTGAACAACAAATGATGGGCAGCTATCATCCAAAACTGCGCAATCCGCGCTCTGGAAAAATGCAGTATCGGAGGTCTCATATGGATGTTGTGTCCAGTTATCGGCTCCGCCACCATAGTTATCACTATTCCAAGTTCTACGATACGCACCGGTCTGGTTGCCATGCCCCCACCAGGTGACAAAACCATATTTGTTCGGCCACTCGGCTTTGACATTAGCCTTGGTCAGAGACGCATTGCACGCTGTTAAAGGATAAGCCGAGCCGTCAGCATAACATCCGCTTTTCTCATAAAGTGTATATGTGCTGAATCCGGCACTGGAGGCGTTTGATTTCACGTCCTCGCCCCAGTCGTCGCCGAAAGTATCACCCCAAGAATAATCATCAGTCCCGTCGTAAGGAGAATCATCCTGAGGCTGCCAATTCGATACTGCAGCGGGTATCAAGACTTTGGCCCGCCAGGACAGGTCGCCGCTTGCATTGCGGTAGTCGATGGACTTCTGCAATATCGAATCAAGGTCTGTATAAGTACCATAGAAAGGAATCCGGCCGATTTTCACTTCGCAGAACTTGTCACAACCGCCGGCTCCATAATCACCAACGAATTCGCCGTACATGCCGTCTCCATCAAGATTCCACACGTTGCTCAGCTCTGCAAAGTACATATCGCTTGGTGCTGACCTGTCACTAGTCTTAGTACTGCGGGGCCATGTCCACTTCATTGGTATTGAGGTTGTGGAACTGAAAGTGTCGGGGTGCGGATCACCAATAAGCAGCACATATTCTGTCCCGTCACCCAAGTAGTGGTTTTTTAGCCAGGAACGAATATTGTCGGCCCGCGCATCACAGCTGGCCCCAGAGACATAGTGGGTATCATCCGCCGCCGCTGCTGCCTCTGTAACGGTTTTGACAGTATATCCCTGGGCCTGCTTGTCCAGAATGAAACTGGCTAGTTTAGTACTGTTGGTTACAATCGTATTGGTGGTAATAATAACATAGTCAGCCGGAACCAGGCCGGGAGCGCCTTCTAATCCTCCGTAAAACGTCTCAAGGTCCTGCGGATTGTCTACCTCAAGTAACAACTGTGAAGCAAACTCGGCCGCACCAGGCAGCACCGGCGGATTTGAAGAACTCAAACCAACGGCAAGATTAGCCGGCAATTTTGGGATCGAAGGTGTAACTACAGCGTTCCTGAGTACGCGCACCGTCTTTTTCACCGGATTGTAAGAAGCCATCCACACCTTGAATTCTACAAGCTTCCATTGACGAAACTGACCGACAGAAACAAGCTGCACAGCTTCTGTCGGAAAGTAAGCGTTTCTTCCATAAATTGTAGAATCCCGTCCGTTGATAATGATAGACTTATCCTTATTGCCCCAGCTAATTACAGGACCGTCCTCTGCCGTATGTGCCGCTGGTGGTGCCGGCGCAATTTCATATTCGCCGGGCAATTCTTCCCAGGTACCGGATGATAATTCTGCCTTCACCTTAGTCAGGTCTGCATCAGGCGGCACCAAAAGTCGCACCAGACTGTAAGGCAGCATCGGGTCTCCGGGCTCGCCGCCCTGCGGAAGCTTCCCCAATTGCACCACTGCTCCCCCGCTGGGTAAGGTCTTCAACTGAGCGGGTCCTAAATCCGGCGTAGCAACTTCCATATTTGTTGCGCCGGTCACGTCCTGCTGTGTAATTACAGACACGTTCAGCCCGGCAGTTGCAGCTGAAACCCCACTTCCAACTAACATCAGCACTATAAGTGCTACAAATAAACATTCGATTTTCGGTTTTATTACTTTCATAATTGAATCCTCCTAAATATAAATAAAAATTCGCCCTTTATTCTCGCCTGAACGCATAGAAATGACAAAAAAAGTGAAGGAAAAACATGTAAAACACTCCTCACTAAGATCGCAATGCAACATTGATGATTCTAAAGGACTTCGAATAAAAGTCAAGAAAATTATTACAAAGATGCACATTCCTGACACCACCAAACCAAATCACTTAACTCCTTTAACAATAAGCAAATACGTACGCTTCTCCGGTATTTCCCTTGATTTGCAACCCACAATTTGATACAATAATCCTGTTTGATAGGGGTGACTTGATTATGAGGTGGGTATTTATGAATCCTTGGCTTGAAACCATAGGCATTACCTTGGTAGCTGTCCTGGGAATTTTCCTTGGAAAGTCCTTTTCGCGCCTAAAAAAATCCTACTGGACAATCGGCTACATCCTGTCTCTTCTGCTCATCACATTCATAGGAATAACCAGGTGCTCTAATTCACTGGCATTCATGCCCCCCTTTGCTTGGGTTGCCGGAAGAGTAAAATTCGTCATTTTTACCTTGGCCATTACAATGGGTATGGTTACTCCGGTGTCACGCCTGCCTCATAAATTGGAGAAAGCTGCAGTTTGGGTTCTGATGGTCGTAATCGTATTCTGGTTTTCGATTATGCCTTTTCTCGCACCTGCTCTGATTGAGGGCCAGCTCGCCAATCTAAAAACACAGATCGATTCCAACGGCATCTGCTATCAGACAACAGATTATACTTGCGCCCCCGCCGCTGCGGTCACGGCCTTGAGAAAATTAGGCCTGCCCGCACGGGAAGGAGAGCTCGCTATACTTTCCCACACGAGTCCGGTCACCGGCACCTTGCCTACCTGCCTTCGCACCGCTCTTCAGAATCAATACGGCGATGAGGGGCTTACCTGCAGCTACCAATACTTCGATTCGGTCGCACAATTAAAAAATGCCGGCCTTATCTTGGCCGTCGTAAAGACTGCTTTTCTGTCGGACCACTGCGTGGCTGTCCTTGAAGTCTCTGATGAAACGATTACTCTTGCCGACCCCGCCGTAGGCAGACTGTTGTTGTCCCACAAGCAGTTTGAGAAAATGTGGCGATTTTCCGGACTCGTTCTAAAACGAGAAACTACACAAAACCCGGTAAGCTCCACGCTCGTCTCACAAAGGCAAAACATCTAACTCAACCTCATCCCGACTAAGCCCGCAGCAACTGGTGAACGCTCTCTTTTAACAGGCAAAATCGATGGTTTGCACAAAAATTACTATTTTTCTCACGACCTGTGACATAATGTTGTCACAGGACATGCAAAAATTATGGCCAACTCCCCTCAAATCCTCGATATTCCCAAATAGATAAAACAAAAACAACAATACCCAGCCGGGCTAACTCCCTTGGGGGGGATAGCCCGGCTGGGCTCATTTCAAACAATCGCTCAACGCTACCCCGTCATTCGATGCGCTTTCTGTAAAGCCGCGTCTCCAGAGATTTCTTATAACCTGTCCAGTCCGAATCCCCCACCTCCTCATCAATCGCCGACGTTACCTGATTTATCTTCGCGTCCAAATCATCAATATAGTTAACCATAAACGCCTCAGGTATTGCCGGTAGCTTCGGCGAGCCGAACTCGTATTTGCCGTGGTGCGACAAAATAATGTGTCCGAGAGAATCTAAAATAATGTCATCTATCTTTACTCCCTTCGCCGCCAGCGCCTCGGTCTTCTGATTCAAAAAAAGATAGCTCTTCGCAATATGCCCGATTAGCTGTCCCGAATCGGTATACGAAAAAGCCATATCGTATGACAACTCTTCCGTCTTACCCATATCGTGAACGAAAATCGCCGCCAAAACCAAATCGCCCTGAACATCCGGATAAAATGGCAGTATCGCCGCCGCCACCCGCAGCATATTATGCGTATGCTCCAGTAGCCCTCCTAAATAACTGTGGTGCAATACCGCCGCAGCCGGCGCAGTACAGAACTTTTCCATCAATGCCGTATCAGCCAAAAATTCTCCGACCAGCGCTTTTAACTGCCCGTTCTTTATCCCCTCTAAGATTTTCTTCACCTCTTCGAACATCTGCTTTGTGTCCTTGTCGGTTCGCGCCAGAAAATCCTCGATGTTGACCTTGCTTGTATCGACAACGCCTATGTTATTTACAATAATCTGCAGGTTATTTTGATAAAGCTCGCTTCTGCCCTGTATATGAACAAAGCCGGGCTTCGGCAGCGAATTGTAAACCGTCTCCGTCGCCTGCCACATCCGCCCGTTAAGCTGCCCCGTCCGGTCACACAGAAACATCGCTATATACAAATCACCCTTCGTTGTACTCCGCAGAATCGGCTCCTTCACCATATAAATATCATCAATCCCCTGCCCCGGCTCAATTTCATTGATAAACTTATGCGCCATATCTTACTCCGTCAAATTGGTTCCCCTGCCTTCTGTTATTACGAGCCCCCATAGGGGCGAAGCAATCTCGATTATCAATCATCAATTATCAATTATCAATTATCAATAAAAAATCAGGGCATATGCTAATATCAATTATAATCTTGCATCCACGCACATTTTGGGCTATATAATGAGCTTTAAATTAACGGGACAGAATTATGCGATACAGCAAAATGTTAATACCGACGGTCAAGGAAGTCCCTGCCGATGCGGAGGTAACCAGCCATAAACTGATGCTCCGTGCCGGCCTGATGCGAAAGCTCGCCAGCGGAACATACACCTACCTCCCGCTCGGCTGGCGCTGCCTCCTGAAAATCATCGCAATCGTCCGCGACGAAATGGATAAAGCCGGCGCACAGGAAATCCTTATGCCCGCCGTCCAGCCAATCGAACTGTGGCAAAAGACCGGCCGCGATGTCGACTACGGCGAAACGCTCGCCACCTTCACCGACCGCCACGGCCGCAAAAACGTCCTCGCCCCCACCGCCGAAGAGGTCGTTACAAGTCTGGCCGCCGGCGAAATAAACTCTTACAAACAGCTCCCGCTCAATATCTACCAAATCAGTTTCAAATTCCGCGATGAGTTTCGACCCCGCTTCGGCGTCCTGCGAAGCCGTGAATTCATTATGAAAGATTCCTACAGCTTCCACGCCGACGCCAAAAGTCTCGACCAAACCTATAAGCTGATGTACGATACGTATTGCAGAATTTTCAAACGCTGCGGCCTCGATTTTGTCATCGTCGAAGCTGAATCCGGCGAGATGGGCGGCTCCGGCTCACACCAGTTCACAGTCCCCTGCGAATCCGGAGAAGACATTATTGTTTACACAGAAGACAACTCATACGCTGCCAACCTCGAAAAAGCCGCCGTTTCACCACCGCCAAAGCAAGATTCAACCGAAGAAATCCCTCCGGCCGAAGAGGTCCATACACCTAACGTCGGCTCTATCGAAGCCGTCTGCGCCTTTCTCAAAACCGAACCAAGGCAAATGATAAAAACTCTTATCTATACTGACGGCGAGGACGTTATTGCAGCTCTCATCCGCGGAGACCACGACATCAATTCCGAAAAACTCACGCAGGCCCTCGGCGGCAAAGCCGTTGAGCTCGCCGATGAAAACACCATTGTGAAATTCACCGGTGCAAAAGTTGGCTTTGCCGGGCCGATAGGCCTAAGCCCTTGGATTAATAATATAGTAATCGACTACGCCGTCGCAAATATGCCCGTCGCCGTAACAGGAGCAAACAAAACCGACTACCATACAAAAAACGTCGTCCCGGGAAGGGATTTCCCCATTGAAGGTAAAAAAATTATCGTTACCGACATCCGACACGCCGCAGAAGGCGATATATATAACGGCAGAAAACTGCTGTTCAAAAAAGGCATCGAGGTCGGCCAGGTCTTCAAGCTCGGAACAAAATACTCCGAAAAACTCGACTGCAAATTCCTCGACGAAACTGGCAACGAAAAACCCTGCCTTATGGGCTGCTACGGCATCGGCATAAACCGAATCCTCGCCTCAGCCATCGAGCTTGGCAGCGACGACAACGGCATCATATTCCCTATAAGCATCGCACCGTTCGAGGTATTGGTCAACAGTGTAAATCAGGATGACAGAAATGTAGCTGAAACCGCTGAAGAAATATACAATGCGCTGAAACTCAAAGGTATCGACGTCCTGCTGGACGATAGGCCGTTGCGCGGCGGCGTAAAATTTAACGATGCTGACCTCATCGGAATACCTGTCCAAATCACCGTCGGCAAAAATTCCGTAGCTGAAGGAAACGTCGAAATCAAGCTCCGAACCGAATCCGACAAAACCGTCGTCCCTATTGGCGCCGCCGTCGAAAGAACAATCGAAATCATCGAAGAGCTTAAGGTAAAACTCGAACCATAACATTAACGTGCAATTTGTCAATGGATTTCAAGAATGACAAAATCGAATGGTTTCTAAAGAGTCCCATTTTCAGTTTGATGTTGTGTTTGTATTGTGTGTATCGTGCCATAGTTCGAACGAATAATCTATTAAACGAATTCGATTTCTTCGAGTTGCTCCATATTATATACAATTCAGCAGTAGCCCTTTTCTTCCTAATCAGAACAAAGCCAATCTCGGTCAGCATGAATCCGATTCATTGGCTTATCGCTTTGATTACATCATTTTCCGGCTTTTTTTTCATCAGGCAAACTACTGAACCTCCTGTTGTATTATTTTATGTGGGCAAAATCCTTATAATATTGGCGTTTTTTGTGGGTTTAGGTGGTGCCGTAACGCTCGGAAGAAGTTTCGGGATGTTACCTGCATTGCGTAAGGTTAAAATAAAATTTGCATATCAGCTCGTTCGGCATCCAATGTATCTCGCGTCGATAATGAATAAATTCGGATACGCCCTTTTGAATTTATCAACTTTTAATATAGCATTACTGTTTCTCGTAACACTTCTTTATAACCTAAGATCAGAATACGAAGAACAGATACTGTCACAAAGCGGCACATATATCGATTATATGAAAAAGGTACGTTATCGTTTCCTTCCAGGAATCTATTAGCCTATAATCAATCGACCATGTGGGAAACCAAAGACCCCAAACCGGTTAAATTAGTAATAGGTATCTTGGCGGCCAATCAAAACTGCCTGCAAACCGCGGTTGATACACTCACTTCCGAGTTCGGCAGCGCCGATTTAAAAAGCGATGTCTGGCCTTTCACTCAAACCGACTATTACAAAGACCAAATCGGTGATAACATCTTAAGACAATTCCTCACCATCGAAAAACTCATCGACCCTGCCGAGCTTGCCGAAATCAAGCTCAAAACCAATGACCTCGAACAAAAACTGACCGCCGAATCCGGCCTCGACTTGCCCCGCCCCGTCAACCTTGACCCGGGCATAATCGAGCCCTCGAAACTAATTTTGGCCTCAACAAAAAACTATTCTCATCGTATATACATCGGCGAAAAAATTTATGCCGAAGTAACGCTTATTTTTGACAAAGGCGCCTGGTCTGCCTTACCATATACCTATCCGGATTATAAACAGGACTGTTACCACGACTTTTTCAGTAAGGTAAGACAGCGTTTATTGGAGCAGTTAAAATCGAAAAACTGATTCTACCAGCAGTAATTTTATTCACCGGCTCATTCGCGGTCTCGGCCGTCTTAACCGCCCTCGTCCTAAAACTGGCCCAGCGGACCGGCTTCGTCGCACGCCCCGCCGAAGACAGATACCACCGAACCATTATCCCTCTCGGCGGCGGCATCGCAATCTTTGCCACCATAGCCGCCTTCTTAATCGCTGCCGCAATAGCGATAAAACTCGTCCTTGCCCCCGGCCGACTACCTTGGCTCACCGAAGCAGCCAACATCGACCCCGCCGACTTCATAGGAAAAATTCATCAGCTTGTAATTATACTGCTTTGCGCATTCGTCCTTTTTCTGCTCGGCCTATGGGATGACAAAAAACATCTTGGCCCCTTTTTCAAGCTCGCCGTCCAGTTCGCCGTCGCTATAACCGCTGCCGCCTTTGCAGAGGTCCGCGTCGAGTTCTTCATCGAAAACAAAATAATCACCTCCGCCCTCTCCGCTTTCTGGATAGTCCTGATTATCAACGCCTTTAATTTCCTCGACAATATGGATGGTGCCTCCGCCGGCATCGCTTTTATAGCATCCTCTATTTTACTCACCGCAGCCGCTGTAAACGGTCAGGTCTTCGTAGGCGGCCTGACTATTGTCTTTATAGGAACGCTGCTGGGCTTTCTGGTTTTCAACTTCCCGCCCGCGAAAATCTTTGCCGGCGACGCCGGCTCGCTCGTAATCGGCTTCTTCCTCGCTATGCTCACCTTGCGCACCACCTACTACAATCAGGCACAAAGCGGTCAATGGTATTCCGTCTTCACCCCGCTTATCGTTATGGCCGTCCCCCTCTACGATTTCATCAGCGTAACAGCCCTGCGAATAAAACAGGGCAAAAGCCCTTTCGTCGGCGATACCCAGCATTTCTCACACCGACTGAAAA
>CAYXUW010000031.1:0-20014 GCA_964468375.1 uncultured Pirellulales bacterium | reverse complement strand
GGATTTAGCTGTTCTGATGGAAAAAATCAGAGACTGCCTGCTTGCCCAGAAAAGATTCGCCGACGACCCCATAGAAATCATCTGTGATGCAGACGTAAAATGGCAGCATCTCGCAAAAATATACAATCTGTTTTACGGTGCGGGACTGACAGACATCACTTTCAAAATGACGGAGTAATCCGGGTGGGCGCCCCGAGCAAATATATCCCCGAAATCATAGCTGCTTTTTGCATACCGGCTCTGTTTTTATCAGCAAACATCACCTCAGCCGACACACTCCCGACCGAAGTGGCCGTCGACCGTCTATCTGAAAACGCAAAACTGACCGTCGATATATTTATGCAGCAAAGCTTCAAAACGCGTATGCAGTATGAATACAGCGGAAATTTTTTGACGGAAAGCGATAAAGAAAATCTTTACAAACTCGCCAAAAATGCCGCTGAGAAACTGCAAGGAATAGCAGACAAGCAGGAAATACTAAAGCAGCAAATCGAAGATTATAAAGGCGGCGACTGGGACCAAAGATACGGCTCAACAGGCCTTTGGCGAAAGCTCTCCGCGGATATCTACATTACCAGATTAAATAAAATCGAAATCGACTACTACCTGGCACTCGCATCCGAACGCCGGGAGCAAAATCGGAAACTCCATTCGATACTTAGCGAAATAGATACGCTTATTCAAAACAGCGGACAATTAAACCCAAATCTCACACGAGGCAAAACTTTAGCTCTGCTCTCCCAAACAGAACCATCTTACAAAAACGCTGCGATAAGAGAATTCGAAGAATTTGCCGATTACACAGATATTTATCTCTCGACAACCGCCCTAATAGAGAAAATGAAATTGCTTCACGAAGCTGATGCGAGCCGGCTAAACAAACTGGCCCAAAAACTCCGTTCAAACTGGAACGACAAATATTTAGAATTGATTCTGTCATTGATGTTCCTCCAGCGGCAATACGACCCGGATGGTTTTGAAAAAACCCTCTCGCTCTGGCCGGAAACAGAAGATTTAATTGCCCCCCTTGCTTTGTCGGATTTATCCTATCGACTCGAACAGAAGCAAAGCTTACAGCAAATCAGCCCGACAGAAGCTGAACTGGCTGCCCTGGCCGCATGGAAAGACAAAACCAAAAATCACAAAAAACTGTTAAGCCGCCTCTCAAATACAGAAAAATTCCAGACGCCTTTAATACTTTATGTCACCGCAACAACACTGGAAGACTCATCTCCCGCCGAAGCAGTGAATCTCTTAATAAAAACAAGTAAACTGCAACAGCAGAAAAAAAACGACAGACTGAACATCGCCCCCGGCAAAATCGCCGAACAGGCCGCAAAGCTCGCATACAATCTTTTCGTCACAGAATCTAATTGCCCTCTCGCCCTCGAATCCTTCGACAATTACTGCGCAATAGCGGGAGAAAAAATCGACCAAGAACTGGAATATATCTATACCACCGTTCTTAATAATTGCGGCCGGAATACAAAAGCTAAAGAGGTATTAGAAAAAATAGCCAATCAACCTAATGGAAAACATCGCAATAGAGCAAAGCTGGACCTCATACTATATGAAATGCAAAGCAACCCCGGACAGCAAAATGAACTGCTCGAAAAACTAAAGGGTTTTATATTAAGCTGTCGAGGCTGGGACAAAAAAAGTAACGCCCTGCGTGTGGAAGCAATAAATGTATACTGTCAAATAGCTCTCGAATCGAAAGATAAAACTTCCGCAAAAAAAGTTCTGGAAATCTTAACGAAAGCCGAAACCACCACCGGTGCAAATATTGATTTATTCAACGCACAGGCACTACAGCAATTAGGACGGCTGGATGAATCAATCCATTACATGCTCTTGGCCACACAGGATGATAGCGGTTCGCTTGCCGGCAAAGTTTTAGAACTTTTGGCGGAAGTCACCGACAAAATCGACGAATTTAAAATAGAGCCGAACAATCCCTATTCGCTCGAGATGATGGAGAACTGCAAAAAATTAGCCCAGTTTAGCTACTCATCGCTCAACGACCGTCAATCCGCCCTGCTCCTGGCGGAAATATCCATATTGACAGCGGACAAAAATAAAGAAAAACTATCGGAAGCTAATGAGCTGCTCAAAAATATCTCCGCAGATAACGGAGAAAACGATGTGGATTTTCTGCGCTGTCGGGCACGGCTGTTCTGTGAACAAAACAAATTCGACGAGGCCGCTCAACTGTGGGCAGAAATAGCCGAAATCCAGAAAAATACGCTGACACAGACAAACCGACAAAGCTGGAAATGGTGGCGGGCAAAGTACTACGAACTCCACTGCTGGTCTCAATCACCACATACTGAAAGTCAAGAAGTCCTTCATACCATTGAAGTTCTCGAAAACAGCTTCGCCGATATCCCGCCTTTCTGGGCCGAAAAACTGAATTCTCTTAAGCTCTTGTGCCGAAATAACCTTAGCAAAGGCAAATAGCTTGCCTAAATGATTGTCCAAAACTACAATATTAATTTGAGATTAGGAAATAATAATGGCCAAGCAATCAAACGATAAAAAATCCAAGGTAATCTGCAGCTTCTGCGGCAGGTCATCGAGCCAGACGGAGGCGTTCATAGAAGGCCCGAACAACGTTTTTATCTGCCCTGAGTGTGTCGACTTATGCCACAACATAATTCAGCAAAACCGCAAAAGAATCAGCAGGTCCACCTTCAGTCTCGAAGAAATGCCCAAGCCCAAAGAAATAAAACAGTACCTCGACCAGTATGTAATCAGCCAGGAACACGCCAAAAAATATCTTTCGGTCGCAGTGCACAATCATTATAAGCGTCTGCTGCACACCGACAGCGATGATAACGATGTCGAAATCGACAAATCCAACGTTCTTTTAATCGGCCCTACCGGCTCCGGCAAAACGCTCCTTGCCCGCACTCTTGCGCACTTTCTGGATGCGCCGTTCGCAATATGCGACGCCACTACCGTCACAGAAGCAGGATACGTCGGCGAAGACGTAGAAAATTTTCTGCTCCGGCTGCTGCAGGCAGCCGACTACGATATAGAAGCCGCCGAAAGAGGCATCGTCTATGTGGACGAAATCGACAAAATCGGGAAAACTTCTCAAAACGTTTCGATTACCAGAGACGTCTCCGGCGAGGGCGTCCAGCAGGCCCTGCTGAAAATGCTCGAAGGCACTATAGCCAACATCCCCCCGCAGGGCGGCAGAAAACATCCGGAACAATCATACATACAAATCGACACCTCCCAGATACTTTTTATATGCGGCGGAACATTCACAGGGCTGGAAAATATAGTCAAGAAACGACTCGGCAAAAAAATGATTGGCTTTGATTCGGAATTGGCCGGCCGAACCGACGAAAAAACCGAATACAGCGACATAATCCAGCAGGTCATACCGGAAGACATCATCGAATACGGAATGATTCCCGAAATGGTGGGACGACTGCCGGTAATAACCGCCCTGTCGGCACTTGATGAAAAAGCGCTCATCGACATACTAACCAAGCCGAAGAACGCCCTCATTAAGCAATATCAAAAATTCTTCGAAATGGAAAGTGCCGAGCTCCAATTCACGGAAGGCGGCCTGCACGCACTGGCACAAAAAGCGCTAAAGCGGGATACCGGCGCCAGGGCTCTTCGCTCTATTACCGAAGAATTAATGGTCGATTTGATGTATCAACTTCCCGAGGAGCAAAAAGGAGCAACATATCTAATAACACGCGATATCGTCGAAGGCAAAGCTAAACTGTCAACCGCGAAACAGCAAAAAACAAAGAAAGAATCAGCATAAATTTTATACGCCGACAGTGGAAAGGTTACTCCAGGTCCGCCCGTTCGTTTTGCAGCGCCGCTAACTGAACATTTGTAGCGATGCTTCCAGCAATCCCCGCCAGTGCATATTGTGCTTCGCCAAAACAAATATCTTTATCAATACGCAGAGTAACAATCCTGTCTTCAGGCGGCAAATCCTTCAGCCGGGCATCTATCAATTCAGCCAGCTTTTCAACTATTACCGAACGGCCTGAGACCGAGATTTTTTCCGACCCAACCGCAAAACAGCTTCCCTCTTCAGCCGTTCTCATAACCGTAACCGTCGTCAGCTGAGACCGGTGGTTCAACTCGCTTTGGGCAAACTCACAGCCGTCCGGTACAGTAACGGGAAAATTCTCTGCCTCGATAAACTGGCAAACCACCAAAAAAAATATGATGAGCAAAAACACAATGTCTATAATCGGCGTCATATTAAATGACTGAACGCCGCTTCGAAATCGCCCTTCAATCCTGAAAGACATAAACTCTATCTCTCCACCGGAAGTAAATCATCTTCGCAATGGCTGGGACTCACCGGCCGTTCCTCTTGGTTTGCTTCTAACGCTTTGAATCGGCGGCTTATGCTTCGGCTCATCAACTCTGCTTTGCTCTAAGCTGCGTCTCATCTCCGGAACTACATTCTCTGCCTCAACCACTGCGTCGTTTGCCAGCGTCTCGATGCGGTTTCGAAACACTCCGTGCGCCGCCAATGCCGGTATCGCAATAAATAAACCCCAAAATGTTGTCACCAGCGCAACCGATATGCCGTCAGCCAGTTGCGACGGTTGCGGCTGACCGCCCGCCGCCACAATGGCGTTGAATAGCTTTATCATACCAAAAACCGTCCCGAACAAACCAACCATCGGTGAGACATTACCAATTAGATTAAGCCAGTCAAGCCGACGTAAAAGCCCTCCTGCCTGCTCCTGCAATGACTCAGCAAGCAAGCTCCGCATCCGGAACCAATCGCCCCTGCTGTGCGCAACCGCCCTGACAACTGCAACACTGACAAAATCATTTTTGTCTGCAAACCTCGCCATCAATTGTCTCGGCCCGAACTGCCGCACTACCTCGACAATCTGCCCGCCTACACCGTTAGGTAAAAGGTTTTTACGACGAATGGTGAAACTGTGCTCGGCTATTAAAAAAACTGTAATAAGTGACATCGGCAAAAGAATAAACCACACTATTGGCCCGCCGGCTATAACAAATTGTGTAAAGAATGTCCGCGTATCCTCTTGTCCGGCGGCTATAGAACTCCCTATGCCTAAAAACTGTAATCTAACCGCAACTATCACCGCCAGCACAAAAACCATCGCAATGGACAAAACAAGTGTTTTTAACCAAAAGCTCTTACGCATTATTACATCTCATATACCGCGAACTCAATAATCATCAACAAGAACAAACTCGCCGCCGCTCTGCTCTGCTATTGTCTCCAGCATTTCACGGTCACCTCGCTGCGGCCAGAATCCTATCGTATTAATTCTCGTATTCGGCGCAAATTTAGTCAGTATCTCACTTAATTCCTGCGAAAATCCCAGCTCGTCCTCGGCCGCAAGCTCGAAACCGTCGGTGAGAAAATAAACAACCGAACCGCTATCAGCCACACTGTCACGAATCTGCACCGCCCTTTCGAACGCAGCCGAAGCATTGGTGTGTCCCGCCGGCTGAATCGAATCGATAAACTCGTATGCCGCCGATTTTGTCTCCTCCGCTGCGCGAAGCAACTCACCATCACCGAATTCAAACAATCTGTCACCCCCGAAAAAAATAATGTAAAAATACTGGTCCGGCTGAAGCTCTGCAATGGATTCAATCAGCTGCTCTCGAACGCGCCCGAACACTCCCTGCATACTACCCGAACAATCTACGACATAATACACCTTGCGCTCATCCGCGAAACTGCCGAAAAATTCTATCCCTTCCCGCAAATCGGCGCCGCTCGGCGGAGAAAATTTACTCACCGGGGCAGAGGATGTGGCTAAACTCTGCCGATCTTCAGAAACCGATTTTGTTTTGCCAAAAATTTCCCCTACCGGCAGTAAACTCGCATTCTTCCCTGTCAACCTCACCTTGTCGGGCCTTTTCATTTTCGGCTTAGGGATTACGCCCGCCGTTTGCACAAGCTTTTTTACCTGACTAACCTTGGCTGTGGGAACAGGTCTTTGCTTCACTCCGCCCTCTGTCTGAGAAAACTTGACAAAACCAAAACCGGTAAACGCTATAAGATGCACCGCTATAGAAACCGTCCACGCCCAAAATGTCACGCCGCCGCTCCGAATCATCCTCTGGTTCACCGATACAAAACCAAAAAGCACTACCTTATTTTCTCTAAACTGTTACTCCACTATTTCCACTCGCGAATATTCCGGCACCAGCAAATTATAAAGCAGAATCGCATTACCGTTGTGCAAACGAACGCATCCCTGCGAACCCGCGATACCAATCTGATTAGGGTCTTTCGTCCCATGAATTGCAAAGCCCGTCCTGCCTACAGCATCCCCTTTAAGACCCTCCAGCCCTATCCACCTCGAACCTAAAGGATAATCCGGGTCCTCCGGCTCGTATGTCTTGCCGGAAATCGGGTCCGTCCAGGTGGGAGCTATCAATTTACCATCCTCCCTAACGGCCCAAAGCCCCGTAGGTGTCTCCATACCCGGCTTACCGAGACCAACAGGAAAACTCCTAACAAAAGTGTTCTGAAGATACAAATCCATTGCGAAAGTTGAACGGTACACCCTTGCATGAAACGGACCGTTGATTACCTTTATTACCTCACCTGCCTGCAGAGCTCTCGGATGGATGATGTTATTAATCTCCATAAGAATCTCATACGGAACCTTAAACCGCTTGCCGATTGTCGAAAGCAAATCGCCCGGCTGAACCTTATAAAAGCCGCAAAGCTTGTCCTGAGGAAAAATCGTCCTGCTGAAAAGCCACTTATCCGCAAGCTCGGAAAGCTTTTCCTTAACAAACTTTCGCTGCTGTTCGCTCATAGGCAACGGCAACGTCTCGTTTAACCGGTCACGCGCCTCTATAATTCTGGGCGGCTCCGCCTCAAGATAGGACATCGCCTCAGAAATAAGCTCTGCCGCCCAGCGGCTATCCCCTTCAGTTGATGGTGCCAGCTCTAACAAATTCGGCTCTGTCTCCGCTCCAGGCAAAATTACTTCACTCTCTGCCGGCGCAATTGTATCGGTCGATGCCTTATCTTGGCCGAGAGGATAATATCTCTTAACAAACACAGCCGCTACAGCAATAATCAACAACACCAAAACAACATATATCCATCTGCTCCGTACTCTTCGTCCGCCGTACAAACGAGCCATTTTATTCTCCTTTTTGGCTGTTAAAATACATCACTTCTTCATCAGTCACTAAAAAATCCACCGGCACATCCGTCGAATCCACGGGTATCGAGTCAACCACCTGCTCCGCGAAAGCAAGGCCGGATTTGCATGCTCTTAATTCATTATCGGTGAAAAACCTGTCATAATAAGAGCTGCCCCGCCCAAGCCGGTTGCCTTTCCTGTCGAATCCCAGAGCAGGGACAACCACCAAATCAATCTCCTCGAACGGCACCGGAACACCGGTCACAGGACTGCGCAGGCCAAAGGCCGATGTCGAAAGCCCGGTCTCCAGCGAATTTATCTCCACAGCTATCATATGCCTTTGCTGCCACGAAATCCTCGGAACTGAAACCGATTTGCCTAACTGCCACGCGTGAAGTATAACCTCGGAAGTATCTACCTCATATGCCAGCGGCAAATACATCATAACCGATGACGCACCTTGAAACTGAGCCGTCGAAACCAGATTCCGGCAAATTCTATGGCTCTTCTCGCCTCTTTGTTCCGGCGGGATAACACGTAGACATTTCTGCAGCTCGCCGCGCAATTGTTCTTTATCCATTCAAATATCCTTTTCCCCGCCGCGATCTTGAGTAACTTTGCTATTTTGTATCAAGGTTTCCAGCTTTTGTAAATAGAGCTTGATATTTTTTTCATATCCCGCCTCTCTCGGCTCGTAATACTTTTTCTTAAAATCTGCCGGAAGATACTCCTGCAGCACAAAACCGCCCTTAAAATTATGCGGATATTTGTAACCTGTTCCTAAACCCAGTTTCTTCGCACCCTTATAATGACTGTCCTTCAAATGCTTCGGCACCGCCGCCGTCTCCTTCGACTTTACATCACCAACCGCCTCCCAGATAGCCGAGGCCGACGCATTCGATTTCGGCGCACACGCAACATATATCGCCGCCTGCGCCAGCGCTAATTGTGCCTCCGGCAAACCCACAAACTCCGATACCTGAACAGCTGCCGCCGCCAGAACCGTCGCCATCGGGTCAGCGTTCCCGACGTCCTCAGCCGCACACACCGCAATCCGCCGTGCAATAAACCGAGTATCCTCTCCGCCCGCTATCATCCTCGCAAGCCAGTAAACAGTCGCATCAGGGTCGCTGCCGCGCATACTCTTCTGAAAAGCACTCGCCAAATCGTAGTGTGTATCACCTGTGCCGTCGTATTCGATTGCCTTTTGTTGTATCGACTCTTTGGCAACTCTCAGATTAAATTTTATCCCCTTACCCTTCTGATGGGCCGCTTGAGACAGCACGCCTACCTCTAAGGCCGTTAATGCTCTTCGCGCATCGCCGTCGCTCATCACCGCCAGAAACTTCAGCGCCTTCTCTTCCGGCTCGACATTAAACTTGCCAAACCCCCTCTCCGCATCGGAAATCGCTCCTTTAAGCAATCCCACAATATCTTCCTCGCTGAGCGGCTCGAAACTAAATATCGTGCTCCGCGAAATCAGCGGCGAATTGACCGAGAAAAAAGGATTCTCAGTCGTAGCCCCTATGAGTATCAAAACCCCCGATTCCACGTCATCCAGCAAAACATCCTGCTGCGCCCGATTGAACCGGTGAATCTCATCGATAAATAGCACCGTCCTCGCCCCCGCTGCTGCCAATCTGTCCTTCGCCTCCGCAATCACTTCGCGGATGTCCTGAACGCTTGCCGACGGCGCGCTTAGATAATGGAATTTCGCCTTGGTGTAGTTGGCTATCACCATCGCCAGCGACGTCTTGCCCGTCCCGGGCGGTCCGTAAAATATCAAGCTGCTGGGCCTGTCCGCCTCCAGCATCCGCCTCAATAGCTTCCCCTCCCCGATGAAATGCTTCTGCCCCGCGAACTCATCCAAAGTCCTCGGCCGCATCCGAACCGCCAGCGGCGCCGCCTCCGCTATTTTCGCCTTCTCAGCACCGCTGAACAAAGTTTCCTTATCAAAAACCCTTGCCATCGACGGGGATTATACCCGAAATCCCCTCCCATTGCGAATGTTTCCTCCGCCCTCTTTTTCCTCAATAAAAATTTCTGGAAATATTTTTTTATTTGACCTGCCGTTTAATACCAATAAACTTATGAAAATTAGTCTGATTGAGGTGGGGGATTTTGGTTTATATGAGAAACCAGGTATTTAATGAAAGGAGTCATCATCATGAGGAAAATATTGTCACTGATTGTTGTTCTTGCTGTGGTTTGCTTTCACAGTTCGTTCGCTCCTGCACTGTCTCCGATGGGACCGCCAACGTCCGGCCTGTATAAGGGCCAGCTTAGAGCGGGAGTCGACTACTCATACTCCGATATGGATGTCGATTTGAACCAGGGCACTTCACCCGGTGGCGGACCAAGTTTCTGTATGAATGATGTAATAAGTCAATATGTGCTCGCCGATATCGGTTATGGTTTATGGGAAAACTTGGAATTTTCGTTCCGGGCAGGTGGTGGTTCCGCAAAAGTTAAAGAGCCCGGCGGTTTAAGTTTCGAGACTGCTTTACCTCGATTGGGTAACGGCTATGTCATCGGCTTCGGGACAAAAGCAACATTTCTCGAAAAACCCAATTTTGAATGGGGCGGGCTCTTTCAGCTGCTTTGGGCTGAAGCTGAAGGCAGAGCCAGAGCGGGAGGCACACCATGGTCGGCCAGCATCGGTATGTGGGAGATTCAAATAGCAACAGGACCAACTTACAGACTAAATGAAAAAATGTCGATTTATGGAGGCCCCTTCCTTCATATAATTGACGGTAAATTTAAGGCCTATCGCATAGCCGGGGCAGGTGCGATACGCTACGATATGGATGAAGGCAGTGCCTTCGGCGGCTACATCGGCACAAAAATAAAGGTTACCAGCAACTCCGATTTCTGTATCGAGTATCAGCACACGGCTACTGCGGACGCAATTGGTATGAATCTCTTATTTAAACTTAACTGAAAAATTAAACCATCGTTGTTGCCCGTTTGACGGAACCGCTCGCATTATAGCTATTGCGCTTCCTCCCGGAGGCTGTTGAATGAAACAACCTAATGTCGAAGAGGGATTTGTAAATGTAAACGGTGTCCGGCTTTACTATAAAATTGTGGGAGATGGAGAACCGATTGTAATCTCTCACGGCGGCCCCGGCTTCGATCATAACTATATCCTGCCCCTGAGCAAACTCGCCGACGACTATAAAATCATCTTTTACGACCAGCGCTCAACAGGCAACTCCTCGGGAGATGTGAACGCCGATTCGATGACCCTCAATAACTTTTCGCAGGATTTGGAAGGCCTGCGCAGAAAACTGAATCTCGGAAAAATAAATCTCCTCGGCCATTCCTGGGGCGGGGCTCTGGCGGTCTATTACGCCGTAAGGTATCCGCTGAACCTGCGCTCGCTGACTGTGCTTGCGGGCTCCGGGCTGGATGCGAAGTATTTCGAGCAGTATTATGAAAATGTTAAGAAAAAAACACTGCCCAAAGACGAACTGGCTATGAGAGAGATTAAGCTGTCAAATGCATTTAAAAATAGACACGTGGAAACTGTAAAAAAATATTATCGAATTGCGACAAAACCCTTTTTTCACAACCCGTCTTTGGCGGACCTTCTTGATTTTTTTGTCAGCAAAAATACTGCCAACAATCAAAGAAAGGCCGCCGCATTTATTATGAGAAACATCAGCAGCTTAAATATTTATGACAAATTATCCGCTATAAATTGCCCAACCCTGATTGTATGTGCCGATGCTGACCCCGAGCCTCGCTGGGCCCCGCATACACTTCATAAACTTCTCCCTCAATCCCGGCTGGTTTTCTTAAAGAACACCGGCCATTTTATGTTTATCGAATCACCTCAGCAGACACTTTCGCTCATCAGGGCTTTTCTGCGAAATGGCAAGCCGACGTCAGCTCCCATTCGCGTAGAAACCGAACTGGCAACAGCGTAATTGACGCAAATCTATTTGCTTGTCCTGCCTTCTGCTCGGATACTATTTTACTGTCCGCCTCCGGCGAACTGCTGTCTGTTTCCGACTCGCGGGCATCCGGCACCACAAGCAATTATGTGTATTTTCCCCAACCTCGAAAACCCCGAAGCAATTGGCGAACGGCCTAATCGCCAATTGCGACTGCCTCGCCAGCCCGCTTTGAGACCGCTTCACCGAACCCACCGAGGGCGAGAGAGTTATATTACCTGATTGCTAAAATGGGATATTAGAATATTCTAATATGCTAATATACTTCCGTTACTACCCTGCGCTACCTGACATTGTCAGGTAGTGAACAACCAACCACTCCCCCACAACCTAAAAAAACCTAGTTGCTCAATAGTTTACTCATAATCGTAGCCATTATTCCCGAGAGAGATAATATGATTGCTCCAATGACAATTAGCATGATGCCTTCTGAAGGAGAATTGGTCCTCATTTGCTTTAAACCACCTATCAGCGAGATCCATGCCCCTAATCCGAAAAGAGCAACAGTCTGAATTATGGCTAGAACTTTGCAAATTAAAGATGCCATACTAACCTCCTTCCCTCATTAAACTCGTCATTTGCGAATCAGTATCGATGTTGACCTTGCAAACCGCCATCTTTGCTGCTTTGCTTATCGCCTCCTCAGGAACACCCATGGCATCCGGCATGTCGCCGCCGTACTTATTGATAAGGTCCTTGAACTCCTTCAGTACACTGCTTGAGCCGTGCATAACCAGCGGGAATCCGGGCAGTTTCTCCGATATCTCCTGGATTACGTTGAAAGCCAGTTTAGGTTCACTCTTGAACTTATAAGCGCCATGACTGGTCCCACAAGCAACTGCAAGCGAATCACAGCCGCTTTTCTCAACAAACTCCACCACCTGAGCCGGATCGGTAAGATGCTGGGCAACATCATCAACTCCAACCACATCATCCTCAATACCGCCTAACTGGTCTAATTCCGCCTCCACCACTACGTTGTGGGCATGGGCATACTCTACAACCTGTTTGGTAACTTTAATGTTCTCTTCAAACGGCAATTTTGAGGCATCTATCATAACCGAAGTAAAACCATCATCTACGAATTGCTTACACGTCTCAAAAGTATCGCCATGGTCAAGGTGTGTAACAATCGGAATATCGGGGTTTTCTTCGACCGCCTGATTGATAATCGCTTTCAGATAGCCAATGCCCGCATAAGACCGCGCGCCTCTGGATATCTGTAGAATAAGCGGGGCCTTCTCCTCGGCTATCGCCTCCACAATACCCTGCGTGATTTCCATGTTGTTTACATTGAATGCCCCGATGGCATAACCGCCTTTATAAGCCATCTCAAACATCTTTTTGGTGTCAACCAACGCCATAATATTCTCCTTATCAAACCAAAAACCAATTATACATTTTGCTGTTCTTAGTAACCCGTCGGGTCAGTAAGGCCCCATTATCTTCCCCCGCCAATCGCCAGCTCAAGAACGCCCTGAGGCCATATGCAGAATACAATCGCCAGACTCATCCGCACTGAAGGTAATGCCGTAATACATCCTGTGATTTCGCCGCAGCAGCGTTAAATCACTTCAAACATTCACCCTCCTTAAGTATCTGCTTCCTATATAATAGATCAGATTAAGCCCGCACAAACGGGAAAGCTCGATATTAAATTGCTGAACTACACTTCCTTCGATATCAAAATTGATATCGCTCATTAATATCGATGTATCGCTTATGCGCCAGGTATAGTCGGCACTGAAATAATCGCGTCTCGGCTCCCAGTTCTCGAACCTGCAAACCACCTTTTCCAATTTCCTACAACCTAAAGATAGCCCCCGCGGCGCCTGAGCAGGGTAGCTTGTGCCGCCTCCTGCTCGGATAATCTTTTTACTGTCCGCCTCCGGCGAACTACTGTTCGCTTCCGACTCGCGGTGCATCCGGCAGCCCAAGCAATGAATGTTTAAAGCCCCTCGAAGCGGCTCCTAATTTTTTCATCATTTTTTGTCAACTTTTGCAAACTTTTGAAAGGTTGTTAATATACGAGCGCCGTTGCCCCCTTTCAGGCCACTTTATGCAAACGAACTGCTATCAATCAAAAACGCGCCTACCACCTCGCAATTTTAGGAAATTCTGAGATTTTTTTTACTGCTTTTCCTGCATTAAGTTACGAACGACTAAATACAAACAACTAACTCTTTTTTCGCATCATCCGCGCAGGTTCGTCCAATTATAGAGAGGCCGTTTAACTGGAAGTGCTCTTTGATAAGTCAATACCACCGGTTCAATTTAAAAAGCCCTGGTGCTTTTGCGCTATCGCTGCGCGCAGGAAAATTCAATCAAAATAAACAAATTATGCAAAACAAACCCAATTTTTTTAAAAGTCAAGTTTTTATAACCGCAGTGTTAACAATGGATTGCAGCAAAAAATGCCAATTGGACACTTGGTGAAAACAAACCCAAAACAAACCCAATCAAACCCAATCTTGCCCCGAGCGCGGTCGAGGGATTTATCGCTTGCCGATAAAACCGGCTGTCCCAATCAGGGCATTCTTCGCTTCGCTTTCCCCCAGCCCGGACAATGTCGATATCGCCTTTTCGACAAACTCTCGCCGCCTGCTTTGTGCATATTCCAAACTGCCGGATGACTTCAGCATCTTGACCAGCTCCGCCCTGTCACACGACGAATTGGTCACCGCTCCTCTGCCCTTCTCGTCCGCCAGAGTTAACATATGCATCACAGCCAAAGTCAGCTTGCCCTTATCGATATCACTGCCGGCCGTTTTGCCTGTTTGGCTCTCGTCGCCGGTTATATCGAGCAAATCATCCGCAATCTGGAACGCAATGCCTAAATTCAAACCGAAATCCGACAGCAGCCGAACCTCGGCCTCGCCCGCCCCTCCCAGAACACCGCCGAGACAACAGCAGCTGCTGAAAAGCGCAGCGCTCTTTTCGGTGATTATCTCGATATATTCCGCTTCGCTTAGCTGCCAATTCCCTCTTTGCGAAATCTGCCTCAATTCACCTTCACAGGTCCGCGCCGCTGCGGCTGCAATTATCTTCACCACTCGCGGCTCCAAATCTGCACACATCCTGAAAACCTTGCTCAGCAAAAAATCGCCCAGCAAAACTGCAGATTCATTCCCCCACAAGCTGTTCACCGTCGCCTGTCCGCGGCGTCTCTGCCCCTCGTCTATAACGTCATCGTGCAGCAGCGTAGCATTATGTATCATCTCCATAATCGCCGCAACGCGGATATGCCTGTCTGTGATTTCGCCTACGGCCCCGCCGGAAAGCAAAACCAGTCCCGGCCGAATCATCTTACCGGTAGATTCATTGACATGCTCGACCAGTCGCCTGACACCGGCCTTGTCCGGACAGTATGAAAACTGCTCATTTATCAGTTTCTTTACCTGCCCTAACTCATCATCGATAACTCTAAAAGCAGGAATACTGCTGTGCAAAACGTCGCCGGATGTTTCGGTATGTGCCGACATATTGTATATGCTGCGGGTTTCGCCGTTTGTATCTCGTCCGGGGGCACGAGAGAGATATCAACTATTTGCTCCTGCCGTGGGCGTATTTGAAGAATTTCTTCCTCAGAAGACGGGTATAAGGTCCGGGCCTGCCGTCGCCGATAATTCTGCCGTCAATCTCAACAATACCGATGACCTCGGCGGCCGTCCCCGTCAGGAAAAGCTCGTCACAAACGTACAAATCAAATCTCGTCAGGTTCTTCTCGACCACCGCAAGCTTCGCTTCCTTAGCCAATTTAATAACGATACCGCGGGTTATCCCCTCCAACGCACCGGCCTCAACCGGCGGCGTATAAATCACTCCGCCTTTTACAATAAAAACATTATCGCCCGTCGCCTCTGCAACATAACCTTCGTGGTTATACATAATCGCTTCCGGCACGTCACTGTCCAGTGCTTCTATCTTGGCAAGAATATTATTGAGATAATTCATACTCTTAACCTGCGGCGGAATCGCCAGCGGATGATTGCGAACCGTCGTCGCGCTAATAACCTTCATCCCTTTTTCGTAAAGCTCTTCCGGATAAAGCTGTATATTGTCGGCTATGATAAACAATCTTCCGAATTCACAAATAAAAGGATTCAGGCCTAAAGTGCCTATACCGCGGGTGACAGCAAGGCGAATATAACCATCAATAACCTCATTGGCCTCAACAGTCTTTTCAACCGCCCCGATAAGCTTGTCCCTGCTCATCGGAACACCGATGCGAATTGCTTTGGCTGATTCATAAAGGCGTTTTATGTGGGCATCCAGCTCGAATACCCTGCCGTTATAAACACGGATACCTTCGAATACACCGTCACCATAAAGCAGGCCATGGTCAAAAACAGATATCGTGGCATCCGCCTCGTCTACAAGCTTGTCATCGAGCCAGATTTTCAACGCCATAAAAGGTTCCTCTTCATCTCATTCTGCCATCTGCGAGTGTTATTACCCGCCCGGCCTTACCGGCAATTCTCTCGTCGTGGGTTACCATTACTATTGTCTGACCGGCTTTATTCAATTTCTCAAAGACGCTTAGAATACCATTTCCCGTCGCAGAGTCAAGATTTCCTGTCGGCTCATCCGCCAAAAGTATTTTCGGCTCATTCATCAACGCCCTGCCGATGGCCGTCCTTTGCCTCTCGCCTCCCGAGAGCTGATACGGCTTATGGTCGGCCCTTTCACTCAAACCAAGCTCGCCGAGCAGTTCCTTGGCCCGGCCTTTTGCCCACCTGCGACTGCCCAGCCAGCCGAATATGCTCTTCGAGGCCATAGCCGGCAGAAAAACATTTTCCAACACACTTAATTCGTCCAATAAATGATAAAACTGAAAAACAAATCCTACCATTTTATTGCGAAATCTATTCAATTCGCGCTCTCCCATAAGCCCCAAATCCCGCCCCTCGAATCTTATCACACCTTTATCGGGCTTGTCCAGAGCACCCAATATATGCAATAATGTGCTTTTGCCACTGCCTGAAGCCCCCACTATAGCGACAAACTCACCCTTCTTCACAGCCAAATCCACTCCTTTGAGCACGCTTACTTTCGCCTCGCCCATCCGATAAGACTTATAAAGTCCTTCCGCCTTCAATATAAAATCGTCTGCACTCATAACTGGCTCACCTGCAAAGTCTCTGTCACCTCTAATTTCACCGCCCGCCAGCTCGGTAAAAACGACCCTGCCAAACAAGCAACTATAGCCGATACTATCACCACTGCAGCAACCTTCAAATCAATAACACTGGGAATATCACCAATAGCATATATCGTTCTGTCCCACAACTGAAACCCGAAACGCTCAAACAGAAAATCCTCCACCTCATTTATGTTGAGCAAAAATATCCAGCCCGTTAAAAGCCCGATAGCACAACCCAGAAGAGCTATCAAAAAAGCAAAGCAGGAAAACAATTCAACAATATTCAATTTTGAAACACCTACACTCTTTAATATGCCTATATCTTTACTCTTATGGCTGACAATCATATAGAAAACAACAAAAATAATAAATACGGTTGTAACCCCCACGAGAGCGAACATAACCGTCAGCATCGTCTGCTCTTTCTCCATCGCCGCTATAAATGCACGCCTGTACTCCTTCCAGCCTTGCACCGTAACTGTATCCAGCAATTCCGCCTGTTTTTCACCTTTCTTTTCTACTAAAAACTCATTCCACTGCGCGGCAATTCTTTCACACCCATCCTCAATCGCCACATTCGGTTTGAATTTTATATGGATTGCGCTGGCTCTTTTGACAGGGCCGGCCATACCGCAAAGCAGTTGCGTCTCTTTGAAAGGAAGGTAAATAAACGAATTATCGACTCTGGCCAATCCGCTGTGCGAAGTGTCACTGTAATAGAAAGTTTTAGTATTTACCAATCCCGTCCCGGCTTTTGCTAAAGCGCCCTTCGGAGTCAAAGGAAAGCAGCTCACCAAAATAGCCACCTCGACAGGACCAAATTCGTAATTATATCCGCCCTCAGCATTCCGCTGCAGCCATTTGTCAATCCCCACTACACAGCCGGGACGATTCGGAGCATAGTCCGGCTTGAATGCTCCGGCGGCATCGTTTTTATGATGGTAAAGCGTATCGCCAAAACCGGTAACTCTGCCGTACTTAACCGGCTCAATACCCATAACCTCCATCCCGATACTATCCTCAGAGCCGCGGCGTTTTACCAGTGCATAGCTTTTCACCACAGCCGACACACCATCGACAAAATCTAACCCCTCGACCCTTTTCATAAAATCTTCATAGTATGGAAAACCAACCAGCGATTCGGTCCCGACCACACAGTCACCCACCCACTTATGGTTGCTGTCCCTAAAATCACGCACCAGCCCTGTAATTACCGTCATCACCACAATTACTATAAAAACGCAAAGTGCCACCGCCAAAAACGCTAGATAGCTGATGCGCTTCTTAAATAAGTAACGAAATGGCAAAATTAGCTTATACATTCTGTTTATTCATATCTCAAGACATTGACCGGCCTTGTCCTTACAGCAACAATAGCCGGTATCAACGCTCCCACCGCTGCTGCCGCAACCGCTGACAGCGCTATAAACAAAGTCGAATTCCAATCAACCTCGTTCGGTATCTTGCTGAACATATACACACTGCTTTTCCAAAGCTTCAAACCAAAAACTATCCTTACCCAATCTTCGATAGTATTTACATTCCTCGTTACAACATCACCAACTGCTACACCAATCCCAGCACCGACTAATCCTACGAAAATACCGAAACCGAGAAAAATTGAGGCCACCGAACCACTCGCCGTCCCGCAGCTTTTTATTATTGCGATATCTCTCTGTTTGGTCTCAACTATCATATAGAATATGCAGAAAATCAGCAAAACCGCGCTCAAACTCACAACACCAAATATCAGCAACAAAACCCCCATTTGCTTTCTAAACTCCGCCACAAACCTGCTCTGCATCTGTTTAGCTGTAACAATTACCGTGCTTTTTATAAGATACGGCTCCCAGCCAAGCTGCTCGTCAGCGAAAACATCCCACACGCCGCGAATCTGAGCAAGCGCGACCTCGGTCTCGACATCATCTCTCAGCTTAATTTGAATCTGGCCGGCGACATTTCCGTCTTCTTCGGAATACAAAATCTTCTGAACTTCCTTTATAGGCAGATACACCAGCTCCTTATCAAGATAATAAACACCCGTAAAAACAATATCGGCAATTGTAAATTTCACGGTCTTTCTTCTGAGCTTCGCCGTCTCGTTATCATCTTGCGTTTTTACAGCTGCTCCTGTAGTTAGCACCGCCCGCCGGCCAATCGTTTTCTTAACCGCGTCAAAATCGTACTCATCCGTTTCTTCGTCCGGCTCCGCCACTACACCGATTCCGACGAAACCGCAAACAGGATTCTCGCCAGTAAACACTGGACGCTCATCGCCAGACATTCTTTCAGACGCAGAGAACCGTCTATCAAGATTTGAGACCCCCCATATCTCCACTCCGCGAACATTGCCCTCACCCAAATGCAGCAATCCTTGAGCCGACAGTGTCGCGGACGCCGACTCTACTACGCTCGTCTCCTCCAACCGTTTGATAAGCTCTTCGTATTCTGAAAACTTAACCGGCGGGCCCAGCACTACATCGCCTATTGCCTTAACCGCGCTCTGTTCGAAAACATCGATAAAACTACCGAACAAACTCGCAACAACCACCAGCAGCGCCACGGACAAAGCAACCGCAGCGACGCTCAAAAATACCACTTTCTTCTTATGCAGGTATCGAAGCCATAACAAAAATTTCAGCATATCCACCCTATCGCATTACTCGGGGACAGGCCTTAGAAGCGGAAACAGCACTACATCACGAATACTCGTAGCACCGGTTAGAACCATAATCAATCTGTCAATTCCAATACCCAACCCCCCTGCAGGCGGCATACCGTACTTTAGTGCCGTTATAAAATCAGTGTCCATCTTCGCCATTGTCTCTTCCTGCCCGCGAAGCTGTAGATTAAAATTTGCCTCCTGAATAGCAGGGTCATTCAGCTCTGTATAAGCATTGGCTAATTCCATCTTGACAATATATAACTCGAATCTCTCTGCATAATTAGGTCTACCTTTTTTGCGTTTAGTCAACGGACACAGCGCCGCCGGATAATCTACAACAAAGGTAGGATTAACCAGGTTACCTTCAACAGTAGCTTCAAAAACTTTATCAATAACCACCACTGGATCCATTTCAGTCACATCAAGTCCAAGTTCTTTCGCCTTGGCCCCAACAGATGGTAAATCATCAGGATCACAGCCACCGTATTCTTTTAACAATTCCGCATACGTTGCTCGCCGCCACGGCTTTGAAAAGTTAATGGTCTCGTCGCCAAACTTAACCTGCTCACCATCGCAGTATTTCTTAACCAGCAAACAAATAAGCTCTTCGGTCAAATCCATCATCACATTGTAATCGGCATAGGCCTGATACAATTCCAGCATCGTAAATTCCGGATTGTGTTCTCTGCTAAGTCCCTCATTGCGGAAATTCCTGTTTATCTCGAAAACTTTTTCCATTCCGCCGACCAGCAATCTTTTCAGAAACAGCTCCGGCGCAATCCGCAAAAACAACTCCATGTCCAAAGTATTATGATGTGTCACAAACGGCCTCGCCGCCGCTCCGCCGGCCTGCTGCTGCATCATCGGAGTCTCGACTTCCAAAAAACCCAGCGACCCGAAAAACTCACGAATCGTCGCAACTATCGAACTGCGCTTTTTGAACAGCTCCATTACCTCCGGATTGGCCCACAAATCCACATATCTCTGCCGATAACGCAGGTCAATATCAGCCAAACCGTGAAATTTCTCCGGCGGCGGCAAAAGCGACTTGCTCAACAGCGTCACATTGTCGGCCCATACAGTAATCTCTCCCGTTTTGGTC
>CAYXUW010000030.1:0-20276 GCA_964468375.1 uncultured Pirellulales bacterium | reverse complement strand
GCTTTTGCGAATTGTAATTGTGTAGTCATTATCACTTTCCTACGCAGGTTTTATCCTGATCAGGTTCCAAGGGTTTTTTCTCAGGTCCGCCTACATACGGACCACCCCTAGTGCACGGATTTATTATAGCGGGCTGTTTGGAACAGTCAAATGAAATTCAATGCGGGCAGCAGCGAGTGAGGATTTTGCAGCCGGTTTTGGTTACGAGACAATCGTCTTCGATTCTTATACCGAGCTTGCCGGGGATATATACGGCGGGCTCGATTGTGAAGAGCATACCGGGCTGTAATTCGGCCTTGCCGGCGGGAGAGATGACGGGCCTCTCGTGGACTTCGAGGCCGATGCCGTGGCCTGTGCCGTGGCCGTAGACTGGTAAATCGTGCTTGCTGATAACTTTTCTTGCGGCTGCGTCAACTTCTTTGACCGCGACGCCGGGCCTTATTATTTTGATGGCGGCGGCCTGTGCTTCCTGCACGGCGTTATATACCTTTTTATAGAAGGGACTCAAGCGACCGACGGTGAAACACCTTGTTATGTCGCAGCAGTAGCCGTTGTATCTGACGCCGAAGTCGATGAGGACGGTGTCATTTCTTTTGAGCTTCCTGCGGGTCGGCTGATGATGGGGACGCGAAGCGTGGGGGCCGAAAGCGACTATTGTGGGGAAGCTGCTGTCGGCGCCAGCTTTGCGGATTTGGAAATCCAAGCGGCCGGCCAATTCGTTCTCGGTCACGCCGGGCTTTATATATTTAAAGGTCTGCCTGAGGGCCTTTGTGGCTATCTGTGCGGCTGCGATTACGGCGGTAATTTCGCTTTTGTCCTTGATGGTGCGGACAGATTCGACAATACTGGCGACTGTTTTGAGGCGGACTTTGACGTGCTTTTTCAATGACTCAAAGGTAGCGAGCGAAGTGGTATCCTCTACGGCCAGCGTTCGCAGGGACTTATATTTCTTAAGCAGCCGGGCCAGCTCGGCAGCCGCTGTTGCTTTGCACTGAATTATTTTGCAGCCGCGGCACTGAGCCCGAGCCTGTTCGGTGTATCTGCTGTCGGTCAGAAGATAGACAGCTCTGCCGATAACAAGGGCCCAGCTACTATCTCCCAAGAAGCCGGTTATGTAGGTTACGCTGGCTGGTTTTGTTATTAAAAGGGATTTTAGCCGCTGTTTTTTCAGGCGGTCACGAACTGCCCCGATGCGGTTTTTTATTTTTTCTGTGCTCATTTGCGCCACTTACAACTCGACTAAAATTCAATGATTAACATTGCACGGGGGAAAAATAAAGTTTTTTTTGATGTGAAATTTGGCACCGGGCAGTTTTGTTTTTATATTTTCAATAGAAAAAGGGCCGGCTGGGGGGAAGGCCGAGCAGGGAAAACAATATGTTGGTTCTTGGTGTTTTCCGCAAGCGGGGGAAAACTGCCTCCAATAAATACCTCACCAGGCGGGACGGTTTTGGCCGTCCCTTTTTTTATATCTTGCCGCAACCGTTATTTGCCGCTACAATAAATCGTTTCTCAGTTTTAAATCTTAAAATCGGTACTTAGTTATGCTGTTTATATTACCTATCAGGACAAGTATCCGGCCGTGGCGGACGCCATACGCAAATTACGCCCTGATAGCGGCCAATTTTGCCGTTTTCTTTCTACAGTTCTATATAGACCCTCAAACACATCACCTTGCCTTCAGGCCGGGGATAGAGCAGTTTATGCTCACGCCTATGCGTCCGCACCTATGGCAGTTCGTAAGCTACTCTTTTCTGCACAGCGGCATCTGGCACATTGCCGGGAATATGTTCTTTTTGTATCTGTTCGGCAATAATGTCAACGACAAGCTCGGGCACGTGGGGTATCTGTGTTTTTACCTGGCGGGCGCGGCATTCAGCGGGATAGGGCACGCACTGATGAGGGTCAATCCGGCTCTCGGAGCCAGCGGGGCGGTGGCGGCTGTGACGGGGGCATATCTGGTGCTGTTTCCGCAGACACTGATTACGGTTTTTTACTGGTTTATCTACTTCATCAACACCATCGAAATTTCAGCGTTATACTTCATCGGCTTTAAGCTGATTTTCTGGGACAATGTGGCGGAAAGAAGCATGCCCAATGTTGCCTATGACGCCCACCTGTCGGGCTATGCTTTCGGTATCTCAGCAATGCTGATTATGCTTGCCACCGGCTTAATCAGCAGCAGTCATCTCGACTTGTGGGCGATGATAAAACGGTGGAATCAGCGCCGGCGTTACCGCGATGTCGTCTCGAGCGGTTACGACCCTTTTACCGGCCGGACAACAACCAAAAAAATAAAGGTAAAAGAAGTTAAGAAAACAGCCGCTCAACAAAGACAGGAAGAAAAAATCAAGCAACTCCGCAACGAGACTGTCAATCGTATTACGCAACACAATCTTCCTGCCGCCGCCGAAGCTTATCTGGAGCTCATCAAGCTCGACAGCGAGCAAGTTTTGCCCCGGCAGTATCTGCTGGATATCGCCAATCAGCTCGCCGGTGAAAATAAACACGCCGAATCGGCACAGGCCTATGAAAAGTTTTTGACTCACTACAGCAATTACGAATATGTCGAGCAGGTGGAGCTTATGCTGGGTATATTGTATTCGCGCTATCTGAATAAGCCGGATTTGGCGATAAAGCACCTGCAGACGGCAGCTCAAAGACTTTCCGAGCCGGGGCAGGTAAAAATGTGCAATGAGGAACTCGCCAAACTGAAAAAATAGGACAAGTGCGGGGCTTTTGCCGTCCTGACGACCGCTCGGCGGCGAGGCGGGAATATTCAGATGAGAAAAAAAGTTGACAACCGTCGGGACGGGTGCTAACTTGACGCGAGTAAAATAATTCGGCGATTTGGTCGCTTTTTAGAAAGGGGCTTTTTTTGGGAGATAACAAAATGCAATCTCATACCAAACTCTCTAATATCTTTATTCTTGCTCTTTTGATAATCTTAACATCCGTCGGGCTCGGCCAGGAGCCGGAAGAATCAAAGCTGTCTTTTCCTTACATTGCAGAAATAACCAACGACAACGTCAACATTCGCTCCGGCCCCGGCACGAATTATTATCACTGCGGCAAGCTCAATGCGGGTGACAGAGTAACGGTGGTTGCCAGCAAATACAGCTGGTCTCACATTGTTCCGCCGGAGAGCAGCTTTTCGTGGATTTCAAAACAATATGTCAGCATTGACCCGGATAATCCGAATATGGGAACTGTTACGGGCGACTCTGTTCGCGTCTATGCCGGCTCGGACCTGCTCAAACCGATACACTCCACGACTGTGCAATTGCATCTCAATAAAAATGATAAAGTCAAACTGCTTGGTGAGGAAACAGATGATTATTATAAAATTGTTCCGCCGAGCGGTGCTTATCTTTGGGTACTCACCCAATACACCAAGCCTCTCGGGCCTGTTGGTGAAGTTGCGCCGCCCGCTGTGCTAACTGAGCCCGAAGCTAATGTTCCCGAACCTGCTCCTATGAACTTCTTTATCGAGTCTGAAAAGTTAAAAGAGTATTATGATCTGGCGGAGCAAATCAAGGCCGAGCATACCAAGCCCCTTGCTCAACAAAAATATACAGAAATAAAGAGAAAACTGGCTGAAATTGCCAGCAACAACCGTGCGGGCAAAGCAGCGCGTTATGCGGAGCTCACGCTCAAACAGGTAGGGTTTTACGAGCTGGCTTTTGCAGTGGACAAAGCGGTGCCGTATCAAGATTCACAATTACAGGATAAGCTCAAACAGATAGAAAAGTGGCGTGTCAAGGCGTTAGCAGAAGTTCCGGACTTAGGGCATCTTACAACGATAGGTCAGTTTCAAATCTCGAAAATTTACGGGCAAGAAGAAGAACTAAAACACTACCGAATAATCGACGATTCCGGTCAAACAGCCTGTTACGCTTTGCCAGAGGGTCCGCTATCAGAAGCGGACTTAAGCGAATTTGTAGGCCGGAAGGTTGGGCTGATAGGTACAGTTGAACCGCATCCGCAAACCAAAAACGCTTTAGTCCGATTCACCAGAATAACCGAACTGGAATAATGAGCACCCTGACCAAGCCACAATACTGATTCGCTAACGGCGGGGTGTGCCGAGGATTTCTACGGCTTCTTTTATGACGGGCAAGGTCGCGGTGTTCATGTGCGGGTCGTAAACATTTCCGGTTACTTCTATTCGGACAACCGCCTGTCCAAGACCTTCTGTCAGGGACTGCAAAATAGATGGCTCAGCGGTGGTTATGCGCCGGCCCCTTGCAAAAAGCAGCAAATCCACATCGTGGCTTTTCAGGTCTATCCAACCAGAGCCATTAAAAGCAACAGCTTTGCCGGACAAATCAAACTGTTCGAGAAACAGCTTGTCGTGCTGGATGTATGAATCAACAAGCATCTGTTCGAAGGCAAAATCTTTTGGCTCTTTCAATTTCAATACATATAACAGCTTTGCCAGCGGTGAGAGTTTACCAACCTGCATATCGGTTATCCTAAGGCGGCATCGGCCGATATAGGGCAAGCTTTCACCAACCCGTCCGGCGACGCTCAATATTCCGCTCATTTTTCCGCTGGTGTGGTCGCTGGGAGAATCATCCTCGGCATCCGTATCCGAAAGAAACTGTTTTAAATCAACATTATCAAAACCCGCCTGCAAATGATACTCCAAAGCCGTCTCTGTCGGCTGTTTCAATTCAAATTTGCCTGTTAATTCGCCGCCGTAACACTCGGCGATGAGACTTTCGCTCATCCAGCTTTGGCGGTCGGGGTTATAGTAGGTATCCACCTTCAGTGCCGTTAGGGATTTACCCTTAATGCCTAAACTGTCCGCAGCAAGAGCAACGTCACCTGCTATAGGCTCAAGCCGGTCGCTGCTGAGAACGTCATCGGTAAAAATGATTTGGCCGTTAATTTTTACAGTCGAGGTATCCGGCGTTATCAGGGTATCATCAATTGGGGTTCTGGAAACTGCTGTTTCGTCATCTCTCCGAGAAATGAGGTCTCCGGTAATATGGTTTAGTATGATAGTATTTTTCGTTATCGTAAGCCCCCCGGTAATATCTTTTACAGGGTAGGCAAACTCCTCGAAGTTAATGCTGTTTCCGGGACAGTCCACAGTTATCGCATAGGGTGGGCAATCTTCTCTGTCTGTATTGTTCAAAATTGCGGAGAGGTTCAGCTCTCCCTGCAAATGCAACTGGGAGACGATTTTTCCCAGCGGCGACGGCATTAAGGAAATTAACTCATCACTCATTTCTGCACGTTCGGCATTCAACGATAAGCAATACTGCGGCCGCTGGGTCTCATCTCCGGGCCAAATTCGGCCGGTCATCGAAACGACAGCGTGATTATGACGACCGCTGAAATCTTCGACCTGTATTAAGCCGGGCGTAATTACAGTCTTTGCCGATATGTCTGAGATAAGCAACGGGAAATCATCCGCCTTCAAAGAAGTTTCCTTAAGTGAGATGTCAGCTACAAAAGTCGCCGGTCCAGAATCTTTTTCAGGTGTAAAAACCTTTATGCCAGCGTCAGCTAATCCGGTCATACCAAGCTGGTTGTAAAAATCCCTCTGACTATCGGATAAACTGCGAGCCAGCGTCGAATCCAAGGGGATATCATTTGCTTCGATTAAGATATCATACACAGGGCGAGCGGTGCTGTAACCGGTTACCCGGCCGTTTAAGGTTATTTCGCGGCCGCTCACCTGTGAAGTTACCTCTGAAATGTTTATGCTGTCATCAGCAAACAGTAACTTTCCGGAAAGATTTTTTAACGGATAAGGAAAACGGCGATACGCAGCTTCGGCTCCAAGCAGTTCGACCTCTAACGTTTTTTCCTTTTCGGCCGGCGACTGTCGGCTGAGCTTGTAATCTATCGCCGCAAGACCGGTCGGTGAAAAGGACGCCCATGCTCTCTGTCGGTCTGCATTTAACGCATCATATAAGTCATCCTCTAAAATCATATTGTCGCTTGTAATTCGGAGCTGATACTTACAATTCCGTCCAAAGCCCTCAGACCAGCCGTCTAATATCACCTTTACATCACCGTGGCTGCCGGCCAGATTGTTCAAGACCGCCTTTCTCTCGGTCAGGTTTATCCGGCCGGCCAGATGATTTATGGTGTAGGGGAATCTTCTGTCGCAGATGGAGATATCTTTGCAGTAAACTTTTCCTACCAATCTACTTTTGCCCAACCGTTCCAAATTGCCGAAAGCTTCGAGGTCAACGGCAAACGTCCCGGACGGGCGGTATCTACTGAAAAACCTTTGCAGAGCAGCAAATGGGCCCGGCCTAGCCGAAAACACCTGCTCATCAGGAGCAAGTATATCGCTAATCAAGGTATTCCTGCTTCGCACTTCTTCTATTTTGAGTTTCAGTGAATAAGCGTTGTTTTGGTCATAATTCAATTCGGCGGACAGACCACTTATCACCCAAGCCTTCTCAAAGGCGGGGATGTCGGCTGACGAAATTCCGCCATCAATTGTAATACTTCCGGGCTTGAAAAATCCTCTCAGGACGCTTTTGCCACGGCCGGCTCTCTCAGCAGTAGTTATATCAAAGCTGTAGCCCAGCTGTGTTTTACGAACAGGAGTAACCTCTGCATCAACGGGCAATGCCGCAACAACTTTAACTTGCCAGTTTGAAACTTTACTATATCGCAGCATTCCTTTTTTCAGCCGAATGACAGGTATTTTTCTCGCGGCGCCTTTGGGCGGCTTGATTCTAAAGCCGGAGATGTTCCACCGGCCGGTGTCCAAGTCGTGCTGAGCATCAAAGACAAAATCCTCTATGCTTATCTTTTTCAAGCGAGGGTGTAATAACAATAAGCTCCCTATGCTGAAACGTGCATATACTTTCTCCGCCCTCAGTATCGTATCATCATATTTCTTCTGCTGCTCCGGACTGATTACGAGCTTATTGATATAAACGGAGCCATCGGTGTTGAAATCAACCGACTTGGTTGTTATTTCGGTGTCGGTCAACTCGGCAATCTGGTTAAGAGCGATTTCGCAAAGGACATTGCCGGCCAGTATAAAGGCAAGCCACAAACAAAAGACCAGAATTAAAATCGCCACAGGCCAAAGAAGAAGATACCTTTCATTGACTGCGGCTTTGGCTGATGCATTCGAGTTTACGGGCATTTTCTACAGTATTCAGCGCAAAACGTAATGCGCATTTATGGTTTTTTTCATTTCCACCGACTATATCGTCTTTTTTATCGCTTTGTCTGCAATATCTCGACGACAATAAGCCCCGTCGAATTTGATTTTATCTACGGCCTCGTACGCTTTTGCCTTCGCATCTGCTATGGCTTGCCCCATAGCAGTTACCCCCAGGACCCTGCCGCCACTGGTAACAATATCCCCATCTTTTGCAGCGGTTCCGGCGTGGAATACGACGACATTCTCAAGTTTCTCGGCCTCGTTTATGCCGGTTATTATTTTTCCTTTTTCATAGTCTCTGGGATAACCGCCGGAAGCCACAACCACACAAACAGCAGGTCTGGGGTCCCACTGAAGTGTAACCTCATCCAGTCTGCCGTCGCAAACTGCCAACATAGTTTCTAATAAATCGCTTTTCAGCCGCATTAGAATCGGCTGAGTTTCCGGGTCGCCGAAGCGAACGTTGAATTCGAGCACACGCGGCCCGCCGGCAGTAACCATAATACCGGCATAAAGCACACCTTTATACGGTGTTCCATTGCGATTCATCCCATCCACTATGGGCACGAGAATTTCGCGTGTGACCTTGTCCATAAGAGCATCGGTAACAACCGGTGCAGGGCTGTAAGCTCCCATTCCGCCGGTATTGGGCCCCATGTCACCGTCGCCAATTGGTTTGTGGTCCTGCGATGACTCCATAACATAAATAGTTTTGCAGTCTACAAAAGCAAGTATTGAAGCTTCTTCGCCGAGCAGCTTATCCTCAACGACAATTTTATCACCGGCTGAGCCGAATATTTTGTCGCACATTATTTTCTCCGCCGCCAAAATACCATCGGAAGGGTCATCACAAACGAAAACTCCTTTGCCCTTTGCGAGCCCCGCCGCCTTTACTACTACAGGTTCATCTCTGCTTGCGATATACGCTTTGGCGTCGGCGAACGTCTCAAAAATTCGCCCCTCTGCGCTGGAGACGGCACTCGAGCGCATCAGCCGCTTTGCAAATGCTTTGTCCGCTTCAAGCTGTGCGGCGCCGGCGCTAGGACCAAATGCCTTTATCCCAGCGGCTCCAAACGCATCGACCGCCCCTGCCGAAAGCGGGTCTTCCGGACCAACTACTGCAAGAGCCACACTTTTTTGCTTGGCGAAGTCCACGAGTTTGTTGATGTCATTAACACCGATAGGGACATTTTCCCCACACCTGGCCGTACCCGGATTGCCAGGGGCAATGTAGAGTTTGCCTAAATTCTTCGATTGAGTCAGCTTCCAGGCGATAGCGTGCTCACGGCCGCCACTGCCGATTAACAACACATTCATAACTAAACCTCGATTCCTGTTAGAATATCTGAAATCTGAAACCCCGCCCTGCGGGAACCCATCCAGTATACGGCGGTAATTTACCAAAGTCGGGTGTTTTGCTCAAGTTGATTATTGATAATCTGCGACCTTGGTGGTATTCTGTTGCCGGTGCATTAAGGATTCGTTTTTCGACAATAGGAAAGCTGAGTTATGGAATTATCGGGGCCGCTGATATTTAAGACAGCAATTTCTCTGGCAGGTGTTCTTGTGGTTATAGGTATGTTCTCAGACCTGTCCTGGCCTGTGAAACTGAGGGTGATGGCCGTTTTATTAGCCGGCGTTATCCTGACAGGTTTTTTAGCCCCCCTGAGAAGAACGGCTGAGTCGGCCGGGGTCGTATCGGTGCCTGGTTTCGGCGGTAAAATAATCTTAGTTTGCCTGGCGATTTTAACGGGCTTTATCGGCTATCTTATTTCCCGGCCCTACGGCAGGGAAATCGGTATTTTAGCTGTGCCCGCAGGACTCGCTCTCTGGGCGGTACGATACGGCAATATGGCAGAACTGATGCGGCTGAACCCAACCTTTGCTCAGCGACAGGAACTTTTTGCGGCTCTTAAATGGGAGCCGATTTTCTGGCTTTTCATCGTCGCCGCCGGATTTGCCGGTGTGTGCATCGGCCAGAAAACACTCCCAAAACCTGAATCAAATAAAAGCCAGGATAAGTCCCTTTCAGCAAATCGAAACATATATCTGAATGCGATAATCGCTGTAATCTTGTCGATTTTCATAGCCCAATTCTGCATCGGGGTATTTGCCCAAGACGTCAAAATAGGTTCAGCTGTGGGGCAGCCGGCGGTCGGCCAAATCGCCTTTGCCGTATTAGTTTCGTTTGGAATAGTCGCCTTTCTTTTTAAGAAATTTCTCAACGCCAGCTATATCTGGCCAACGATTGCCTCGGCTTTGGTAACCGGATTTGTAATTATCACGAAAGTCAAACAAGACACCTTGCAGCATCTTGTCGCGTACTATCCGCCGGTCTTTTTGTCTAATTCGGTTATTTCCATATTGCCGGTGCAAATGGTGGCCTTCGGCACGTTGGGCTCAATCGCCGGTTACTGGCTGGCCGTTCACTCGTCAAGACAAAACACACCCGATGCGACCTGATAGAAGCGCTCAGGATTAAACCTGCCGAAATACGGCTTCCTTGGGCCTCTGCCTTGCCTCACTCGAAAATTTATTTCAATACGAATTTGCAGATAAGTGTATATACTTTATACAGTTACGTGTTCAGAGTCCCATAATTAAACCTCAATCCCCAAACAAAAACAAAAATGGTTGTTTTGGGTCTTGAAATTAGCCGAAGATACATTTGAGCCAGGAATTTGGCGGCTGGATGCTACTTTAAGCTAAGCTGTTTTGAGATAAGAGTATAGGCCAGCAGAGGGGTGAACAGACAGCCGGTTCTCTTCGTAAAATATAAATAGAAAGGCCAGCCGACAAAAGGAGTTGAAAATGTTGGTTTTAAGCAGACAAAAAGATGAGTCTATTATGATCGGCGACAACGTCGAGATTACCATCGTCGATGTCCGCGGGGACAAAGTCCGCCTCGGCATAGCAGCCCCGAAGGATATACCTGTTCATCGCAAGGAAGTATACGAAGCTATCCAGCGCGAAAAGAACGAACAAAAAGAGACTCAAAAAAAGCAATAAATCAACAAACTGCAAGGTGCTATTAAATCCTGCAGGTCGTCCCGTTAGAATTTATTTCCCCTGCAACCAGCTATTTGTGAGAAGGTTCCACACCTATTGTGTTTGCGGATATTCGCGCACTTTGACGTCAATGTACCTGACACCCCAGTTAACAGCTTCTTCGTGGGAGCTGAAGAAAACATCAATCCTGTTTCCCTGTACGGCACCGCCTCTGTCAAGAACTTTTACGGGCTCTCCATTGTTGTAACCGGCAATAATCATCTCGGTGCCAAAGTTGTATTCTTTATCAGCGGCAACAAAAGCATCACCGGGGCATATTTTGTGAAGGCAGGCCGTTTGGCCGTCTGAACATTTGCCGCAACATTTTTCGCACGGACAATAAGCAGTCACACGCATTCGGACGGTTTGCCATTCGAAAGATTGTTCCGGAATCTGTATGAAATTACCAAATCCGCCGAAGGCAGCATTGAGCAATGTTATCCGCTGCCCCGCAGCGCCAACAATGCCGGCAGGTATACATACAACGGCTGCAAGCAGAATTACGATGAAAATAGTCCTTGTGCCAGGGAAACCAACACAACAACCTTTAATTGCCGTTCTTTTCATAACACCCTTTCTACTATCCGATTACTGAATTTGCAGTCAGTCCAAGACCGTCCCCCGCCTTTATGATTGAGTCCCTCATCCTTGAATTGTTGGGAAGCATTGTATCAAAAATGCCTTTCCAATTCAATCAAATAGCCCAAAACATCACTTAGAAAGCTGATATCCGGCATTTAACGGAGAAAAAAGGGATTTTATAGGGTCGCGATGAAAAAATTTATCCCCCCGCGAGCGCTGTTGTGATGCGCAATAAAAAAGACCCAAAAGCGGTTGGGGCCTTTGGGTCAGTACGAATTATTTTTCAGCTTGTCCCTATTGCACTACTTCCACCCGAGAATAAAGCGGCACCTGTAAGCTATATAGCAGTATCGCATCCTCATTACGCATACGAATACATCCCCGTGAGCCGGCGGTACCAATCTGGTCGGGGTCTTTAGTGCCGTGAATTGCAAAACCTGTTCTGCCTACAGCATTTCCCTTAAGGCCTTCCAGTCCAATCCATCTCGACCCTAAAGGATAATCCGGGTCCTCCGGCTCATATTTTTTGCCGGAAACAGGGTCCACCCAGGTAGGAGCTATAAGTTTACCACCAAACTTAACCGCCCAAAGCCCGGTCGGTGTTTCCATCCCCGGTTTACCCAGCCCGACGGGAAAACTGCGAACGTAAGTATCCTGGAGAAACAAATCCATAGTGAAAGTCGAACGATATACTCTCGCATGAAACGGGCCGTTGATTACTTTTATTGTCTCTCCCGCCTGTAGAGCTTCAGGATGTCTAATGTTGTTAATCTCCATAAGAATCTCGTAAGGCACTTTAAATCGCCTGCCGATTGTCGAAAGCAAATCTCCCGGCTGGACCCTGTAATAGCTGCAAAGCTCATCCTCAGGAAAAACCGTTCTGCTGAACAACCATTGCTTTGCAAGTGCAGAAAGCTGCCTTTTAACAAATTCCCGCTGCTGGCCGCTCATAGGCAACTGTAACGTCTCGTTTAACTTATCACGTGCTTCCATAATCTTAGCCGGCCTTGCCTCGATGTATGAAACCGCTTCAGCAATAAGCTCTGCCGCCAATGGATTATCATCCTCTGTCGGCTCAGGAATCTTTAACAAATCCGGCTCCGCTGCGGCTTCAACCAAAGGCGCAATTGCTTCATTTCCCATGAGGACAGCGGTATCAGCTGAGGTCACAACAGCACCGCCCCGGCCAAAAGGATAACGCCCGTAAACAAAGGCAACCACTACAGCAATAATAAGCAGCACCGAAATTTCGTATATCCATCTTTTATTTCGGCTTCTTCGTCTGCCGTAAAAGCGAGCCATCTTATTCTCCTTCCCAGTTATCAAAATCAACCAAGTCTACTTTACCTTGCTTACCGAAATCACCTGCGAACAGCTCCGGAAGCAACGAGCCCGCTTAGCTGTTCCTGCGGATTCATTACGATTACGGTCACATCATTTAATTTTTCCACATCACAAACGGGCTTTACCGTTATATCCCAGAGCAAGGGATTTTCGTCGGCCCTTTCACATTGTGCCACTGTTCCTATCTTCATCGGAGCGTCCAGAAATCCGGGCTTTTTACAGGCACAAACGTCGCTTCCTACTTTGATATTATGCTTTGTTGAAAGCAGCTGAACCTTAGCTGCCCCCCTGCCGTCGCCCTGCAGTATTCTGCCTACATCTAATCCCTCTATCTTTACCGCTATGTTCGAGGCTGGGTCGGTGACCAACTTAACCCTGGCAATACGGGACGAGACATCTGATACAACTCCAATAACGCTGTTTTCGCTTAAGACGAACTGTCCTTCGGCCAAGCCATCAATTTTACCGCGGTTGATTATGAGCTTGCTGTTCATTCCATCGACAGAAGCCGTGATTACATCAGCAAGCATTAAGTTTGCGCCATCCAGTGCATATAATCTGTCGCGCAGCCCCAGTAGCTTTTCGACCTTCTTATGTTTTTGAAGCAGCTCTTCTTCGAGATTTGCGATGCGGTTTTGGAGCTGGCTGTTTTCCCGGCGGCTGGCAGCATCAGTTAGCGTCTTCTGCGTATGGGCCAGGAGTGAAACATTTCTGCCGACATTTAAAGGGCAACGGAAGAAGCGAACAAAAGCAAACTGGAATTTACTTGTCAGACTCTGCGGAGCAAAAAGAAAAATAAACCCCACCAACATAAACCAAGTAAACAACATTCTCGTGGAGAGAGAGCTAAAGCCAGCTTTGCTGCGTTTGGAGCTCCGGGTTCTCGTTCGTTTCCTTTTCATATCAGCCGCTCATACTTCAAATCTGTCAAGAAACCGACAACGTTTAGTCACTAATCTACCATACTTTTCATTCCCATCCGTTTCCGTCATAGTCCATCGTATCTTTCCACAGTTCCAGATTTTCCAAATACACGCTGGTACCACGGGCTACGCAACTCAGCGGGTCGTCCACCCTCACGACGTTCAAACCCGTCGCGTTTGCCAAGACGGTATCCATCCCGCGCAGTAATGACCCACCGCCGCAAATATGCACGCCGTTTTCTATCAAATCGGCGGCCAGTTCCGGTTCCGTCCTTTCCAGTGTCATTGTAACCGCCTCTATAATCCCGGCGACGGGTTCACGCAGCGCTTCACGGATTTCCTCGCTGGTTATGACTATTTTTCTCGGCAGTCCCGAAATCGTGTCTCTTCCTGACACCTCCATCGTCAGTTCCTTCTCCAACGGAGCGGCAGAGCCGATTTGTATTTTGACTTTTTCAGCTCTCGGCTCACCGATGAGCAAATTGTAGGTTTTCTTCAGGTGGTTAATTATCGCCTCGTCCATATTATCGCCGCCGACACGAGCTGATTCGTAGCTTGCGATATCCGCCAGAGTTATTATCGCTACTTCTGTCGTTCCACCGCCGATATCGACAATCATCGAAGCAGTCGGCTCAGTAATAGGCAGTCCCGCCCCGATTCCCGCCGCCATCGGCTCACTGACAAGATAAACCCTTCTGGCGCCTGCGTATTCGGCGCTCTCGATAACCGCCCGCCGCTCGACAGATGTTATTCCGCTCGGCACGGCTATTACCACTCGGGGTCTGACAAAACCATTTCTGCCATGGACCTTCCTGATAAAATATCCCAGCATCGCCTCGGTAACTTCGAAATCGCCGATTACACCGCCTTTCAAAGGTCTTATTGCACTAATCGAGCCCGGTGTCTTGCCGAGCATATCACGTGCAACGAAACCGACCGCCTCGCCGTTGTTTAGAACTGTATTAGTTCCTTTGCGAACAGCAACCACAGATGGTTCATTAAGCACAATACCTTTATCCCGCGCACAAACCAAGGTCGTGCATGTACCAAGGTCAATGCCCATATCCATGCTGAAGCTGCCTATAACTGTGTCTACTACCACTTTTGACTCCTTTCACAAATCTCGTTTATCGGGCATCAATATCAACCGATCTATTCCGCTATCTGATTTCACAGTTCTGCGGGTTCTATCGAAGATGCCGCTCTTATCGAAATCGTCGGTCTTATCGAGTAACCGCTTTATGTATGATGTGTCTTTGAAAACGCGCCTGCGAAAAATCCTCAAATAGAAAGTATTTATAGGACCGGCTGATTTTTTAAGTCCCATAAACAGGTAAAAGCTGCGGATTTTATTCAGCGGTATTTCGCAGGATTGCGGCCGTTACTGCCAACTGTCAGAGTAGCAGATGGAATCGGGCCGAATATCGAACTTTCTGCACAGCCCCTCGACTAATGCTTCCTTCCTTTTAATCTGGAAATCAGTAGGAAGGGTGCTCTCGCCATCGGATATAACGCAGACTCGGATAGTCTTATCACTGCCTTTCTGATTTCGGTCTGAAATAATCGACCATTGTCTCTGCCATTTCTCGGTCGGCTGTATTTGACCATCAGCGGCACCGAGGCCGTTGCATATAACAAAATGACAGTCAATATCACCGGGATTATTCAAGCCGCTCAGTGAAGCTAATTGTTTTATGTTGCCGGCTTTAGTACCGCTATCGCAAATCTCGATTCGGTTCCAGCGGTCGGGGAATTGAGCAACACGAGAAACAATAACCTTTTCTATAGGGTCGAGATGATAATACCCAGACAGACAAAACTCTCCTGCCGAAGGGGGATTATTGCCAAGAGCCATTAAAACTATTGTTCCGACTGTCATTGAAGCCAGCAAAGCCACAAAAACCATCGCCCGCCTTGACTGAACCGACATAATTCCCCCTTTTTTATCAGAACTCACTTTTCACAATGTATTGCAAAATAGGCCCCTCCGCATCCCTTATAATATTTGATTAACGCTCCGCTTTTATAATGCGAATCCACACTTTTGTTATCGGCTTTACAAAAACAATACTTTATGTAATTCGATTTTTCACGTGTAGCCAAAATATGCTCTATTGTGGGGATTTTTATAAGACCCACCCCAAAGATACGCTGCGGCCTGTCTTACATTCGCTTATAGCGCGGCCCGCCGGCGCCTTCCGGCGCCGTCCATCTGATATTATCGAACGGACATTTTCTCTGGCAGGTCTTGCAATGCAGACAATTCGACGGATTGGCTGGTTTTACCTCACCGTGCACCGTTTCATATACTCCCGCTGGGCAAAATGTGATGCAGGGTCTATCAAATCTCGGCGTGCATTTTCCCGTACAGATATTGGTGTCTAAGATTTTAAGGTGACTGGGCTGTTCCTCGCGATGCTCGGTCGCCGCCATTGCGGTAAATGTATCCTTGTCGAATTGCTGTTTAGGTTTTAATTTATATCGCGCGGCGGTCATCGCCTTGTAATCTTCTTCGACATCGAATTTAGGCAAAAGTATTCCTAAAACAGACAACGGCAGCCCCTGCAAAGGCCCAAACTTTGCGACCGTCTGGCGGAAATTCTTCGCCGACTTCATCTCCTTGGCAATACTAGAATGGTCTATCAGCTCTGTATACTTATCCGCTGCGGCCCACGGTGAATCCTGTGTATCAGCAACTGCCTTCGCTGCGAATATCCCGGAGCCGATAGCATTATGCAGTCCCTTTATTTTTAGCATATTTACAAAACCAGCGCTGTCTCCCGCTATTATGCAATTGCCTTTGCCGATGCTGCCGCTTTGCGGGTCCCTTGGTATGGCATAATAACCGCCTTCGGGAATCATTTTTGCGCCGGCTTCAATTACTGTGCCGCCGTTGACAAACTGCTTTACAAACCTGTGCTCCTTGAAGCTTGTCAGCGCATCCTGCGGATTGAAATCGCAGTATTTCCAGTCGGCGCCGACAATCATGCCAACAGCGATACCGTCGTTACCGGCCGGATACATTATCCCACCGCCAAACATTCCGGGCCCGAAAACCGGAGTCCAGATTGGATAACCCATAGCATGAACGACACGGCCTGAAGTAAATTTACTATATTGCTCACTGCTCACCTTTATGAGCTCTTTGACACCCACCGAGTAAAGCTGATGCGACTGCCTCTGCAGGCCGGCCTTTTCTACGAATTTCTCGGTCAGAAATCCGTCGCAGCCCTCGGCAAGCACGACAAAATCAGCGCTTATAGTTTCACCTTCTACAAAGTTCGGCTGTTTCCGGCCTTCTTTGTCAAAGCCCTGATCAACAAGCTTGACGCCTCGGACAATATTCGCCGACTCATCGAGAATAATATCTTCAACTGCGAAACCTGTCAGCACTTCAACACCAAGCTCTTTGGCAATCTGCCCCATCCATCTGGTCAACTTGCTTATAGATAAAATATAGTCACCCTTATGTATCATCTGCCCGAAACCCAACCCGAATATTTTAGCAAGCTTAATCGCAAAGAAGATATGAAACGACCTCTTCTTTCCGAGAAGGAACATAATGTTGTCTTTACTGACTTTCTCTGCCAAAATATCCTTAGCCGTCTCGCTATCCCGCCAGCCAGGAACAGCAAAATCCAACAGCGTACGCAGCGGTTCGGCTTCCAGAACTGCGCCGGAGAGATTGTGATTGCCCAAATCGGCGGCTTTTTCTACTACACAAACTTCCATATCCGGCTTCTGCGCTTTTAGCTGTATCGCGCAAGCCAAACCCGCCGGCCCGGCACCAACTATCAGAACCTGCACCTTGCTGTAGTCTTTATCGTTTGACATTTTTACCCGGTCTCCATCGCCTGAACCAGCTGCGGCACCACTTCCTCTACATCGCCGACAATATAGTAATCGCATTGCTTAAATACAGGGGCGTTCGGGTCGCTGTTAACGGCGACTATAGTTCCGGCGTTCGCAACACCTATCATATGCTGAATAGCCCCAGACACTCCCAGAGCAATATAAAGTTTCGGTCCGACGGAGGTGCCCGTTTGCCCCACTTGGTGTATACGCTCAGCAAAACCCTGCTCGACCGCCGCTCGCGAAGCGCCTCTTTCAACAATTGTATTTAACTTTCTACCGAGGCAATTACAGAGTGAACCCACAAGTCGTTCGTAGTTATCCCGATTTTGCATCCCTCTGCCACCGCTGATTATAACCTCTGCATCAAAATTCACAGAGCCAACACCAAGCTCCGTCTTTATAATTTCCAAACTTATATCATCATCGCAAAGCCGGACCTTGTGTTTTATGATTTTACTCGTTCTGGACTTATCCGGCGGCAGCCGTTTCATAACCCCCGGCCTAGCTGTAGCCATTTGCGACTTCGAATCTTTCGTGCATATAGCCGCCATAACATTGCCGCCTAGCGCCGGTCTCGTCTGCATAAGGATTGCTATCCGGCCCATCCGCGAGCTGTCTCTGATATCGAACGATGTGCAGTCGGCGGTGAGCCCGCAACCGAGCCGGTAAGAGACCATAGGCGCCAGCATTCTGCCCCGAGCCGTCGCACCGAAAAGAACAATTTGCGGCCAATGTGCATTTATGCAATCGGCAACAGCTTTGCGGTATGCAGAGGGGTCAAATACACTCAGCAGCTCATCATCAATAATGTAGATATTATCTGCGCCGGCAGTGATTAATTCTTTCGCCATCGGCTCAATTTTGTGCCCAGCTAAACATACGCCCACTTTGGTTTCCAAAGAATCCGCAAGCTCGCGGGCCTTACCTATAAGCTCGAACGTCGCCGGATGCACCGCTGTGGAATTATGCTCGGCGACGACCCAGACCTCGCCGCTAAAACTGGGTTCGTTCAGTTGCAGGCCGTTTATCATATCACCCAGCGCTCTCTTATGAAAATGTCTCCCTGCAACGGAAAGAATTTTCTCTTCAATATACTCATCAATACGACTGACTTCGCTAATACCCAAATCCTTTAACGTCTGTGATAAGATTTGGAAATCCTCGTTTTCCTTTTTCGTTCTCTCGAAGCTCCTGTCAAAGCCGTCCGCCCGCCTGCTTGGTAAAACGTAGCGGCCCTTTTCACCACTCTCACTGCGGGCAAGCTCGGCTCTGTTTCTGAAGCTGTCAACAAGCGCTTTAGCTAACGATTTCACATCGCCGAGTTGCTGACATTTCCTGGCGCTTTTGCCTGGGGGGAAAACCCGGATTACACGCGTCTTCGAACCCTTAGCACCCATGTGGGTCGCCTTGATGTCATCACCGCTCCAGCAAACAACATTCATCCTGTTGGCTCGCCGCGCTGCCGCAAACGCAGCAAATAATGGATACTCGAATTTGGCAACGGTGATTACCGCAGGTAATTTTTTAGCGGCAACTGTCTGACTACCACCGCTGATAATACGAGTAAATTCGAAACGGCTGTCTTTGAATTCAGTGTCGGTGGCATACGCTATGCAGGGAACCGACAACTCCTCAGCTATCTGCGGAGGCACCTGAGCGGTATCACCATCTACCGACTGCATTCCGCAGACCACATAATAATCGGCGCTTCCTTCAAAAAAATCTTTAACTATTCTTCTGACGGCACAAGCCAAAGGATTGGCCGTAGCCACCGTATCTGCTCCGCCGAGAGCTTTGTCGGTCAGCATTACCGCAGCGTCGGCACATCTGCTTAAGCTGTATCGCAAAACCTCTTCGGCCATAGGCGGCCCCATAGTCAGGGCGATGATTTTGCCATTGCGGTCGTCGCCGATCTTTTTCATATAGTTCGCAAAAGCCAGCGCCTGTGCATCAAGGTCATTGATAACGCCTGCCAAACGGCTTCTGATAAGCGTCCCGGTTTCAGGGTCGAACGCATCATCGGTAATCTGCGTTACGTCGGGAACCTGTTTTACCAAAACTATGTAATTACTCATATCTACCGTCCGGCAAACATCCTACCGTCTGCACCAAAATTATTAAATCAGCGGATATAACATCAATAAAACATATAGATATATCAATTTCCGGCATTTTTGCAAATAACATAAATTTGCTCTTATATGTGGTTATACTGTTGATTTTATCGTTAAAATTGGGGATATAACCAAAAACAGCTTGTTTTAGGTCGTGAAATAGTGTTTAATTCCCGTTTTGGCTGTTAAGTAAAAACTCAGATTAATAACTTGTTATGAGGTGAACAAATATGGCAGATTTGAAAGCGCTGGCAGACGCAATCATCAAAGGCGACCAGAACGCCGCAATAGAACTGACCAAGGCGGCCCTTGCCGAAGGCATACCGGCTAAAACCGTTCTCAACGACGGATTAATGGCCGGAATGGATGTCGTTGGAGGCCGTTTCAAAAGAAATGAAGTTTACATACCGGAGGTGCTTATTTGTGCCAGGGCAATGAAATCGGCAACAGACCTTCTCGAACCGGAACTTGCCAAGGCAGGCGTAGCGCCGACGGCAAAATACCTCATAGGAACTGTGGAGGGAGACTTGCATGATATCGGTAAAAATTTAGTGGTAATGATGTTAAAAGGTGCCGGCTTCGAAGTTGTTGACATCGGCATCGATGTCCCGCCTGAAGTATTCATCGAAAAGGTCAAAGCCGAGCAGCCGCACCTGATTGGTATGAGCGCACTTCTGACTACAACAATGCCCGCCTTAGACAAAACCTTAAAGGCGATGAGAGACGCCGGTATTTCAACCAAGGTTATGGTAGGCGGCGCTCCGGTAACACAGGGCTATGCGGACAAGATTGGCGCCGACGGTTATGCACCCGATGCCGCTTCGGCCGTCGATGTGGCCAAAACTCTCATCGCTTAAAGCTCGCTAGGCCTCTTTCGTCAATCGCAAGAAGCGGCTCAGGACATCTACACGATAAAACCCAAAAACAGCGTTAAAAAACGCTGTTTTTCTGCGCCTATTTTGGTAAAATGGACACTTGGTTATATGCGACAGATAAAGAATCAAAACTTGGCGCAGTTACTGATACAGCTCCACTTTGCGCCCCCCCAGAAACGCCGAAAGCAACTCGAATCCGCTGAAAAGCTACTAGAAATTATTGAAAACGACAAAGAATACCCTTTCGAATTCGTCTGTTTTCACATAACCGGTTTCCATCCCAAGGATATACAGGAACAGAAACCCATAAAAGGAAATGAGCTTACAGCGGACCTTAGAATTTTCATTGCCAAGCTCAGCGGCCAGCTTGCCCTCGAGGCCGCCGAAC
>CAYXUW010000029.1:0-20468 GCA_964468375.1 uncultured Pirellulales bacterium | reverse complement strand
ACTCTCGCTAATTTAGCGGCGATAATTGCGTCTGTGCAGGGCGGGGTCTTGCCCTTATGACTGCACGGCTCAAGCGTAACATACATCGTAGCGCCCTGCGGATTAAAGACCCGTTTTTTACAATCTGCAATGGCTTCTACTTCAGCATGGCCTTCGCCGAACTTTTTATGCCAGCCCTTTCCGATAATCTGATTCGATTTTACTAAAACAGCTCCCACCGCCGGGTTCGGCTCAACAGCGCCCACGCCCCTCTGCGCCAGCCGAAGCGCCGCCTGCATATATTTTTCATCCGAGGTCATAGTTATACTCCATAATTTCTTTTTTTCTAACAATCTTCACGTTAATGCCGCTACAAAAAGGTCACCGAATGGTTCTTCGTATGCCTCATTATACCGCAGCAGCTTAATCTTAAAACCGGCTCTTTTGATTTCTGACAAAATGCTTTTCCAATGCGGAACTTTGCGTGTAGGCATATAATCCCGGCCATCAAGCGTAAGAAAACCTTCATATTCTCCGGCTTTATCATACTGCGCATAGATAGTATGCTCTATAAGCTTTTGCCCCTCGCATACATTCGAGAATATTCTTCTGTTTGTCGGACTGCACATAGTCATTACAATAAAAAGGCTCCCTTTTTTCAACAGCTTAAAGCTGTTTTCGAAAAACGCTTTTCTATCCTTAGCCGAGATAATACAATGCAAACAGTGGCCGTCTATCGCCAAATCAAATTTCCCAAATTTCCTGACATCGATGCTGCATATATCCGCCTGTTTGAATCTAACATTTAGCCCCTTCGACTGCTCTTTTGCCATAGCAACAGCCGTTTTGCTGACTTCGACACCCAATCCGCTAAAACCCTTTTTGCAAACCCACCTCAATATCGGTCCCGTGCCGCAACCGAGCTCAATCGCCCTGCCGGTTTTGGGGGCCCAGGGCTGAGCAAGGGCATCTGTTAAAAATCGCTTTGTGTCCGCAGTGATTGGTTTGTATTTTACGCGTTGATGATTTTCATTCCAAGAACGAATGCCCTTTTTTCGCATCCTCTCGTATGCTATCTCATGCCCCTCGTATGGCTTTCTCATTTCTATTTCTTGAGCATTGCCAAAAACTGTTTTTCGCTTATGACTTTGGCGCCGAGTTTCTGTGCTTTAGCGAGCTTGCTACCCGGTTCTTCTCCGGCTAAGACAAAATCGGTTTTTTTGCTCACACTCGAACTCGGTTTGCCGCCTGCATCCCTAATTGCCTGCTCGGCTTGCTGACGTGTGAAATTCTTCAAAGTACCTGTAACAACAACAGTCTTGCCAGCGAGTTTGCCGCTGCGTTTTTTAAGCTTTGACCGCTCCGGCTTTACGCCCTCGGCCAACAGGCCGTCGATAACTGCCCGATTTTTTTTATCCCCGAGATATTCATAGACACTTTCGGCCATCTTAGGCCCAATCTGGTCTATGGCTTCAAGCGCTTCTTTATCAGCAGCCATAAGTGCGTCGAGAGAACCGAAATACTCGGCAAGAATCTGGGCCGACTGGCCTCCTATGTGACGAATGCCCAAAGCGGTGATAAATCGCCATAAAGGCCGGGTCTTGCTCGCCTCGATTGCTTCCACTACCTTGGCGGCACTTTTATCCGCCATCCGCTCCAAAGCCGCCAATTCGGCTTTCTGCAGCTTATAAAGGTCTGCAAAATCCTTTACGAGCCCGTTGTCAACTAACTGCTCGATTAAAACGTCGCCTAAATTTTCGATGTCCATCTGGCCGCGACCGGCGAAATACCTCAATCGTTCTTTCAGCTGTCCCAAACAATTCGGATTGAGACATCGGATATAAACGCCTTCTTTGTCTTTAGCAACCGGCGAGCCGCAATTAGGGCATTTTTTCGGCGGTTCAACCGGCTTTGTGCCTCTCGGCCTCATCTGCTTTTTGACTTCGATTACCTGAGGTATTATCTCACCAGCCTTTTCGATGACGACTGTATCGCCTTGGCGGACGTCGAGCCGACCGACCTGGTCGAAGTTATGGAGGGTCGCTCGTTTTACGGTTGTGCCCGCCAGCAAAACAGGCGTCAAATTAGCAACAGGAGTCAGTGTGCCGCCTTTGCCAACCTGCACGTCTATCGATTCGACAACCGTTTCAGCCTGTTCAGCAGCAAACTTGTAGCTTATGCACCATCGAGGAGCCCTGCCCGTTGCCCCGAGTATGCCCTGCTGGTCAAATCGGTTTACCTTTATCACCATTCCGTCAATCTGGTAGTCAAGCTTCGATTTCTTATCGCTCCAACTGAGACAAATCTTCAATGCCTCATTGATATCTTTAGCCCGCCTTATTTCGGGATTAGCAGGCAGGCCGAATTTTTTAAATTTCTGCAGAGTCTGGTAATGATTGTCCGCTAACGGCCGTGAAACTTCACCTGTAGCATAAGCGAAGAAAGACAAATTCCTTTTGGCGGTTATTCTCGAGTCCAAAAGTTTTAAGGCACCGGCCGTCGCGTTTCGCGGATTTGCAAACGACTGCTCACCGGCCTTTTCTTTTTGCTTATTCAACTCTACAAATGCCTTCGTTGGCATATAGACTTCTCCGCGGATTTCGAGGACATCGGGAATTCCTTTACCTCCCAGCAGCACAAGCGGAACGGCTTTTATTGTGCGGACATTAGCGGTAACATCGTCGCCCACATCGCCGTCGCCGCGTGTCGCAGCCCTGATAAGCCCACCCTTCTCATAACGAAGACTTACCGCGACACCGTCTATTTTCAGCTCGACGACATAATCGTAATCGCCGCTGCCGAGCTGTTTACGGACCCTTTCATCAAACGCCCTCAACTCATCAGCGTTATAGGTATTATCTATACTGAGCATTGGCACAGCGTGCCGGACGCTTTTAAAACCTTCAAGGGGCCGCCCTGAAACCCGCTGAGTAGGGGAATCTGCCGTTATAAATCGCGGGTTGGCCTCTTCCAACAGCTTCAACTCGGTAAAGAATCTGTCATATTCCCGGTCAGAGATTTCGGGTTGATTGAGAACGTAATAGAGATAGTCGTGTCTGCGGATTTCGCTGCGTAATTGCTCGATTTGCTTTTTCACATCCTTGGCCATAGCAGCTTAATTTATATGCTGTTTCAGCCAATTTTGCAATAGTCTGACTATCCGCAGAGAAAAACAATTCCCAACCGAAATGCTATTTGACAAAACCGCGGAATTTTCAGATAATGCCGGTTTTATATGAAGGAACGGCTCTCAGAGCCGACTTGCCGATATATAGTTTGCTATTCCCCGATAGCTCAATCGGTAGAGCGAGCGGCTGTTAACCGCTAGGTTGTAGGTTCGAGCCCTACTCGGGGAGTTTGGAGTTAAACGGTAATTATGCAGACACAGCTTTAGGATTATATTGACAGCCGGTCCGCATCCCCCATCCCCTAAAAAACAGAGAGACGAAAACCGGTTTATACTGTAACTTTTTCCGGCTGCTCGGCATCCGAGACAACAACCGGCTCGGAGGTGCTTTTAAAACCCGGCATTTCATTAGGCAGCATTACCCAGCCCCTATCGTGCTGGGTCTGAATCGACAAGTTGTGACGCATTCTCCTGCGAATGTAAAACCAGTAAGTTCCGCGCAAAGACCAGAGCGGAAGACTACGCACAAATGCAGTCTGCTTCTGAATTGTATTAACAAAGCAATCTTCAAACGGTCTGTCGTTTTGAACCAGCACGGCACCGCCGGCATCCATCAGATAATTTTCCGCCTGCAGATGGCGGTCCCACTGCTTATCTATGCTTGCCGATGAAAAACTCTGTAAATAATGGCCGGGAGCTGTAGGCAGCATCTGACTGTCTGATTTGTCATTCGTCGTGAGTATTATCTCATTGTCGAACATAGTCACAAAATCAAACGAGGTTTGCACATTAGCCCCCGCCTGAACAACATAACTGCAGAAAAATGTCGGCCTGTCAGAACGCCGCCATATCGTCATAGACGCATTTGAAATACCCACTTTCATAGAAAAGTTTCCGACGAAAGCAAAGTCATTATCCTTTGCCCAATGACCACCAGCATCGTTACTTTGTTCTTCCGACGATACCGGCACCAACTCCGGGTTGCTCAACCCTTTTACAGAGACAACGGTTAAAATAGCCGGCAAAGCTAAGGCCAAAAATACTGCAACACCAAGCACAATTAATAAAATTGTCATTTTGTTAACCTCCCAACAAAGTATATTGGCATTTCATATAAACTCTGCAAATTTGTCCCCTCGCTTTTCCTGTCCAACAAAATACGCAAACTTAACGTTTTTTCGGCTCTTTTAACGCATCGCTTTATAGTGCCTTCTGCCAACCGGGAGAAAAAACAGACTAAATCCTGCTCGGAGAGCTTACCCTCAAAAAAAGCAATTCCCGCAGGATATCTCAATTTTAAGCTGCTTCTTTTTTTGGCCGATAACATAAAAACGACTATAAATACTGGACAAGCAAACAATTATACTATAGGTTACGAAGCTTATAAAATTTGCCCGAGTTTGGTTACTGTTTAGCACAAAAAAAACTGCTTTTTAGCAGTTTTATTGCTAAATGGGAAATATAAGGGAACAGAAGGCCAGTTTGGCGCATCTTAATTAGATTGGAGTGAAATATAAGCAGATTGCTGGTTTGTTAGGTTTTCGTTAATAATATGGCCAAAGTTACACTGGATATAGGCGGTTTCAGCATAATCAGGCGCATCGGGATCGGCGCCCGCAGCACAATATACCTGGCAACCGACAAGCAGAACAACGAAAACGTCGCACTGAAACGTGTTATCTTCGAACGGCCTGAAGATTCAAGGATATTCGAACAGGTCCAGACCGAATACAAAGTAGGCCGGCGGGTAGACCACCCTTATATTCGCAAGTGCTACAAACTGAAAAAAATAGGCGGCATCTTCAAGGCAAAAGAACTGCTGCTGTCTATGGAGATGTTCGAGGGACAGAGTCTCGAAGACGGCCCCGCTTTGAGTCTGCTCGACGTGTTGCTCGTATTCAGGATGGTTGCAAGCGGCCTTCACGCTATGCACCAGCAGGGACTCGTCCACTGCGATATAAAACCTAACAACATTCTCATGAATGAGTCCGGCACAATTAAAATTATAGACCTCGGACAAAGCTGTAGAATCGGAACGATAAAACCGCGTATTCAAGGCACTCCCGATTACATAGCACCCGAACAGGTGAGGCGCAAAGCACTCGGACCCAAAACCGATATTTTTAACCTGGGGGCGACTATGTACTGGGCGCTGACCGGAAAACATGTGCCGACTTTAATACCCAAGAAGAACGAGCTCGGCCTTCCGATGCCGCCGTCGCCGCGATTGGCACCGCATGAGCTGAGAAAACAATTACCCATAGGAATATCGAAACTCGTAATGGATTGCATAGAAGACGAGCCCGCTAAACGTCCCCGTGATATGATGATGGTTATATCACGGCTAGACCTGCTTATACACAGTATATTGGCCGGCCAGATAAAAACAGACAAAGATGCCTCAGAAAACAATTGATTTGCTGAACAGGGCCTTAGAGGCCAACAATGCGGATAAGTTCAGACGGGGCAACGTAATTCACCTCCCTGCTGACGTCCAGCTTATTGCTACCGGTGACCTTCACGGACATAGGCGCAACTTTGAAAGAATCGTCGCCTTTGCCGGTCTGGAAAACAACCCCAACAGACACGTAATTCTGCAGGAAATTATCCACGGAGGCCCCAGGGATACACAAGGCGGCTGCTTGTCCCACAGACTGCTCTTGGATGTCGCCCGCTACAAATTGAGTTTCCCCGACCGTGTTCATATTATTATGGGCAATCACGATATTGCGTTTATCAACAGCAATAAAGTTATGAAGGACGGCGAAGAGATGAATCGCCTAACAGCCTCGGCTCTGAAGCGTGAATTTCCCGAAAGAAGTGAGGATGTCAAACTGGCGTTAAGACAATTCCTGTTTTCTCAGCCGTTGGCGGTAAGATGCGCAAACAGAATATGGCTATCTCACTCCCTGCCAAGCGACCGTTTCCTGGAGAGGTTTGACAAACAGATTTTCGATAAACAGCTAAAAATCAACGATTGCGAAAAACCCGGCTCGGCCTATCTGCTTACATGGGGCAGGAATATGAGCCAGCAAGCGCTCGACAAAATAGCGGAACTCTTCGACGCCGACATATTCATTCTCGGCCACCAGCCGCAACAACAGGGATGGAAAGAGGCCGGCGATAACCTTCTAATCATCGCCTCTGACCATGACCACGGCTGTTTGCTTCCGATCGACCTGACAAAGTCTTACACCGTCCAAACGCTGATTGACTCGATAGTGCCGTTGGCCTCCATATCTTGAATTCTCAGGGCAATTCAATATAATCATCCGATATGAACTGGTATTACTATATAGCCGCTGCACTAATTCTGTCGCAATTACTATTCTGGATTCTAATGCTGCGCAACTATAGATATGCGATGGACAAGTATAAAAAGAAGCGTTTATCATACCGGCCGCGAACTGCTCTAATTGTACCCTGCAAGGGGCTCGATTCCGCCTTCCGGGAAAATATCACCTCATTTTTCAACCAAGACTACGAAAACTATTTGCTGAGATTTGTAGTTGCCGACGAATCGGACCCCGCTTTCGACGAGTTATGTAATTTGAAAAACAGTTTGAGCCAAAGCTCCAAAGCCGAAGACATACAAGTACTGGTGGCAGGCTTAACACAATCCCGCAGTCAAAAAATTCATAACCTGCTTTACTGCTGCGAAAAGCTCGGTAGCGACATCGAAGTTTTGGCTTTCGCCGACTCTGATATTTGTGTCCGAAGCGACTGGCTCAGCCAGATAGTTCATCCTCTTCGAAAGTCAAAAAACGGCGCTGCCAGCGGTTACCGCTGGTTTGTTCCCAAAAAGAACAATCTCGCCAGCTTAGCTTTGTCTGCCATAAACGCCAAGGTTGCGCAGCTACTCGGTAACTCGCCGTTCAACCAGGTCTGGGGCGGCTCTATGGCTATTAGGGTCGATGTCTTCCGACAATTGGAACTCGACAAAATCTGGACAACAGCTCTCAGCGATGATTTTTCACTCAGCTACGCCATCAAAAAAGCCCACAAAAAAGTGGCCTTTGTCCCCGCCTGTCTCGTAGCTTCATACGAATCCACCACGTGGAGGGAGCTTTTTGAATTCGGCAGACGGCAATTTTTAATCACAAGGGTAAGTATGCCGAAAACCTGGTGGTTCGGACTACTCAGCACCCTGTATTCCATATTGGGCCTTTGGGGCGGAGCTGCCTTGGCAATCTATATAGCAAAAGCGGAAAATGAAACTCTGCTCCTTTTCGTCGCTGCTGTCGTTCCTGTCTTCTTCTTCGCATCTCAGGCAGGCCGTGCAATACTTAGACAGAAAATGATTAGCAAATTGCTTGAAAATGACCGCTGCAGAATGAGGGCTGCTCGCGCCGCCGACATCCTTTTCTTCTGGGTATGGTCACTACTGTTGCTGTTCTTTATTATCTCTTCCGCTTTCGGCAGAACTATCCGCTGGCGGGGAATACGCTATAAACTCCTCAGCCCTACTGAAACAGTTGTCCTCGAAAAAGACGTGTAGAAATCCCCGGCTCCTTTATTCTACTCAATTTCGGCGATGTCACCTTCGGGACCGCCGACAAGATAGATTCTATTTTTGCCGCTGCGTTTTGCCTCTAACAAAACCTTGTCGGCCTCTTCGAAAAGCTCATCAATCGTTGAGCCGTCGCGAGGAAAGCTCGCCAGTCCTCCGCTTATCGTCAAAACTCCCTTACCCTCGGGGCCCAGCTGAGGCAGCTCGGTTTTTCCTAATTCTTTTCTAAACCGTTTTGCTATGAAAATCGCCTCTTTGGGGTGGTCCGCTGTTGTTAAACGCCTCTCGGCTTCCTCGGCGGATTGTCCTTCTCTGCGAGGGTCGTCCCAGAAAATAACCGCAAATTCGTCGCCGCCGATTCTGCCCACCACATCGTGTGCCCGGCAGCATCGCTGCATCAAAACAGCTGCCTGTTTCAAAACCTCGTCACCGGCCAAGTGACCATAAACGTCGTTGTAATGTTTGAAGTTGTCGATATCGAAAATAAGCAGCGTAACCCTCCTGCTCCTTTTTTTGGAATGTTCTATAATCTGTCTGGAAAATTCCCAGATATATCTTCTGTTCTTCAGCCCTGTCAGCTCATCCTCGGTAGCCAGTTTCTCGAGCTGGCTTACTCTCTCTTTCATTTCATCAGCCGGCCGGAGCACATCCGATTCCTTTTTCCGTTCGCCGACAGGCATAACAAATTCGTAAAACCTATTTGTCTGCACTGGACAAATCAAATAATCATCCGCCAAAAGAGCACCGTTGCAGGCCGAGTTAACCAGCCGCATCGCTGTCGGCTCCTCATAAATCCGCGCCAGAAGAATAATCTTCGCATCGCGATTTACCTCCCTCAAAGATTTCAGGACTGAATCTAATTTAGCCGACACGCCGCTCATCACAACGGCAATTGCCGCAAAGCTGTTGTTCGCCGCTGTCTCGATTGCGTCAGAAATACTGACGCGTACCTCACAGAGCAGCTGGCCGACAGCATCGGCCTCTAAAAAAGCTCCCTTAACATCGCCCACCAATAAAATTCTGCTGCTATTCATATCAGAGGATAAATTCCCGCTTCTCATTTAAATAAACCCCAGGCAAGACATCCAGCTCAACTCTTTATAATAACAAAATCCGAAGAAAAGTCAAGCCCAATCCTCCACCGCTTCTGTCCCCCGCCACCGCCGGCTTTATTGTTTTCGCCTCCTCCCGGCCAACACCAAACTCAAATCACGTTCAATCGACCGGTTGATTGCATTGACAATCAGTTCTCAGGCAAATCATCAAGATTTTTTTTAGCCTGCTCGGCACAAAAGCTATTGGGATACCTTTCTATAAAACTCATCAATGTTAACCTCGCATCGGCCAAATACTTTTTCTTTTGCTCCGGATTAGACTCCTCGCTTCGCTGACGCCACAAATGTATCTTCAAAAGAGCAAGCTCGTATAATGCCTGCATCCCGCCGTCGGTATCTTCAAATTTTTCATGCAGCTGACTCAACTTTTCGGCCCGCAACTGCTCATCTGCGATTAGTTTTGTTTGAGCCAATAAAATATTGTCACGGAGAGGGTCTCCGTCTTTGGTCTTCTCACGCAGTTCCTCGAGACGAACAGCGTAATCAGAGGAGTGCGGATTCAGCATAACAAATTGCGCCAAACGTCTGATCGATTCCGTCTCTACGGTTCGATTTTCCTCGCTGATAAGACTGCGCAGCTGATTTAGTTTCCTTTGCAGTTCGGTTAATTTGAACACTGTTATCGCCGAATCAGCCGGCGGACGAAATGGGCTGAAAAACGTCTCATTCTGCGTTTGTTCCTTTCCGAGTTCCTTTAGCCGTTCGGCTACCATCACCTGCGCCTCGGCAAGACGCTCCTCCGCCTGTTCAAACCTGCCCTGAACGGCCCAATGTTTTGCAATGCGCCACCGTGCTTCAAGCGATTCCGGACTGTTACCGAATTCTCTATACAGCCGATACCATATTTCCCGCGACCTCTCGTGCGGATAATCGCTGTAAAAGTGCAATATTTCTTTTTGGCCGAGCACATTGATATCCGGGCTGTATTCGCTCAAAAGCGCCTTATAATAAAGCGCTATAGGCATTCGCCAGCTCTTTTGCCTGCGGTTTATAAACAAATCGTACTGCTCAATAAGTCTTTGTCTGGCCGCTTGATACTTGAGCTCTTCGGGCACTACAAACCAACTCGGCCAGCGGTCCTGACTTAACTGAATCTGGATTTCCCTTTTCAGCTCAGCACGCAGCGGTATCGGTTCGGTAGGATAAAAGAAACCCGCCAGATATTTTCTAACAACAGAATTTGTGAGGGTTTTGTCCAGCGCTTCGGTTATGCTGTGGTCGTGGAATTCGATTATTTGTTCAGGGTCGTTCTCGGCCACATAAAGCTGGTAATCCAGTTCGTCAAAACCTATCCTTATCTCAAAAGTCACAATTGCCAGCAAAAGAAAAACAGATGTAAAAATCCACACCAGCCCCGGCCTGTAACGCGTAAAATGGCCTATACCCAAAACCAATCCCGCTATGCCTAAACCGATAAGCCAAGCGCAAATCCACGGCGTAAAGGAAAATCCCCATTTAAGCGGTTCCACCCCTCTTGCACCACCGAAGTAAGCCCAATAAGCAAGCTGAGGCGCCGTGCACAATACTACCGCAATAAAACGCGAACGAAAACGAAGCGGACGACACGCTACGGCAATACAACTTATCAAAAGACAAACCGCAAAAGCCGGTAAATCCGCCACAAAGAACACCAACAATATAAAAGGAATACTGTACCCAAAACTCATAAGCTGTGATATCAGCAACGGCACAGTCGCCAAAATACCCATAAGTAACCCTAAAACAAGAATCTGCCACGGATACTCGAATATGCTGACGCCGCTTATGGTGTGTCTCCCCAGATACCAAAACTCGGGAGAAGTTACGGACTGAAAACTGAACGACCAAAACGAACCGGTTAAAAACTTCGACCAGAATGCCGAGGTTAAACCAAAGGCCAAGAGAGCGAGAAGCCAGCATCGCTGAACATTACTGTGGCTGTAATGCAGCGTGGGACCGACCGCCATAAAAGATTTCGATGCAGCTATCGGCGCTTTTTCCGGCTCTTTATTATTCATAAACTCACCTTGCTGTAGTCCGAATCACGGGACACAAGCGACGAGTTATGTTCCTTCACCGCTGCTGGCAAGATAAATAACCTGCTCCGGCGTGAGCTTGTCTATCGAGATTGACATCGATTTCATTTTCAGCTTGCTCACACGCCGCTCTATTTCAATCGGAACATCGTGAACCGCAACAGAGAACTTGCCTTGTTTCCTCATCACATATTCTGCCTCTAAGGCCTGCGTCGCAAAGCTCATATCCATCACGCTTGCCGGATGTCCCTCCGCAGCCGCAAGATTAATCAAACGCCCGTCCGCCAAAAGACGAATTCGCTTGTTGTTTTTCAAAACATATTCGTCAATATGTTTGCGGACACTGCGATTTACCTTCCTGCTTATCCTTTTCAGAGCCGGTATGTCTATCTCAACGTTGAAATGCCCGCTGTTGGCAACAACCGCCTTATCCCTCATCGCACGGAAATGCTCCGCTCGGATGACGTTTTTATTACCGGTGAGCGTTACGAACAGCTCGCCGACTTTCGCCGCCTTCGCCATCGGCATAACCTCGAAACCGTCCATCGCCGCCTCGAGCGCCTTGATAGCATCGACTTCCGTTACAATCACGATTGCCCCCATACCTCTCGCCCGCATTGCAAACCCCCTGCCGCACCAGCCGTAACCCGCCACGACAACCTTCTTGCCGGCCATCAGAAAATCTGTGGCCCGTATAACGCCGTCGACAGTCGACTGTCCCGTTCCATAGCGGTTATCGAATAAGTGCTTCGTCGCTGCGTCGTTTACCGCAATAACCGGAAACTTTAGCTTACCGGTATTTGCCATCGCACGTAAACGGATAACTCCGGTAGTCGTCTCTTCCATACTCGCAATAATTCGATGCGCTTCTTTTTTCCTCCTCGTATGCAGCTCATTTACCAAATCGGCCCCGTCGTCGAACGTAATCGCCGGCTTATGGTCTATCGCAGCGTTGATATGCTTGTAATAAGTCGTTCTGTTCTCACCGCAGATAGCAAATACCGGTATCTTAAAATCCTTAACCAGCGAAGCTGCCACGTCGTCCTGCGTGCTCAGCGGATTGGAAGCGCATAAAACCGCGCTCGCCCCCCCCGCCTTTAGCGTCCTCATAAGATTAGCTGTCTCGGCGGTTACATGCAGGCAGGCCGAAACGTTTTTGCCTTTCAACGGCTTATCCTTTGCAAACCGCTCCCGTATTTGAGCAAGAACCGGCATATCGTTATCCGCCCACAAAATCCGTTTTTTTCCTTCGGGTGCCAATGATAATTTCGCCACGTCATACTTCATTCATTAATCCTTTCAAAAATGCAAAAACAGAAGCGATGAATATAACCCCCGCAGATGAAATTTGCAACCCCTTATTTCTTTCCTCTCATCCGGTCATTTTAATTAATACTCCGGAAAATTACTCATCCAATTCGCCGCCTCATCCCATTTTCCGGCTGTCGCCCCCCCGCACTTGGTCCATTCGCCGCACGTGTTCCAGCCGCGAGCCCACTTCAGCGTCCACAATTCCTTAAGCCCGACCTTTCTGACGGAAAAATCCAAAAAAGCAATATTAATATGACCAAGGTGTCGATTGATACACGCGAACTGCATTTGCTCCTCGCCGCTTCGGGCGCCTTCGAACGAAGGCGGCTCATCGTCCGAACTCGGGCTGATGGCCGGATACATACAGTCCATAAACATAGGGATTTTGTCACCGCCTTTCACATCGGCTCGCCGCCAGCAATGCTCTTTCTGTTCCCAGTCTCCCACAACGTTAATAACATAACGGCTTATACCATAGCTTCCGTAAATGCCTTCGTTCGGGTCCCAGTCGCCTCCCCAGCCCCAGTCATCTCCCTGCCCCGCCCACGTACAGAAAGAGCCCTCTATGCAAAGCCGGTTGGTTGCCGCGGGACAGCACCGCATATCCGGGTCATGGTAATACGGCTCATAGACATTTATCCACATTCTTTCATACCCGCCGGGAGTTCCGATTTCCCTTCTGTGGAAATAGTAGTGATTTGAGTTCGTATAATTCGAAAATATAATCGCCCACTGGTGCAGCCGTGACAGGCAGGAAACCGCCAGCGATTGTCTTTTGGCGCGAGACATCCCCGGCAGCAGTATCGCGAGTAAAAGGCCGATAATGGATATCACTACCAGAAGCTCTATCAGTGTAAATGCTCTTTTCTTGTGCGTAATAACCCTTCCTTTCCGCTAATGCTTATATTTTTACTCATTATACCATAAAATAGCCAACTTTTAAAGACCGTTCCACTCTCGAAACAAAAAGACCCCGGAACAATGTTATCCAGGGTCTGAAAACTTCTTAAATATGCCGGCTGAAAACTTTTATTCCTTTTCCAACTCTGCCGTCTTTTTCTGCATCATCGGACAGCCCACCTTGTTCGGGTCCGACAAACACGCCGCCTTCTTCGAGCATTTCGGACAGGTGCATCCCGGCTGACACACACCTGCTTTTTGACAACATTTCGGACACATACAGCCCGGTTTGCACTTGCCAATATTCTTCCCGCATTCGGGCCAAGCTTTTTTGCCCCAGGATTTCTTTGCTGTGCCACACTTGCTTGCCAGCCAGCATTTGCCTGCCGTGCCGCCCTTGTTCCAGCACGATTTCATGCTGTTGCTGTAACCGCCGCCGCACTTTCCCATCGGCGACAGGGGACACATACCCGCCGTCACACGACCGATGACTACTCCTATACCCACGAGCACGACAGCTATAAAAATTGTTTTCCAGCATATCTTTTCAACTTCTCTTTTGTCGCCTTCGTCCATCTTTCATTCTCCTTTATGTTTCCCACATTATCAACGCCCCGGCTGCACAGCCGAATATTTCGACGCTTCATATTAAATAAATATATTCGACTGTTAAACACTTTGTTCACTAACTTTTAACCATTCAATCACCTAATCTTTATAGGAGATTTGTTTTCGACCTGTGAAAGCGGTTCCGCTGAATATTTCTTCGCCCCAGACCGCCTGCCAGCGTAAAAATATTCAGCTTTGACATCTCCAAACTTGTATCTACAATAATCGCTCAGCCAACCCAAAACCTGTTTAGGAGACTTTTACTATGGAAAGTCAAATCACAGCCCTTCAAAAACTTATTAATACCGCAATCGAGTTTTGCGTTAACTACAGCTTCCAGGTCATAGGCGCACTGATAATTCTGCTCGTCGGCTTTTACATCGCCAAATGGGTGGCTTCGCTTATCCTCAAACTTTGTCAGAAAAAAGAGCTCGACATCACGCTCGTCAAATTCCTCACCTCTTTCATCAAGGCGTTAATCATCGGCTTTGCAATTGTCCTGGCTCTCGGCAAGTTCGGCATAACCATCGCGCCGTTTATCGCTGCCATCGGCGCTCTCGTCTTCGGTGCGACTTATGCGATACAAGGCCCCTTGTCCAACTACGGCGCAGGCCTTGTCATTATTCTGGGAAGGCCGTTCGTTATCGGCGATGTTATATGCGTCAAAGATGTTAACGGCGTCGTCGACGACATTAAGCTCGCCAATACAACGCTGACAACCGAAGACGGCGTCAAGGTTACCATTCCCAACCGGCATATAGTCGGGGAAATCCTTTGGAATTCCAAAGGCCAGAGAATTATAGAAGCGGTCGTCGGCATAAGCTATAGCGATGACCCCGAAAAGGCCATTTCTGTTATTAGAGAAACGTTAAAATCCTTCTCCGATGTCGTTAGCGACCCTGCCCCCCAGATTGGCATCGACGAATTTGCCGATTCTTCTGTTAATATCGCCCTCCGATACTGGGTCCCAGTTGGGAAATACTTTCAGACAAAATACGATGTGAATCTTGCTGTATTCAAAGCCCTCAAAGATAATAATATAACCATCCCGTTCCCACAGTTGGATGTAAATGTCATAAAATCATAATATTCAGCTCTGGAAGCTGTCTAAATATCCGGCTGTTTCCAAGTACTATATTTTAAGGTCGGACAAATTCCCGCCTTTTTCCTTTACCTTGTCATAATAAATCTGGAAACGCTCTTTAAGGGCGGAGACGGACTTGGTCAAATCATCGATGTCGGCCTTTAATCCCTTCGCTTCTTCGCCGAGCATCTCAGCAACCGGAATCTTCTTCAGTTCAGCAGTTATTTTTGCAATCTCATCCTGCTTCGCCATAATCGCATCTTTGTATTTAAGCGCCATAGCACGAAGCTGCTCAACATCCATCTTCTCGGCTTCTGCTTTTACCTCACTGACCGGCTTGTTCTCGTCCGCCTTCTTCCCGCAGCCGAACATTGCCGGAAGGCACAAAGCCAGCAGACAATATAAGGTGATTTTCCTGGCGTTCTCCATTTCCGTCTCCTTCAATAAATTTAATGGAAACCAAAAAACCGCACAGCCTGCAATTCTATCCCCCAGCCCGTCAGTCCGTCAACACTAATATAAATCCCGACATTACCTTGGAAGCAGCTTGTCCTGCCGGATGCCGCCGCTCTGGGTTTTTCTGGATTGGCCTTGTTTGCTGGAGTTGGATTCGTATAATTAATGGTTTTAACGGCAAGAGAAGCAATTTGGACAGTTTAATGGAGAATAAACAGAAATGGCAAATACACCTAAAGCAAACGCGGTGGTGGGGCAGTCCGGCGGGCCTACAGGCGTTATAAACGCCTCTTTAGTCGGCGTAATCGAAGAGGCGAGCAAGCATCCTGAAATCGAGAATCTCTACGGTGCAATCCACGCCGTAGCCGGCATCGTTAAAGATGAGTTTATCGACCTCAAAAAATTATCGGCCGAGCAGCTTGAGAAAGTAGCCGACTCGTCATCGGCTGCTTTGGGTTCGAGCAGGGACAAGCCGGATGAAGAATACTGCGCTAAAATTATCGAGGTTCTTAAGAAACGCAATATCAGATACTTCTTCTACATCGGCGGCAACGATTCGGCCAACACCTGCTATATCATCAACACTATGGCGGAAAAATCCGGCTATGAATTGCGGGCGTTCCACATTCCCAAAACGGTGGATAACGACCTGCTCGTTACCGACCACTGCCCCGGCTACGGCACGGCCGCGAAATTCGTCGCCTGCGCCCTAATGGGAGATGACCTTGATAACCGCGCCCTGCCCGGCATAAAAATCGACGTGATTATGGGCAGAAACGCCGGCTTTTTAACAGCCGCCGCCGTTCTGGCCAAACAAAGAGACGACGACGGCCCCCATCTCGTATATGTCCCCGAAAGAGGCGTTACGATGGATAAATTCCTCGGTGATGTCGAGAGCACATACAAGAAACTTGGCCGATGCGTTGTCGCGGTGAGTGAGGGCATTTGCGATACCGACGGCGTAATCTGGGCGGAAAAACTGGCGAAGGAAAAAGAGACCGATGCTCACGGCAATGTTCAATTATCCGGCACAGGCGCACTGGCGGACTTTTTAGCCGGCAAGGTAAAGGGCAGAACGGGCATAAAACGCGTGCGTGCGGACACGTTCGGCTATCTGCAAAGAAGCTTTGCGGGTTTGCAGTCCGCCGTCGATGCTCAGGAAGCGAGATGGTGCGGCCGGCATGCCGTTCAATACGCTACGGAAGATGTTAGCGGGTCGGTTGCGATTAAGCGACTCGGCAGCGGTGCGAATTATAAGGTCGAGCTGTTCCGCACCGAGCTGAAAAACGTGGCGGAAAAGACAAAGAAGATGCCCGACGAATTCATCAACACAGACGGCAACGGCATAACCGATGCATTTGTTGAATACGCGATGCCTTTAGCGGGAGAGCTGCCGAGAACCGAATACTTAGGCAATCTTCCGAAGGTTTGAGTTAGCTGAATAGCGCTTCGGTGAATGTATCGGGGTTGAATTCGGCGATATCTTCTGGTTTTTCGCCGAGGCCGACGAATTTGACGGGTATATCGAGCTGGTCCTTGATAGCGATAACGATTCCGCCGCGGGCGGTCCCGTCTAGCTTCGCCAAGAATATACCCGTAACGTCTATTGCCTCGGTGAACATCTTCGCCTGTGCGATGGCGTTCTGACCGGTTGTGGCATCGAGAACGAGCAGCACTTCATTTGGGGTGCCGGGGATTTTGCGGGCCACCACATCACGGATTTTGGTCAGCTCTCTCATCAGGTCCTTTTGAGTGTGCAGCCGGCCGGCGGTATCGAGGATTAGAAAGTCGGCTTTCCTTGCGAGGGCGGCCTCGCAGCCGTCGAAGGCAACAGCGGCGGGGTCAGAACCGCTTTGGTGCTTTACGATTTGAACTCCGATACGCTCCGCCCAGATGGTTAGCTGCTCGACTGCGGCAGCACGGAATGTGTCGCAGGCGGCGAGCAAAACCGTCTTCTTATCCTGACTCAAAATATAGGCGAGCTTGGCGATGCTTGTGGTTTTGCCGGTTCCATTGACGCCGGCAACAAGTATGACGGTCGGGCCGGTTTGGGCGAGGCGCAACTGCCTGTCGCGGTGCGGCCAATAGCTCTTGATATGCTCTTTGAGAAAGGGAATAATCTCGTCGGTTGTTGCGATTTGTCTGCCTGCGTAAGCCGTGCGCAGGTCTGAGATGAGTTTATCGGTTGTTTCCACGCCGATATCGTCGCTGATTAAAGTATGCTCGAGCTCGTCGAGCAGGTTTTCATCGATGTTTCTGCCCAACTTCAGCACCGACGAAAACGAGGAACTGATTTTATCGCGAGTCTTGCCTAACCTTTCTCTCAGGAATTTGGCGGTTTTAGCGAAAATTGCCATAGCTGTTTCCTTATATATAACTACCTCGACGGCAAGTTTCGCAGATATTCGGCAAAATTTCAAGCACAGTAACATTTTAATTTCTTTGACTTTCTGCAAATTTCGAGAAGTTGCACTTTTCTGCTTTTTACAACGGTCCGGATATTTTTCTTTGACAAATCGCGGGATTAAGGTTAGTTTTCCCTTTAGTATTTGTGCCTTTGAAGAGGGTGATTTAGAAAATTTGATACGGGCGGGCAATTGCTGTTTGCATAGAGCGTCGGTTCGGAAAGGAGTAAAGTTTGGCGGCTCGGGAAGTCGAGAATATTTTCGCGGACATACTTGAACGAGCGAAGGCGCTTGACCCGGTCAATACCCGAAAATGGTTCGAGAAGCTAACGGTTTTGCACCTGAACGGGGGTTCGCTGGAAATCGGCTGTCCCGATGAGGCCACTTTGCAGTTTTTACGTGCCAACTGCAGGAGCAGTTTCACCCGTGCGGCGCAGCAGGTAACCGGCCATCTTGTTACGGTAGATTTCAATGTTGAGCAGCGTAAGAGATTTCTGAGACGGGCTCGGCGCAGAGAGCCGGAGCTTCGACTGCATCCTGATTATACCTTTGATAATTTCGTAGTCGGACCAAGCAATCGCCTTGCCCAAGCAAGCTGTGTTGCTGTGAGCCAGTCACCCGGCAATACCTATAACCCGCTTTTTCTTTACGGCAGTTCCGGGCTGGGCAAAACCCACCTGCTTCACGCTGTCTGCTGTGAAACCAAACAAAGATTTGACAGGGCTATAATTCAATTTTTAAGCTGCGAGGATTTTGTCAACAGATTTATCAGGGCGATAGAAGAAGGGAATTTAGCCGGCTTTCAAAGCCAGTTCCGCACCGTTGACACGCTGGTGATTGATGATGTTCAATTTTTACGTGAGCGGGAGCAAAGTCAGGAGGAGTTTTTCCACACTTTTAACACACTTTATAACAACGGCAAACAAATCATACTCAGCGCCGACAGTCCGCCGGGCAAGATTCCATCCCTAGAAGAACGACTCATCAGCAGATTTAACTGGGGCTTGGTTGCGAGGATTGACCCGCCGAGCTACGAGACGAGAGTCGCAATCGTTCAAAAGAAAGCCCACCTTCGAGGTTTGAGTATTTCCGACGAAATAGCCGAATATATTGCCCGCAAAGTCCAGGCCAATATCAGAGAATTGGAGGGCGCCCTGACGACCATCTACGCTGTGGCAACCACCGCCGGCGGGGAAATCACACTTGAATTGGCCAAAAAGGCCTTAGAAGGCCGAATCGAATCAGCAGTCAGGCATATAAGTATCACCGATATTATCGAAGCGGTGACCGCGCATTTCGATGTCCGGCTTGCTGATTTGCAAAGTAAAAAACGCAGTCAAAGCATCGCTGAGCCGCGTCAGATTTGTATGTATTTAGCGAGGAATCTTACGAAACACAGTCTTGAAGAAATCGGCGGTCATTTAGGCGGACGTGACCACACGACTGTTATGCACGCCTGCAGCAAAATAGGTGAGGCCAGAGACTGCGACCCCCAAATGCATACCCTGCTGAATGAGCTGACGAAACAGGTTACCCAAACTCAGCAAGTTTGAAGAAGCATTAGAAGACGACAAGTTATCTTCCTTTTTTAGTCTTCATCAGCAGAGGTATTCCCAACGCCAGCAGAAACAACGTTGCCGGCTCGGGAACAGGGGTAGTTCCTAGAGCACTAGCAAAACCGTTTATGCCTGTTGGGGGCATACATTGCATAGTCCAGCTATAAGTAGCGCTGGCATCGTTTAAGTTAATCGTATAAACATCTTCCGCAACGCCGACAGCGCCCCTGCCGCCATAGAGGACGCCGTCTTCATCAAAGGCAAGCCCGTATATTTGCGTCAAGTTGCCGTGAGCATCATGTATTATTCCAACCTCGGTCGCAACCGGATTATTTCCTGTAAGGTCTATCGTATAGAGTCTGTTTTTGGCAGTGCCGCTATTTTTCCTGTCCACGGAGGAAAGATAAAGCACGCCATCCGGTGAAATCGCCAAATCGCCGGAAGAGTATAAGCCGACGTTTACGACGACATCGATAGAAACATAGCTGCCCGCATCATCCAGGTTTATTCTCCAGAGTTCCTTTTTGTCATTGGACATTAGAAGCAGCGACGTTTCGCTTTCAGCCACAAGGGCATTTTTGAATCCCGTTCCTCCTATTCCGAGGTTCCAACTGTCCAATAGCCGGCCGTCCTCAACGTCGAAACGGTAAAGAGAGGTGGAGCCGTCGCCTGTTATCGTGTAGAGTCGAGAGCCGCTCGGTGTTATAGCGATATCGGTCATTCTCTTTCCGGTGCTGGAGTTCAGAGTTACCTCGTTATGAGGAGCTTCGGAATCCATAACGACTATTTTGCTTGAGTAACCGCCCCAGAAAGACCAATGATCGTCAACTACATAAATCGGCACGGCTAATGCAGATGCACCTGCACCAATTATGATTAAGACGATTAAACCATAGAAATACATATTTCTCATTTTCCTCTCACCCCTTTCCCAACAAATTTTTTTAATGCCTGGCTAAATCAGACAACAGAGCCGTGAACGTCTTCGTAGATTTGCCGTGATAAAAATGTTGGATAAAATCGCTTTTGTCCCTTAGCCCCAATTAGCTATATTGTATGAGAAATGCGTTCGCAATTCAAGAAATATCTTCCCGTATTGCGTTTCTTATCCCGTTCGTCCCATAAAAGCAAAACTTTTTGGAAGTCACGCTGCTTTTCAGCAGCAGAGCGTGCTGGTTTTTTTTACTGCTGCGCAGAAATTATTTTTCCCCATATTGGGGGATTGGCAGGTCGAGCTCGGTAAGGACCTTTTTCATATCCTCCCAGACCCTTTTCCGGTTTTCCGGTGTGTAGCTTCGCAAAAGATAGGCGGTGTGATATGTTGGCATAACTTTTATTGGGGGGGCACCGAGACCGGCGTAGTACTCGTGAAACTGTCCGCGCAGCTGGCCGATTGATTTG
>CAYXUW010000028.1:0-20581 GCA_964468375.1 uncultured Pirellulales bacterium | reverse complement strand
CCTTTTTCTTTATTGTTTATGCCTTTCGAGCAATCCTTAACTTAGCGCTTCTTGCCCTCGGGTTTTTTGCTGTTTCCTGTTTCGACGGCACAATCGGCTTTTTTGTAATGTCGGAGTAAATGTTCTCCTTTTTATTTTGCTTGAAACTGTTCTTGACTAATCTGTCTTCCAAACTGTGAAAGCTGATAACCGCTATTTGGCCTTTTTTCTTCAGCAGCTGCGGCGCCGAATCGAGGAGTTTTTCCAGGTTTTCCAACTCGTTGTTGACGGCGATTCGCAGGGCCTGAAAAGTTCTGGTTGCCGGATGTATTCTTGTCCATTTTTTCGTTCCCGGTTTTTGAAGCGCTTTGCAAACTATTGCCGACAACTGGCCGGTTGTGGTTATCGGCTTATCTTTGCGATTCTTTACGATAAACCGCGCAATCCGGCGCGATGCCCTGTCCTCGCCGAATTTGTAAATCAAATCAGCTAAGGTTTTCTCGTCTGTTTTATTAATTATATCGGCAGCGGTGGTCGTTAATCTTTTGTCAATTCTCATATCGAGCGGTGAATCTATCTGGAAGCTCAGCCCCATATCGGCATCGGCCAGTTGCGCCGAGCAGAGCCCCAGATCCGCCAAGAGAAAGTCGACCTTTTCTATGCCTTGGCGGTGGATTTGCTCGGTGATTTGTGAAAAATTGGCATGAATTAAGATAATTTTGCAGTGGAGGTCTTTTAAATTAAACTGGGCCCTTCGGATAGACTCTTTATCAACATCCAGCCCGATGATAACACCCTCAGGGCCCAAATTTCTGCCGAACAGTAAACTATGACCTCCTTGTCCTATGGTCGCATCGACCATTACCCCATCTGTGGGTAAATTTATCTGTTCGGCCAATGCTTCTGCGAGAACCGGAATGTGTTCTGTCGCCGAACTATTCACTTCTAAATACGTTAATTTAGCCCACGGCTACCGCGTTTTTGCGGGTTTTGAGCTTTTTAACCGCGGATGAGAAATCAACGCTGGAAAATGTGCCGTCGAGCTTTTTCAACCGCTCCAGCCGTTCGGTAAGAATTTCCAGCGAGGCAAAGGTTTGTTCATCAACAACTCTTTCGCCGATAAGACTTTTTTCCACAATCTGGCAATGATTCGAATCCGTTTCAATCATTTTTGCCTCCACCATAGAAATCAAAGTTCCCGGTTTTCCTTCTGCAAGACGGCCTGCCGTGCCTGCGACATTTGTTTCTGATATTGGGCCATATTGTCTGAAATATATTGCTCCCAGTTTTCCCTGTTCCACAGCTCGATATGGTCTCTGACGCCGACGAGCGTAACGTGGTCTTTCAGGCCGGCCCTTTTTCTCAATTTTTCGTTTAAAAGCAGTCGTCCCTGCTTGTCTAGCTCTACCCTGCCTGCCAGGGCCGAGCTCATTCTCTCGAACACCACGGTCTCGTCCGGTGCGGTGGTGCCGGGGGCGGCGGAAAGAATAATCCGCTCGAAGTATTTTTCCGGATACAGACAAAGTATGCCGTTGGCGCCGAGGACGAGATAAAAATTGCTGCCGTGCTCATCGACGTCAATCTGACTTCTCAGCTTGTTCGAGATGAGAACTCTGCTTTTGGCGTCGATTACGTGCTCATATTCGCCTGTTAATAAAAGCATGGCATCTGTTCCACTTGCTTAAATAATTTAGGGAAAGTTTACCACTTCTTACCACTATGTCAACGCATAAAACCAGATTTTTGGAAAATTTTATTATAGGACTTTGGACGGAAGCTCCTAATTGACGCATAGTAAAGCGCTTATGAGAAGACGGAGGCGATTTTAGGGCTGATTATTTTCTTTCGTGCCGCAGGGTATTTTTTGGTGATGAGCTGTTAATTTTGCAGAGGGTCATTTGAGAAACTGGCAGGGAGACACAGGGATTTCTGTGGAAATGTCCAGCTAAAAACCTGAACAGCAAGAGCGGGTGAAGGGAATCGAACCCTCGTGACCAGCTTGGAAGGCTGGAGCTTTACCACTAAGCTACACCCGCGGTTGTTATTTATTATTTCTATTTGCCGTTTTATTATTTATAATTCGGCGGTTGATTATAGAGATTTTATCGTAAATAGTAAAGCAAGAAGATTAAAAATGGATATTGCAGAAACAGCAAAATGGGCCAAGAAGGCCTCGATTCAGCTTGCGGCGGTCGAAACTGATGCGAAAAACGCCGCATTGGCTGAAATTGCCGCCGCCCTGAAGCGAAACAGCGAGAAAATCATCTCCGCCAACAAGAAAGACCTTGCCGATGCCGAGGGAAACAATCTGGCTGCACCTTTGCTGAAACGGTTGAAGTTTGATGAGAATAAAATCGCTGATGTTATAGCCGGGATTGAGAGCTTGATTAAGCTCGACGACCCTGTGGGTAAGACTCTATCTGCCACCGAGCTTGATAAGGGGCTGGAACTTTATAAAGTCAGCTGTCCTATAGGGGTTGTGGGGATTATTTTCGAATCCCGGCCGGATGCGCTGGTGCAAATCTCAACGCTTTGCTTGAAAAGCGGCAATGCAGTCCTGCTGAAAGGCGGCAGTGAGGCGCAGCATACGAACAGAATATTGGCTGATATAATCAGGCAGGCAACTGAGAATACGGGTGTTCCCGCCGGTTGGATTCAGCTTTTGGAAACGCGGCAGGACGTGGCCGAAATGCTCAAGATGGATGATTACGTCGACCTGATTGTCCCTCGCGGCTCAAATGAGTTCGTCCGCTATATAATGGACAATACCAACATACCCGTACTCGGGCACGCCGAGGGCATCTGCCATATTTATGTGGATAGTGATGCTGATTTGGATATGGCTGTTAATATCGTTTTGGATGCGAAGTGCCAGTATGTTGCCGTCTGCAATGCAGTTGAAACTCTGCTGGTCGATGAAAAAGTCGCAAAGAAATTTTTGCCGATGGTCAAGGCGGCGCTGGAGGCAAAAGATGTCGAAATTCGCGGCTGTAAAAAATCCGGTTCGCTTATTGATTTAAAGACGGCGCAGGAGAAGGATTGGTCCACCGAGTATCTTGATTTGATATTATCGGTAAAAATTGTCGACGGCGTTGACGAGGCAATCGAGCATATCAATTGTTACAGCTCCGGTCACACCGACGCGATTGTTGCCGCCAGCAAGGAAAAAGCCGAAAAGTTTATGAGTCTGGTAGATTCGGCGAATGTGTTTTGGAACTGCAGCACGCGTTTCAGCGACGGCTATCGCTACGGCCTCGGTGCCGAGGTCGGCATAAGCACCAACAAAATCCATGCCCGCGGCCCGGTGGGATTGGAAGGGCTTGTCATCTACAAATGGAAGCTGCTGGGCACAGGACAAATCGTAGCGGATTACTCCGGCGGCGCAAAGAAATTCACACACAGGAAACTGTCTAAGGGCTGCGAATTGTAGATGAGAAACTTCGATAATGTGAAAAAAGCAGTTATCAAGATAGGCACCAATACACTTACAAAAAAGGGCACTATCGAGATTGATACCGCCTATATTCGCAGTATTGCCAGGGAGATAGCTGACTTACGTAAACGCGGGATACAGGTGGTTGTAATCACTTCAGGCGCTATTGGTATGGGGGCGGGGCAGCTGAAACTAGCGGAGAAAGTAAAGGATACCAAGATGCGGCAGGCGTGCGCCGCTATAGGCCAGCCCCTGCTGATGGCTGAGTACAAAAAGGCCTTTGGCCGATATGGTGTTACTGTTGCGCAGGTCCTGCTCACTGCCGACGTTCTCAATAACAGAAGAACATATCTGAATCTTCGCAATTCCATTGAGACACTACTGAAGCTGGGCGCAGTGCCTGTCCTGAATGAAAATGACAGTGTCTCTACAGAGGAAATTGGCTCAGCCTTCGGCGATAATGACAAACTAAGCGCCCTTGTCGCAAGTAAAATCGATGCTGATGTGCTGATTATGCTCAGCGACATCGATGCCCTTTACGACAAGGACCCGCGTAAGCACAAAGATGCCAAGCCGGTAACCGTTATCTATGAAATAACCGCAGAATTAATGAGAAGCGCCGGCGCCAAAGGAAGCCAGCACGCAGCAGGCGGGATGAGGGCCAAAATAGAATCGGCTAAAATTGCCGCAAACGCCGGCTGCCGAATAGTTTTAGCGAACGGCAGATTAAAAAGCGTCATTGGTAAAATTATGGCGGGCGAAGCGGTCGGCACAGTGTTTATGCCTAAAAGAAAATTGAGCAACCGCGCAAGATGGATTTTGAACAGCGATGCCGCCGGCGTGATAAATATAGATGAAGGAGCGATGAAAGCGGTCAGAAATCGTAAAAGCTTGCTGCCGAGCGGCATAACTTCCATTAAGGGAACATTTGAGGCGGGCGCGGTCGTTATGCTCAACGACAACGCCAAGGCGGTAACGAATTTAAGCAGCGCTCAGCTGAAATCCCTTGCGGGCAAGCACAGTTCAGAGATTCGCAAAATCCTCGGCCCGGAACACAGAGACGTCGTGGCGATACCGGAAGATATTGTCTTCGTTGACTATTAGATGTTGATAACGTATGATTACCAGTAGTTTCCGGCCGAAGTGGCGGAACTGGCAGACGCGCGGGATTCAAAATCCCGTCCTGGCAACAGGGTGAGGGTTCGACTCCCTCCTTCGGCAGTGCACGACTTGTAGAGCTGATTGTATGGTGGTGATAATTGGAAAGTAAAAACTCGCGGCGGTAACATGTCGCAAGATGTGCCAACACGTATCGGATAGATGTTTGATGCTTTTGAAAGAAAGATTTGAATCCACAGGGGACTGGTTATTCAGGTGGAGAAGTTTCCTGCCGCTGTTTACTATAGGCCTTTTCCTGATTGCTATGAGGCATTTTTCATACCCTCAGGGTGAGCATTCCCTGGATTTACTATGGGAGAGCTTCTCTTTTGCTGTTTCACTGTTTGGATTGGCAATACGGATCTTTACCGTTGGTTATGCCCCTAAAGGGACATCCGGCAGGACAACGAGCGGACCAAAGGCGAGCGCTCTAAATACTGCGGGAATGTATTCCATAGTCAGACATCCGTTATATCTGGGCAATTTCTTTATATGGCTCGGCGTTTTAATGTGCCCGCGCTTTTTGTTTTTTGCAGTAGCGGGTATTCTCCTTTTTTCCCTATACTACGGGCTGATAATTCTTGCTGAGGAAAAAGTTCTTTATGAAAAATTCGGCGATACGTTTGTCGAGTGGACATACAGAACACCGCCGTTGTTTCCTAAGTTTAGAAATTGGCAGAAAGCAGCTTTGCCGTTTTCACTGAAGACTGTGCTTAAAAGAGAGTACTCTACTTTCTTCGCCATTATAACCGCGTTTACCTGTCTGGAAGTAGGAGGGGATTTGTTCTATTCAGGCAGACTGCAGTTTGACCCGGTCTGGGTGTCGATGTTTTTAACAGGGTTGTGCTTATACGTAATACTGCGAACCTTGAAAAAGAGAGGTTTGCTGGATGTAGAAGGGAGATAATACACAACTTTGAAAAGCTGTGGAAGTTATAGTTTGCCTCACCTCTTATTTTCTGCTACAAAGGGTGATAGTTTGCGGAGTTTATTGACGATTTCGGGCATTTTTTCGATGGTGTAGTCCACCTCTTTTTCTGTGTTGTATCTGCTTAAGCTGAAACGTATCGAGCCGTGTGCCGCGGTAAAGGGCACGCCCATCGCCCGCAGGACGTGGCTCGGCTCCAGCGAGCCGGATGTGCAGGCAGAGCCGCTGGATGCGCAGATACCGAACTTATCGAGCATAAGCAGAATTGCCTCGCCTTCGATAAACTCGAAGCTGATGTTGCTGGTGTTCGGTAGGCGGTTGTCCTTGTCGCTGTTGAGCATCGAGTCCGGGCATCGTTTAAGAATTTCGTTTTCGAGCTTATCGCGCAGGTATTTTACTTTTTCGTTTTCCTCTTCGATGTTTTTTGCAGCCAGTTCACAGGCCCTGCCCAGCCCGATTATGCCGGGGACATTTTCCGTGCCGGCCCTTTTACCGGCTTCCTGATGGCCGCCTACCATATACGGTGACAGCCGTGTCCCTTTTTTGATATAAAGAACTCCGATACCTTTCGGAGCGTGCAGCTTGTGGCCTGATATACTGAGTAAATCGATATTGCTCTTCGACAAATTCATTGCAATCTTGCCGACGGCCTGAACCGCATCGGTGTGGAAGACGGTTCCCTTGCTTTTGACCAGCTCGGCGATTTTTTCGACCGGGAAGATTACACCTGTTTCATTATTGGCATACATTATCGTTACAATTGCGGTGTCGTCGTCAATCTGCTCTTGCAATTCGTCAAAATTTAGTCGGCCTTTTTTATCCACCCCTATTTCTGCTACGGTGTAGCCCTTCATTTCCAGCTCACGGCAGACCTGAAGGACGGCGGGATGCTCGACACGCGAGGTGATAACTTTTCTTTTATTCGGATATGATGCGAGCGTTCCATTGATAGCGGTGTTGTCGCTTTCGGTGCCGCAGCCGGTAAATACGATTTCGGATGCGTCGCAGCCGAGCAGGGCGGCCACCTTTTCGCGGGCCTGACGTATTTTAATGCCGACCTGTCCGCCGAATGTGTGCATACTAGAAGGATTTCCGTAAAGCTCGCAGAAATACGGCTTAATTTCCTCCAACACCTCGTCGGCTACTTTAGTCGTGGCATTGTTGTCAAAGTATATCGTCTTCATTTTATTCTCTGTGATTGTGCGGCTGCTGTGCTGATTCTTTATCTTCTTCTACAAAAAGCTCCTCGGAAACAAATTCTTTAAGCTTCGCCTCGACCACATCTTTCATTGTGAATTCGGTGAGCTTGCACTGCGCGCACATACCCCGAAATGCAACTATAACCTTATTCTCTTCGACGTCTATCAGTTCGATATCACCGCCGTCAGCGCGCAGGGCGGGGCGAATCTGTTCGTTGATGGTTTGTTGTATGAGCTGAATCTTCTGGATGTTCGTCAATCTGCCGGCCCATCGCGGCTGCGTTTCAGTCACTTGTCCTGCCTTGTCGCCCTGAATGCGCTCAATGATTTTTTCGATTTCGCCTTTGCATCCGCCGCATCCGCCGCCCGCTTTGCAGTAATTTGTCACCTGCTCGACTGTCGTAAGGTCGTTGTCGCGTATAACCCTTTCGATTTCCTTTTCTGTAACGCCGAAACAGGTGCAGACAATTCTGCCTTCCAGTTCGTGTTTCTTTTTACCGCCGCTTCGGTAATTTTCAATCGCCGCTTCGAGTGCCTCTCTGCCCATAACCGAGCAGTGCATCTTCTGCTCAGGCAGTCCGCCGAGATAATATGCGATGTCCCTGTTGGTTATTTTGGCGGCTTCATCAATACTCAGCCCTTTTATCATGTCGGTTAATACCGATGAGGTTGCTATCGCACTTGCACAGCCGAAGGTTTTGAACTTTGCGTCCTTAATTTTTCCGTTCTCGTCGAGCTTAAACGTAAGCTTCAAAGCATCGCCGCAGGCCAGCGAGCCGACCTCACCGACGCCGTCCGGGTTTTCTATTTCCCCGACATTATGCGGATGGAAAAAATGGTCTTTAACTTTGTCCGTATATTCCCACATATTTTTTTACTTTTGGCTCAGTTTCAGGGCGTTCTCAAAGTCAGCTATTATATCGTCGATGTGCTCAGTGCCGACCGAAACGCGGATATAATCTTCGGTCACTCCAGCCGCGAGCTGTTCGGCCTCGGTTAGCTGCTGGTGCGTCGTGCTGGCCGGGTGAATTACCAGAGTTTTACTGTCGCCGATGTTTGCCAGATGACTGGCCAGTTTGACACTGTCGATAAATTTGATGCCGGACTGCCTGCCGCCCTTTATTCCGAAACCGAGGATTGCCCCTTGGCCGTCAGGCAGATATTTTTGGGCCAGCTTGTAATCCGGATGTGATTGGAGTCCCGGATAATTGACCCAGCTGACTTCTGGTCTTTGCTCGAGCCACTGTGCTAACTTCAGCGCATTTTCACTATGCCGCGGCATACGCAGATGCAGCGTTTCCAGACCCTGCAGGAATAGAAAAGCATTGAACGGCGACATACAGGAACCCATATCGCGAAGGAACTGTGTTCTTGCTTTGATGATATACGCCAATTCGCCGACCGCCTCGACGTATTTTACGCCGTGATAGCTTGGGTCGGGCTCGGTCAGTTCGGGATAACGTCCGTTCGTCCAGTCGAATTTGCCCGAATCGATAATTGCTCCGCCGATACTTGTGCCGTGCCCACCGATAAACTTTGTGCAGCTGTGGACGACGATGTCTATACCGTACTCTATAGGCCTAAATAAAATCGGCGTAGCAACCGTATTATCGCAAATTACCGGCATACTGTTTTTGTGCGCGATTTTCGATATTTTTTCATACTGCAGAATGTCATTTTTCGGATTGCCGATTGTTTCTATATAAAGCAGTCGCGTATTGTCCTTAATTGCCTTTGCGAAGTTCTCCGGCTCTTTCGGGTCCACAAATGTTACATCGATGCCCAATTTCTTAAATGTCTGGCTGAATAGCGTAACCGTTCCGCCGTAAAGTGAGCTTGATGCGACAATATGCCCGCCGGCACCGCAGATATTAAATATACTCACGTAGATTGCCGATTGTCCCGAGCTTAACGCCAGCCCGCCAACTCCGCCTTCCATCGCCGCCAGACGTTTCTCCAATACGTCTGTCGTGGGATTCATCAGGCGGGTATAGATATTGCCGAACTCTTTGAGCGCAAACAGGTTTGCTGCGTGCTCGGTATTCTTAAAACAATAGCTGGTAGTCTGATAGATGGGCACAGCCCTGCTGAGTGTATCCGAATCTGCCTTTTGGCCCGCATGCAGTGCAAGGGTTTCGAGATGATATTTAGTTTCTTCGCTCATCAGTTTAATCCTTCCCGACTTTAGAAGGTAAAATTTCCACCATCCTGTCGATTGCCTTTTTCGCTTTTGTTCTTATTTCCTCCGGCACCGTAATTTTATGCTGCATATCTTCCAGTGACCACGCGACCTTCTCCAGAGTAATCTTTTTCATATTAGGACAAATTGCTTTCTCGCTTGCAGGGATGAATTCTGCCTGCGGATTTTGTTTTTTCAAGGGGTGAATCATCCCGATTTCGGTTGCGACTATAAATTGTTTTGCCGAGCTTTCATCGACAAATTCGAGCATCTGGCCAGTGCTGAGCAATTCATCGGAAAGCTCTTTGACCGATTCGGTGCATTCCGGGTGTGCCATTACAATTGCCTTGGGATATTTTGCTTTTGCGTTTTTGATATCATCTTCGGTTATCGTAACGTGAACGTGGCAATAGCCCGGCCAGAGCACAAGGTCTCTGCCGGTTTTTTCAGCGGCGAATCGGCCGAGATGCTGGTCCGGCACGAATATAATCTGTTTTTCCCGCGGGATAGAGTTTACCACCTCAACCGCATTAGAGCTCGTGCAGCAGTAATCGCTTTGTGCTTTTACTTCTGCCGAGCTATTTACGTAACACACTACGGCCGCATCGGGATGTTTCTGCTTCAGCTCGCTTAACTGCTCTGCGGTTATAGTATCTGCTAGAGGGCAGCCGGCGAATTTGTCCGGCAGCAAAACGGTTTTCTCCGGCGAAAGAATAACTGCGGTTTCCGCCATAAACTTCACGCCGCAAAATACGATTGCTTGCGCATCAGTCTGGGTCGCTTTTACACTCAGCCCCAGGGAATCACCGCAAAAATCAGCGGCATCCTGAATTTCGGCCGGCTGATAGTTGTGCGCAAGTATCACTGCCTTGCGCTCGGTTTTTAACCGGTTGATTTTTTCGATTAGGTTCTCTTTCAGAAGGCCTCCTGCTCTTTTATTTTTTTACTTTCTTGCCGTCTTTCAGATAAACCAAATCCGCTTTCGGCGTTGTCACGGTAACGCCGGCCGGTACGGATTCTTTTATCCAGACATTACCGCCGATTACCGCGTCTTTGCCGATTACTACATCGCCGAGTATCGTCGCCTCGGCGTAGATTACTACGTTATCCTCTATTGTCGGGTGTCTCTTGCCTCCTTTTATTATCTTGCCCCTTTCGTCTTTCGGGAAACTGAGGGCCCCGAGCGTTACACCCTGATAAATTTTCACGTTGTCGCCGATGACGGAAGTCTCGCCGATTACAACGCCGGTGCCGTGGTCGATGAAGAAGTTTTTGCCAATCTTCGCTCCGGGGTGTATGTCAATGCCGGTTTTTGCGTGTGCGCATTCGGTCATTATGCGCGGAATCAGCGGAACTTCTTTGCGATACAATTCGTGGGCAATGCGATACGTTGCGATTGCTATGATACAGGGATAACTTATCACGATTTCCTCGTAAGACTTCGCTGCAGGGTCACCGTCGAAAGCCGCACCTACGTCGCCTTTCAGCATTTCTCTGATGTTCGGCAGCCGGGTTAATAGATGCTCGGTGGCCTCCTCGGCCATTGCTCTGCAGCCGCCCGTGTCGCATTTTTCCATTCTGCAGCGGTATTTGTAAGCCCGCTCTATTTGTTCTGTGAGTTCCGTGTAAGCGTGGTAGAGTATGTCGATAATAATATAATTGATGTTTGATTTCGTAACCGTTCTTTTGCCGGTATAGCCCGGAAAAAGCAGCTCGGTGAACAGGTCGAGGATGTCCACGATTTTATCCCGTACTGGCAGATTGGATGCGTCGATGAAATTTATTCCGGAATCGCCCTTATATGTGTGGGCAATTTCGCCAACCAGATGTTCTATTTTCTCACTGTTCAACCTTTTCTTACTCATTGTCGGACCCTCTCGAAAAAATTGTCACTCGAACACCTCTGTGGAAATATATCTCTCGCCGGTGTCGGGTAAAACGGTCACTATTGTTTTGCCCTCGTTTTCCGGCCTGTGCGAAACCTGTATAGCCGCCCACATGGCAGCCCCGGAACTTATTCCCGCCAATATTCCTTCTATTGATGCCAACTGGCGGGTTATTTCCATGGCGTCATCATTCGAGACCTGCATAATTTCATCGATTATTTTGACGTCCAGCACGTCGGGCACAAATCCTGCACCGATACCCTGTATCTTGTGAGGCCCCGGCTTGCCGCCGGAAAGTACCGGCGAATCCTTCGGTTCCACCGCAATAATTTTCAGGTCCTTATTTTTCTGTTTCAGCACTTCGCCGCATCCGGTTAACGTTCCGCCGGTCCCGACACCGCAAACAAGAATATCAACCTTACCATCACTGTCTGCCCAAATCTCCTGTGCCGTAGTTTCTCTGTGAATCTTCGGATTCGAAGGATTTTTAAACTGCTGCGGCATAAAGGCGTTCGGGTTCTCCGCCACTATTTTCTCTGCCTCCTGCACCGCACCTGCCATACCTTGTTCAGCTGGCGTTAAGCATATCTTCGCTCCGAATAATTTCAGCAGCTTTCTTCTCTCGATGCTCATAGACTCCGGCATAGTCAGTATCAGACAGTATCCCTTTGCGGCACAAACAAGAGCCAGCCCCAGACCTGTATTGCCGCTGGTTGGTTCGACGATAACGGTTTCCGGTTTTATCAGCCCCTTTTCTTCCGCGTCCTCAATCATTGACAAAGCTATTCTGTCTTTAACGCTGCCGCCCGGATTAAATGATTCGAGCTTGGCCAAGATTGTAGCTTTGCCGGAGCCGAGCTTGTTGATTCGCACAAGAGGTGTAAACCCCACCGTTGCGCTTATGTCCTCGAATATGGCGCTCATAATTTATCCCTCATTTTATATTTGATAATTCGTGACTCTTTTATCCTTTGTCCTGTTTACCAAGTCCTGCAAAGTCAGCGATTGCAGAACGTTTATAATTGCCTGCTGCACTTCTTCCCAGAGTTGTCTCGCCACGCAGTCGGCAATTTTTGCGCAGTAATTTTTGCTTTCGAGGCACTCGACAGGTGTTACAGGGCCTTCGAGGGCCTGGAAGATACCGCTAAGTTTAATCTGATTCGCAGGTTTGGCAAGAATATAACCGCCCCTTGAGCCCCTGACGCTTCTTACGAACCCTGCTGATTTAAGTATTGCCATTAATTGTTCGAGGTATTTTATGGATATATTTTGTCGCTCTGCAATGACTTTGAGCCGTAATGGCTTTGTACTTTGGCTTGCGGCTAATTCCAGTATGGCCCTAACTCCATATCTTGTTTTGGTTGAGAGTTTCATAGTTCAATCTCCTACTATTCCTACTATATAAGTATAATATCTTAAAAAATTAAAGTTCGCCAGAAAAATTTAAATATTTTGGGAAAATATGTTGACTGACAGTTATTTTTATTAGATAATACTACTATTCCCATTGGAATAATAGGATATAAAACAGGCAATCTTAAAGGGCTTAAGTAGTGGAAACCCATTTTAGAAGCGTAGTTAAAGCCATAAGTTGGAGAGCGGGAGGAACCGTAGTTACATTCTTTGTAGCTTGGGTTCTTTTAGGAAAATTTGATATTGCGGCAAAGATTGGGATTTTGGATACGGCAGTTAAAGTTGGGGCCTTTTACATACACGAAAGATTGTGGAACAAGATCAATTTCGGAAAGCAAAAACCGCCCGAGTACCAGATTTAACAGGTCGGGCAAAAGTAAATGGGAGACAGTTAGTATGTTAAAGAACTTAGTGACAGAAAATGTAAGGGAACTTGTAGAAAGTCTAAACTACGCCCAGAAGGTGAAACGTTCGTTGGAATTAGTCGAACAAGCTTATAATGAATATGGCGATGGTTTGGTAGTGGCCAACAGTCTCGGTAAGGATTCTTCCGTCGTTTGGCATCTTGCCAAGAGGGTGAGTCCGGATATTCGCGGGTTTGTCGTAACTACAAGATACAAGCTCCCGGAAACAAAACGATTTATGGCTAAAGAAGTAGCAAAGTATCCTGAATTGAGAGTATTTAGCAATGAAGAAGGAGTTTCCCATAAGCTCTACGCCACTGACCCTGACAGATGCTGTGAGATTCTTAAAGTAAAACCGACACGGCAAGCTATCAAAGAGATGGGAATTAGCTGCTGGATGACCGGGCTACGATGCACAGAAGGCCGAACAAGAACGGATTTTAAAGAAATTGAGGAGCGTGATACCGGCCTTGTTAAGCTCAATCCTATATTGGTTTGGTATGAACGTGAGGTTTGGCAGTATCTGGCAATGAATAAAGTCGATGTGAATCCTCTTTACGCCGAAGGATATCGTTCGCTAGGTTGCTGGCCGTGTACAAAGATAGCGCAAGGAAAAGATGAGCGAGCTGGCAGATGGATTGGAACAAGTAAATGCGGCGGCGAATGCGGCATTCACACAAAATCTTTGCTCGGTTACTAAATATAAAATAGCTAGGAAAATGAACACAAAAGCGCGACGAAAATCTGCTTCGGAACTAAACAGCCCGCCCTTCGCAAATCGCTTGCTGGGTGTATATCCTCAAAAACAGGATGGGTTATTTATGCAGCGGGTCAAAATTCTAGGCGGGCGGATAAGCTGGCTTCAGTGGCTAAAAATCACCGGACTTGCACAAACTTACTCGCAGGGTTTCCCGCTGCACATAACGACCCGGCAGGATATAGAACTGCACAATATCACTGCGGAAAACATTCCCGCCGTCCAGCAAGGTTTGGCTGAAGTAGCTTTGATGACTTTCGGTGCTTGTGGAGATTCGATTCGAAATATTACGGTTTGTGCCGGTTGCGACTTGTGTCCCGAAGGTTTTGACTTACTGCCCTTAGCTCAGCTTGTTCACCAGCATCTACAGCAGCAGCTCGTCATATTCAATTTGCCGCGCAAATTCAAGATGAGCTTTTCCGGCTGCTGGCAATCTTGCGCAAAGCCTTGGCTTAGTGACCTTGGTTTTATTGCTCAGCACGATGGTATGTTTACCGTTATAGGCGCTGGTTCGCTTGGTCCAAAACCCGCTTTGGGAATCCAGCTTTACAAGGATTTACCACCGGTGCATATTCTACCACTTTGTGTTGCAGCAATAGAGTTTTTCGAACAATATGGCAATCGTGAAGACAGACGCCGAGCACGCTTTAGGCACATAAGGGAAAAGTTCGGTGACCGGGCTTTTAAAAAAGAACTTGATATCCGGTTTGGTCGACTGAGGGCTTCACAATCCTGGCCTGACATTTTGCCGGCATCAGGTGATGAGAATGTTAAGCTCCTATGCCGGATTCAATTGCCTAATGGTAATATTACTCCGGAAGAGGCGGTTCAGCTTGCCCGAACTGCCCAGCTCGAATCGGTATTGCGGATTAATCTTGAACATGGACTTGAACTTTACGGCACGAAGGCTATCCATCTTCCTGAGAATCTTGCTGCCTATGCAAACAAACCGGTAATAGTTGCCTGTCCCGGCTCTTCAACCTGTGCTAAAGCTCTAGTCAGTAGCTGGGCTGCCGCTGATGAGCTTAGGCGGACTCTTACGGGACATTATTCTAAGAACGTTAGAATAAGCATCTCGGGCTGCCCAAATAATTGTGCGCACAGCGCCGTGGCGAATATCGGCTTAGTTGGTATGCGGCGAAAACGAAAGGGAAAACCAACGGAATGCTACCGTCTCTTTAAAGGTGGAGATAATGGCAAGAATAACAAATTAGCCGAGAAATCTGATATTGTTTGTGCTGAGGATATTTCCAATGCCGTCGAACATTTACTCGAAACCAGACAAATCAGACAGCTGTTTTCGTAACCTCTTTGCTAACAAAGCTTTAGGTTGAAGTCAGCCAATATAATCAACGAAAGGCATATTTTATATCCGGGTACTAATAACCAAATTTCTTGACACATCGAGCAATTGCCTTTAGAATGATATTTGCTTACTTTCCAGCTATTTCACAAAGAGAGGAATGTTACGGATGGCAAAAGGCACCACGAAAAAGGTGGCGTTTATTTCATCTTTCCTGCCGAGAAAATGCGGAATTGCGACTTTTACTTCAGATCTCATCAAAAATGCCGCGTTGTCTGCTAAAGGTGCGTTTGAACCGCTGGTGGTGGCGATGCGCTCGGATAACGACCTGAAGTATGAAGACCCCGTGAAGTTTGAAATCCGGCAAAATGTGAAAAACGATTACATTTGTGCCGCCGATTACATTAACTTCAGCCACGTTGACGTGGTTTCCGTCCAGCACGAGTTTGGCCTGTTCGGCGGTGAGGGCGGCTCATACTTGAGTTTGCTGCTGAATCGGTTGAAGGCGCCGGTGCTGACGACCCTGCATACGGTTCTCGATAATCCCATACCGGCATACCGTAAGTCATTGGTAGATATTTGCAAGGCCTCTTATCAGGTAATTACTATGAATAAACGCGGCATCGATATGCTGCGGCATACTTATGGCATAGCAGGTAAGAAGGTTTTGTTGATTCCGCACGGCATACCCGATTTGCCCTTTGTTGACAACTACTACTATAAACATAAATTCGGCATGGAAGGACGAAGGACAATTCTGACGTTCGGCCTGCTCAGCAGAGATAAAGGAATAGAGGTTATGCTCAGGGCTATGCCGGCTATAATCAAGGCCGAGCCGTCCGTTTTATACATAATTCTCGGAATGACGCATCCGTCTGTATTAAAAAATGAAGGCGAATCCTACAGGTTCGGCCTGCAGCAAATGATAAAAGAATTAGGTCTGCAGAAGCACGTCATTTTTCACAACAGGTTCGTGGACGACGAAGAACTTCATAACTTCTTATGCGCAACCGACGTTTATGTTACGCCGTATGTAAACGAGGAACGATTGACCAGCGGAACGTTATCCTTTGCGGTCGGCACTGGTAAAGCCGTGGTTTCGACCCCTTATTGGGCGGCTACGGAGCTGCTTGCCGGCGACCGAGGTAAGTTGGTGCGATTCGGCGATTCGAAACAGATGGCCGAAACAATCATAGAAATACTTCAGGATTATTCGCTGTTCTATTCGCTGCGGAGGAAGGCATACGAATACGGCAGGTCAAGGACCTGGCCCAAAATAGGTCAGGCCTATTGGAGACTATTCAGCGCGAAGCACTTGCCGCCTCCGGTCAGAATCACTGCCAAAACCATACCGGCCGCCGCGGAAACGATTTCAAGCATCGAGATGCCTGAGCCGTCACTAATTCATCTCAAAAAACTAACGGACGATACGGGCCTCTACCAGCATGCCAAGTTCACCATCCCGAATCGCAAATACGGCTACTGCACGGATGACAACGCAAGGGCTGTAATCGCGATGACGCAGTATTATGCCCAGTACCCCGAACCGCAGGCGCTCGAGCTTTTTAATACATATCTGTCTTTTGTCCTGCACTCTCAAGAAAGTGACGGTTCGGTCAGAAACCTTATGAATTTTGACAGAACCTGGTGTAAAGATGATTCTGCCGGTGATGCCCTCGGCAGGGTTTTGTGGGCGTTAGGAACGGTTATGGCAGAACCGCCTTCGTCGTCCTATTTGCCGATAATAAAAGACCGTTTCGACAGGTCCGTCGGATATGTGGAAAAGCAGTATCCGAGGGGTATGGCATATTCGATACTCGGTATGAGCGATTATCTAAAGCAGTTCCCCGGAGCCAGCGACATCAAAAGACAATTGGAAATAGCCGCAGACGGCCTCGTAGCTCAATACCAAGAAAACAAGTTTCCCGATTGGCACTGGTTTGAGGATAGTCTGACTTATGACAATGCCGTTTTGCCTTATGCCTTGTTTGTTGCGGGAACCGTCCTTGGGGATAAATACGTCGAAGTTGCGGAAAAAACTTGTGAGTTTCTGTTGGCGAATACTTTCAATGGTGACCATTTCAGCTTCATCGGCTGCAAAGGATGGTATGAACGCGGCAAGGAAAGAGTTGAATTTGACCAGCAGCCGATAGAGGTTGCGAGCACCGTTATGATGTTGAAGGCCGCTTATGATGCGACACAAAAGGGCAGATACCTGATATTGCAGAGAAAGGCCTTTGACTGGTTTCTCGGTGAAAATGATTTGCATATCCCTGTCTATGATTTTAGAACTAAAGGATGCGGCGACGGCCTTATGTCGGACGGCGTTAATGCCAACCAGGGAGCGGAAAGTATTCTCAGCTTCCTGTTGAGTTTGTTGGTCATAGTCGAAAGCATTGCCGAAACCACAACTATATCCCAGGAAAAAGCTGCTTTATGGCAGGCTGAAAAACCCGACCAGCCCCCTGAAAAACCGCCAGTATCGATAAAAAGCATATTTACCAAGACTAAATCGAAAAAAAACGCGGCTGAGGAAATTAGATAAGGCCGTGAATAACTGTTTTTGAAGGCGTCAAAAAGCAAAATCCTGACTAAACCGGTGGTTGTGCTATTCTCATTCGAGAATTTCAGCGCCTTTCTCACCCGTCCACGTAATATCTTCGCCCAAACCTTGGACAGTTTGACAGCCTATCAGTGAGAAGCTGAGGATAATCAAAATAACATATAAGATTATTTTCCTTATCATGTTCTTAAACTCCTTTTTAATATCTGAAGATATTTATAGAAAGCCATGGATATCTCGATAATATTATGTAAACTTTATCGGACAATCAATTAGGTTTGCGATAATTTATACTGAAAATATTTTAGATGAAAGTCGCCAGTTTTAATGTTAATTCCCTGCGTGCCCGCTTGCCCATAGTCCTTCAATGGCTTGCCGAACATCAGCCGGATGCCCTGTGCCTGCAGGAGACCAAGGTGCAGGATATTGATTTCCCGGCAGATGAATTCGAAACGGGCGGCTACAAATACGTCTTCAAAGGGCAAAAAAGCTATAGCGGAGTAGCTGTTTTCAGCAAAGCCGAAATGAAAAACGTAACTTTCGGCTTCGATGACGGACCTAAAGACGAAGCCCGTTTGGTTGCAGCTGAAATTGCCGGTATAGTTGTTGTCAATACTTATGTTCCGCAGGGTTATCTTCCCGATTCCGAGAAATTTGCATACAAGTTGAACTGGTTCGACCGTCTGCTCGCATTCTTCGATAAAAACTTTAAACCCGCCGACCCGATTGTCTGGGTGGGGGATTTCAATGTGGCGCCGGAGCCGATAGATGTATACGACCCTGAGAGTTTGTTGGGGCACGTTTGCTTTTGTCCAGAAGTTACCAGGGCTTTGAACAGGGTCGTCAAGTGGGGCTTTGTCGATGTGTTCAGAATGCACTGCGAAGAGCCGGGACAATACACTTTCTGGGACTATAGAACGATAAATTCGTTCAAAAGAAATCTCGGCTGGCGGTTAGACCACATTATGGCAACCAAGCCGTTAGCGGAAAAGTGCGCCGCCTGTTATATAGATAAAGGGCCGAGAATAGCTCAACGACCCAGCGACCATACACCCATCGTCGCAGAATTCGACTGGTAAGTTCAGTTTCCTTTTAATTTCTTGATTGCTTCGTCCGCTGCTTTGCGAACATCCTCGTTGGAATCTTCCACCCTCGCTTTTTCAAGGGCGGCCAGAGCTTTTATATTATTCGTGTTGCCGAGCGATTGTGCGGCTTCTTTTCGCAGTTCCGCATCGGGTTCCGTGAGCAAAGCATTTTCGAGGGCAATTCTAACGTTATCGTCAAAAGAAAATCCGGCCAGCTCCCTTATTGCTTCCATACGCCGCTCTTTGTCAGGCCTTTGGAGTTGTTCGAGAAGCTCGATTTTCTTGCGCTGCAGTTTTATATTTAATTCCAGCGTGCTTTCGTCGAATTGCTGCTGCACAACCTGCGGGGAGCTTGTCGAAACTATAACTGTTTGTTTTTCGATTACCATTGGTGCAAGGGCAACGCAATACCCTGAGTTCCTGTCATATCGGTAGACGCTGCGGGAAATATTGATTCTCGGGCGATTACAATATTTCCACCGATACCTGTCCCATTTATTATTACGGCGGCGGTGATTAGTCTTGTGTGAATCTCGTTTATAATCTGCCCGGCGGCCGCTGCGGGAATCTCTGTGCCCGCCGCTGATACTTATGGATACTTTAGGGCGAGCTAAGGCCGTATTAAATAATCCGACAAGCAAAACCGCTGTTAGTATTATGATGTATTTTGACGTTTTCATTTTTCTTTCTCCTTGGCTTATTTTCAGTTATTTCTTCACAAATTTAGACGTTCTCACCGCGCTTTTTATTGCAGGTTATGCATAAAAAGTGGACAGTAAAAATCCCCTGGAAGAGAATCATTGTACATTCTATATTATTGCTTGAGTTTTGTTGGTGCTAAAAACTGGGGTACTAGGATTCGGACCTAGACTAACTGATCCAGAGTCAGTCGTGCTACCATTACACTATACCCCAACTCGGTTGCTGATTGTAAAACGAAAGTTTTGAATTGTCAATTGCATTTGACAGCCGCTTGCTCAATCGCTAACCTATTTCTATGGTTCGCTTTCTTCAAATTATGTTTTTTATTTGCACCGCTGTTTTACTTACGGGCTGTGATTCTCCCGAGGATAGGCCTATATGGGAGCAGGTTAAACTGCGCGATGTGGCCTCTCCAGATATAAAAAATACCGGCGACCGGCTGCTGAAGACAATTAACCTCGATATTCATATTTTTGAAATGCCGGCTGAGGATATCGGCAAACTCAGCGAAATCTGGCAAAACCTGTACACAAAACCGCTGGAATTCAACAATTATGACGCCTTCTGCGACAATTCATTCTTAATTGGTTTCGGCCAAATCCAGATGTGGAATAAAATCGCTGCTATGCTGCTTAGCGCCGGTGCTCAAAAGGGAGAAACAGTTTCGTTACTGTTGCCCGGCGGCCAGGCCAGCGACTTTACTATTACAGGGTTGGGCAAAGACCAGACCGTCTTTTATATCGCATCCGACGGCTATATGAAGGAGGTGACTGTTGGCCCCGGCAAAATCGTCCTCCGAATAAAAGTTGAAAAAATCCCCGGCTCGAGAGGTGTTTGCGAGGTCAATGCTCAGCCGGTGTTTACATTACCGTTACAGACTTCAATCCCACAGTTGGTTGCTCAAGCCAAATTAGCCGAGGTTCCTTTTGCCTCTGTAGGTTTTAGTTTGAAAATGAGCCCCGGTGATTTTATCTTGCTCGGCCCGGAAAGATATATCGAAAACCAAATAACCCTGGATGGTTTATTCTTCAGCAGGCCGGGCCCTATACCGACTGTTAGGATGTTTCTGCTTGTTTGTACCAGAATAATTGACTGAGCGGCCGTATGTCCAATCCAGTGGTAGCGCTAATCCAGTGCAGTGATTACAGCCGGCCGAAAATTGCCCGGGCGGTTGAGGGACAGTTCCGGCTCCTCGGCGGATTGGAAAAATTTGTATCACGCGGCGACTCCGTCCTGCTTAAACCCAATTTCATCGCACCAAGGTCACGTCGCCACGCCACACAGACCGACCCGGCCGTCCTGCTCGAGGCCGCTAAGCTCCTGAAAGATTTCGGTGCCAGACCTTTCATCGGCGACTCGCCTGCCTGGAGCAATGTCTTTGCTTGCGTGAAAGCGTTAAAAATGGAAGAACCCTTGAAAAAAATGTCTATACCGGTAAAGCAGCTCAGCAGGCCGAAAAAGTGTCGGATAGGAAAACAAAGTATTCAGGTCGGCATAAGCTCAATCGCCCTCGATGCGGATGTAATTATAAATATGCCGAAATTCAAATCGCATCAGCAGTTAGTGGCGACATTTGCCGTTAAGAATATGTT
>CAYXUW010000027.1:0-20957 GCA_964468375.1 uncultured Pirellulales bacterium | reverse complement strand
GTTACAGGCAGCGTTGAATCGTGCCCCAGCACCACCTGCCCAGCAGAATCACCCACCAATATCATCTGAATACCAGTCTGAGAAACCAGTTTAGCTGTAATGTAGTCGTAACAACTAACCGCCGTAATCTTTCTGCCCTGCTGCTTGGCCGCCAGCAAATCACCAATCGTAATCCTGTTGTCCATATTAATATTTCCTATAAAATAACAGTATTTTGGTTAAAATATGAGAACATAATCGGTTTAGCAAGCGTAAAATGGTAAGGTTTTTTGGGGCTAAATCGCACCATTTGCGGAGAAACAACAAAAAAACTCAACTTTTAAAATTAAAGACTTGATTCCGGACGAAAAAAGTGCAGTTTTTTCCTAAATTCCCTAAAGAATTCTTGGTTAACTTTTCGATTACATAGGAAAGAGGAAGCAGTCGAAGTGTGACGGCATTATTCTATTGCTTTTCATCACCCTCCTCCGAAGCCAGATTCTGCTGTATTGGAATCTGGCTTTTTTATCCCTTTCGCCATTCCTCGTAAAATAGATAATTACAAATACGCTTTAGATGTTAAGCTGGGCAAAATAAATGTCGGCAGCAAACTGTGCAATACAGCCCCCTCATTTTAACATCGCTTTATGCTCTTCCCCTCAAAACTGCACAAAAAGAAACGCCAACGCTTCTCTGCATTGAAGCAGAGACCGCGTTGGCGTATACATCAACTCGTTAAGTATTAGCTACGAATTAACGTTTGCGACGAATCAAAGCCAAGCCGCCCAAACCGAGCAAAGCAATTGTTGCCGGCTCAGGAAGGCTGATTACGATGCCGTTAAGCGCCAGGTGGTGACTGCCTGTTTCGGTCCAACCATCTTGCCAGCCGTAGATTGTAGCGACACCGTTTTCATCCAGTGTAACTTCCACGGTTGCTGCATAAGTCATGCCATCAGCATCATCAAACTCTGACAACCAAGTATGTCTTCCCTGCTGGAGGGCGTATCCGTATTCACCGACCAAATCCATCAGCCCTGCGGGCATATTGGATTCGTAAGGTTCAACTGTGGGGTTGTAGCCGTAACCGTTCGGCTCACCGATACCATCAAGATAGTCTCCAGGATTGCTTGTGCTCCAGGCCATCCACTTGGTGCCAGGCTGTTCGCTTGCCCAATCTAAGGCAGGGTCCCAGCAGAAAGTGGTGATCTGTGCGCTATAGCCAGCATAAGCTGTACCCATAGTAACCTCGAGTATCATGTAATCTTGACCCAGTCCAGGTGCAGTCTGGGGAACATAAGTAAGGTCAGGATACATTAAGCCAAAATCGCTGGTATTATCGGGGCCGGCTGCGATACGGTCACGTGCACCGCCGAGTTGGCCGAGGCCGTCGCTCCACGTATAAGCGTCGAGCGTAACCTTTATCGGGTCGCCTAACTCAGACATGGTAAGCTTGGTCTGTTTGCCGATGGGGCCCCAGTGGCCGCTCATTGTCCAATCAGTCCAGCCGGACTGAATTTTTGGCGGGTCTGTGTCAGGGTCATTGATGTCGAGCTTCAGAACAATGTAGTCGTCATCTGCACCGGGAGTGTCAACACCACGCACAATAGCTGATGCCGGAACGACCATGGCAAGCATAGCCAATACAAAAATTAACTTTTTACACATAATTTACTCCTCCTACTTCATTTGCTAAAAATTAAAAACACTCACTCTTTCTTCCTGGCTACAAGTCGAAATTACAAGTACTTTTAATATAAACATGCATCCAAACTCTGACTGCATTTGGTGCCTGTTGCACACATTTTCGGATTTGTCCTCCTCCTCAGGAAGACTTCTTAAAAACCCGCAAATTCAGGTTCATCACCTAAACCCAATTCTACCAGATTGCCTATTTTCTCGTCAAGAGAATTTTTACCTGATTTTCAGAAAAATCCGGCGGGGAATCTGACGGCTTATAACTTCTTTGGCCACAAAGAGTTGCGGACGCAGGAAAACTAAAATAAACACAGCAGCGGCGATTTTTACCAAAAGCTCCTGTAAACGACCTTTCAAGCTGCGGTCAACAACAAAAACTTCATAGTGTTTTATGATAACCTACGCAACCCTAATGGAAACGCCGAAAGCGTCTTCTTTACAATCCATTAAAAAAATGGTAATACAATAATTAGGAAAACATATTGCCTCATATAATTAACAAGCAAATTGTCAAATATATCACTCCGTTTTTGCCTAGAGGAGAAAGATGTAAGATGAACAACAAGCTGATTCTGGCATTTCTAATTGCACATTTAATTACAGTTCATTGTGCCGCCTGTTACGCAGCCGAAACTACAGTAACAAAATACTTTGATAATAGAAAAGCGGCTATGGCACTAAACTACGATACCGAACTCTATATGATAATGATACACAGCGGAGCGGGTTATTATCCGGAAACCGCAGCGACAAGAGCACAAAATACTCTGGACGGATGGCCGAATATTATAGCAGACTGTGAGACATACGACATTCCGGCAAACTTCAACCTTTGTGGTTACGAAGCGGTGTTCGGTGATGGGGGTAGAAGTGAGGTCAATGAAATAGATACTTACCATGACTGGCACATCGATTACTGGAAAACTCACACATGGTATTCCGATATGCCATGGACTCCGGCAAATTATAAGACAGTAGGCAACCTCAGCGGATATGCTCGCAGCTACAGTCTGGTTTACGGCGGGCTACTCACAGAGCAAACAATGAATTCCGATGTCCCGTTTGAAATATCGTACCACAATTTCGGCCATGAAAGGCTGAATGCGATTACCGCAGAAAATATGAATGATACCTTCCGCCTCGGTGTTGCCTATCATAAAAGAATAGGTTCAAAAATAATGTCTGAGGCACCGCCGTGGAACGCCGATCCACAACCTGAAAAGTATCCGATATATGTTGACAATGGAATCTTTGTATATAACAGATATGAAGGGGTTATGGGAGAACCTTACGAAGTCATCGAGAACCTATGGATTATTCCCAGAAGCGGCTCTTTTAACGCATCCTCTGATTTGACCGGTCAAATCGATACAGCAATTGCTGATGGAAAGGTACTTACACACGCTTCACATTCCGAAGAATTTTACATGTCTGACCGAAGCGGCTTCCAGACAACTCTGGCTTATGCAAGGTCAAAAGTCGATTCGAGAGAGCTTTGGGCTACTACTTTAAATCAGATAGGCAGATACTGGGAAGCAAAAAGCGACGCATCGACCGTAACCACGGTAATCGACGGCAATACCACGGCAGTCAGCATAACATTGAATGATTATGACGCACAAAGATTCGGGATACCCTATCTTACTTTCGCCACTACTATGCCCAACGCGGCAGGTTACGCAAAGATAACCGTCGACTATCCCTCAACGCAAATTCTTGATTCAAATGCGGTGAGAATAGCCGACGCTAATGTCATATATACAATTTATCTTAATCCCACCGGCACAACAAATGTTGAAATCGAAGGCGTTGACACACCCCATACAGAAGGTGCCAATATCAATATGCCCGTGCTAAACGTAGATTCCACACCACCGGAAAACGCTCTTGCGGACTCGCCAATAACAATTGAGGCAGAAGCAAAAAGCACCGACAGCACCTACTCGGTTAATATAATCTATCAGTGCAACGACGACGCCAAAGACTCAAAAATAATGGATTACAATGACGGCATATGGAAAACCAACATAGGGCCGTTCGCTCCTGAAGACAACATCGTCTATTATGTCAGCGTAACGGACAATAGCGGAAGAAGGGAGAGGTCGTCCGACAAATCCTTCGTAGTATATAATTTTTATGATTCTAACAAAAACGGCTTTATCGATTATGAGGACCTCGGCACACTTACCGATAACTGGCTAGGCATCGAGCCGGATATTAAAGGCGATTTCAATCTCGATGGAATAGTGAACTTCCCGGATTTTACAAAATTTGCCAAAGCTCGGTAAGTTCGACTAAAACAACTGTTGATTATTCTCCTGCCTATGTTACTGCGAACGCTTTACTTACCTGTTTCCGGACAGGACATAATATAGTCAAGAACATCACTTAAACCGGCTGTCGCAACGGCGACAGTGCAGTCGGCGGCACCGTAATAAAGATTAAGCTGATTGGTTTCCTTGTGAACAACAACTCCGGATGGAAATATAACGTCACCGACATCACCAACTCTTTCGTAAAACTCCCGCGGGCCTAAAACCCATTCCGCACTTCGGCGAAGCACTCTCCAGGGCTCTTCCAAATCCAAAAGAGCCAGTCCGAGCCGGTATATTTCTCCCGCTGAAGTTGTTCGGACGCCGTGATAAAATACCAGCCACCCCTCTTTCGTTTCCACCGGCTGACAGGCCAATCCGACTCTATGGCAGTCCCAGTAGGCGGACCTCGTCATAATCAAGGTTCTATGGTCGCCCCAATGCTTCAAATCAGGAGAAAAACTAATCCACATATGTGCTTCGCCGCGAACGATCGGCCTGTGAATTAACGCAAATCTTCCTCTGACTCTGCGAGGAAACAAACAGGCGTCTTTATCTTCGGGCGGCAAAAGAGCACCGAGTCGGGCAAAGGTTCGGAAGTTTTTTGTAATCGCCAGAGAAACGACAGGACCGCCCTCACTAAAAGAGGTATACGTAATGCCGAACTGCTTCTGCTCTTCGAGCCAGACAATACGCGGGTCTTCCAGTCCCCACCTCTCCTCTCGGGAGCTCTGGTCGGCCTCCATAGTTGGCGACGGGTCGATTTCCCAGTTCGTAAAACCATCGGCGCTGCGGGCCACCGTCAAGTGTGAGAAGCCGCGCATATCCTCAACACGAACCAGCAGCAGTGTCTCGGTATTTAACTTAACCGCTGCAGGATTAAAAACTGCATTCGTTGGATAAGGCCAATCCTCAGGTGTTAATATGGGATTGCCCTTATACCTCTTGAAAAGCTCATGTGCCTTTTTTTGCCGTAAAAGTTCGACCATTGTTCAGTCCTGAAACGGTAAAACCGCTTCTCATACCACTCTAATCGGCCAAATTAGTAATTTACTGTAAAACCAAAGCACGAATTCCAGGCATTGCTGCACAAAAATTCGCCTGCCCGCCGGTTAAAACCAAACAATCACAGCAGCATACGCCGGCTCCACAGGTACCCTGATAAATCATTATACAGACCCGGCACAATAACAAACCAGCGGCTACTAGTCAAGCACCGGGGCATTGACCTGCAATACCGTTTCTGCTATTCTGCCTGTTTCTAAAGGAAAATACGGTCAAATGAAAATCGAACACCTAATTCTCGGCGCATATCAAACCAATTGCTATATCCTGCTTGAAAACGAAACAGCCAAAGACTGCCTGATTATTGATACAGGGCTCGAGGCCGATGAGCTTGTCGATTTTCTCCGGCGGCACAACTTAAACCCCGTCGCCGTAGTCCTAACCCACGGCCATATAGACCACATTATCGGCCTCATCGCATTACGCAGCCGATTCCCTGATATAAAGGTCTATATTCATAAGCTCGACGCCGGAATGCTCACCGGGGAAAAAGATAATCTCTCGAACTTAGCTGGCGTGTCATTTAATTCCAAGCCAGCTGATTTTACCATGGAAGAAGGAAACGTAATTGAGCTGGCGAATATAAAGCTGGACGTCATTCATACCCCCGGCCACACGCCTGGCGGTATTTGTCTGTATTCCGAAAACGATGGTGTTGTTTTCACGGGCGACACTTTATTCGCCGATTCGGTAGGTCGAACGGATATGCCCGGCGGAAACGGAACACAATTGATAAAGGGCATAAAGGAAAAGTTATGCACCCTGCCCGGCGAAACTGTTGTTTATCCCGGCCACGGCCCGGCAACTACTATAGCACAGGAAAAAGCAAACAATCCCTTTCTGCAATAAGCTCTTTTCTACTATATAATCGGTCAGCTGTTAAAAGTTGTTGTTGAAATATTCCGGCTTGCCGTCATCGCTGTCATAACGCGTCGCATCTTCCCCGTCTGCGTCGACTCTAATTCGCTCGATACGCTCGGCCTGTTTGCTGCCGCTGTCAACAGTAACCAGAATCACGCTCATCTTCACATCGCCGGTTGCTATCTCGAACGGCACCGGCATCCGCGTCCTGAATGACTTCAAGACATTCTCGACGCCCCGGCCAAGAACCGAGTTATGAGAGCCGGTCATACCAATATCAGTAATATAAGCCGTGCCCCTTGGCAGAATCCTTTCATCTGCGGTTACAACGTGGGTATGGGTACCGAAAACACAGCTTACTCTTCCGTCAAGATGATAACCCATCGCGATTTTCTCGCTCGTGGCTTCGGCGTGAAAATCAACAAATATAATGTCGGCCTGCTGCTGAAGCTGAGGCAAAAGTTTATCGACAGCATTATAAGGACAATCCGCCGGCTTCATAAAAAGACGGCCTATCAAAGAAATAACCCCAACACTCGGGCCTTTAGCGGTCTTGTAAATTCCTGCCCCCTTTCCCGCCGCAAATTCGGACAAGTTCGCCGGCCGGGCGATATTGTCCGCGGTCTCCAGCGTGCTGACAATATCCCTCTTGCGATAGGTATGGTCGCCCAACGTTACCAGATTCACCCCGTATCTGAGCAGTTTGGTATATATTTGCGGGGTCAGTCCCGAGCCGCCGGCTGCGTTCTCTGCGTTGGCTATTACGCAATCGACGCCCAGCTTTTTAACCAGCGGCTTGAGCTTATCAGCAATAACACGCCTGCCGGGCCGGCCCACTATGTCACCAATACAAAGAACTTTAATCTTCATAATTTTATCTGCTATTCACTTATTTGGCGTATTCGATGCAACGGACTTCCCGCAGCAGCGTCACCTGGATTTCACCGGGATAAGCCATCTCACTTTCAATCTTATTGGCAATATCACGTGCGACCTTCATCGCCGATTCATCATCAATCTTTTCCGCATCAACAATTACCCGGATTTCACGCCCGGCCTGAATGGCATACGCGTTCTCGACGCCCTTGAAGCTGTTGGCAATCTCCTCCAGCTTCTCCAGGCGTTTGATATATCTTTCGAGCGTTTCCCTTCTCGTGCCCGGCCTCGATGCGCTAATCGCATCGGCGGCGGCAACCAGCGGGGTATAAGGATTATCCGCAGGGATATCCCCGTGATGTCCCGCAACCGCGTTCAGCACAACAGGCGATTCGTTGAAACGCTTGAGATAACTTGCGCCTATATCGGGGTGGCTGCCCTCGACCTCGTGGTCAAGGGCCTTGCCGATATCATGCAGCAGCCCCGCACGCCTTGCTATCGAGCCGTCGAGACCAAGCTCATCGGCCATAATCTGAGACAAAAATGCCACTTCAATGCTGTGGCGAAGCACATTCTGACCGTAACTTGTTCTGAAATTCAAAGCGCCTATCAAACTGAGCACCTTATTGCTCAAGCCCCTGACATTGGCCTCGACCGCTGCGTCTTTGCCCAGTTGCAAAACCTTATGGTTAACCTCCTTTTTGGTCTGCGCGACAAGCTCCTCGATACGGGACGGGTGTATTCGCCCGTCCTGTATCAGCCGTTCCATCGCAAGACGCGCGACCTCGCGCCTGACGGGATTGAAACCGCTTATAACAATCATTCCCGGAGTGTCGTCGACGATCACATCCACGCCCGTGGATTTTTCAAATGCGCGGATATTGCGGCCTTCCCTGCCGATAATCCGGCCCTTCATATCGTCGTTCGGAATCTCAACCGTTGATACGGACACTTCACAGGTATGCTCGGCGGCATAACGCTGGATAGCGGTGCTGATTATTTCCCTGCTTTTCTCGTCTGCTATCTCGGTGCTCTCTTCGACCTTGCGGGAAATCAAAGCCGACATCTCGTGCTCGCACTCATCCTCGAGCCGTTTCAGCAGCAAATCCTTTGCCTCTTCAATATCCATCGCGGTTATTTTAAGAAGCTGATTCTTCTGCTGCGCCATCAAAACAGAAAGCTGTTTTTCCTTGCTGTCGATTTTGTGCAATCTTCTCTCGACCTCTTTTCCCTGCTGCTTTAATGCCGCCTCTTGCTGTTGCACAAGCTCGTTCTGCCGGGTAAGAGCATCCTCGCGCTTGCTCAGTCTCATCTCGGTCTCGTGCAATTCTGCACGAATTTTGTTGGTCTCGGCTGTAAATTCCTCTTTCTTCTTAATGTTTTCTGAAGCAGCGTCAATCTTCGCTGACTTAATTATGTTTTCGGCTTCCTTCTTAGCGCTATCTATCCGTTGCTGCCTGTCCTGCTCCAAGGTTTTGGCCTTCGCTTTGGTAATCATCTGAAAGACCACCGCGGCTAAGGCAATACCCACAAGAAAAGCGGCAATCGGGATAAGGATAGCTGGAAGACCAATTTGCATTATTATGGTATCCATAATCCCTACCTTTCGCTCACAGTTACAATCATCCTCAAAATATGACTCGATGCGATTCACTCTGCGGACTTTTTCTGCGGGAAAGCTACAAAGAAATGACTGTGAATTACGAAATCCTTCTCGCCGGAGTGTAGAATCAACTACTTAGGGTCAAAATCACCTCAAATTGCGGCATTTTTGATATAGAATATTCTCTCTTTCCCCTATCGCTGATTTTATACCCGATACCGGCACTGCCTCGCCGGCAAGCAAAAGTTTTTTCAAATAGGTCTCGTCTCACTCTAATTTCGCTTTTCTTCCGCCGCACCAACAAGCTGTATTCATGTTGTTTTCACCTAACTGCGGCGGATGCTCACATGTCTCTGTAACTTAACCACCGTTCGAGAAAGGAGTTACTGCCCCTTACTCTGTTGCTTAGTCCCTTTACAAAGTAATGATAAACTACAGATGATACGGGACAATCCGCAGTTTTGTTCATCATCGTATATCGGGCACTATGCTATAGCAGCTTTAGTACCCGGTCAAGAAAAAAAACCATATGTAAATCAGCCGATTTGCGCCCCCAAAAACCACATTAAAACATGGAATGCGGGTGTACACAAAGACCTATAACCCCTTTTCAAAAAAGAACTTGCTGAATTCCAAAAATACCCTTTTTTAGTATGTCAGGCCGGTTTTCTGCATTTTTAGAGCAAAAACCAACAACCTCCCAACGGAAAAAGATGTCTTTTGCCGGTTCTACCCGTTTGGGGGTCAAAAAACCCCATAACAAACGAAGCTGTATAACAAAGAACAGCAAGTTTTGACTTTTTGCAATGGCCGGAAACCGGCTTTTCACATAATATATAAACACTGCAAATTCATACTTGGTAAGTTTGGAAAATCACAGAAACAGATGAGCAAAGAGCACAAAAATTCAGGGACGAAAACAACCAGAAAGAAATCGCCTCGACCGGCCTTAATCGTTTCAGCGGAAACCATCGCCGAGTATTCGATATTCTTAAGGTATCTGTTAATCGGCCTCATTGATGAATCGATTCCAACTGCCTTAATTTGCCCGGCCAGCTGCAATCTGGCATCCATAGTTCCCCCTTCCGTTAACGTCATCAGGCATCCTGCTTTTAATCTGCCTTTCCTCTGGAGGCAAAACAGAAAAAAACTCATCGAAGAAATCGATAATTTCAAACCGACCGTCCTGCACTGCTTGTGCGAAAGCGAAGCACCCCTCGCCCGGCAATTGTCCTGGCAGTTAAATCTGCCGTATCTGCTGATGGTTAATTCGCTGCAGAGACGCTTTAGCCGGCTCTTTATTTCGTCAAGCCGTTGCGCAAAAATCATCGTCCCTGCTGAAAGTATCGCGGACAATGTTGCGAAAATCTATCCTGAATTCGCCGAGCGAATCGAGCAGATAAATATCGGCACCTTCGCCTCGGAAACCAGCAGCTGTTTTCGCCAGCCGAACTGGCTGACAAGCATGGTAACAGCTCATCCGCTGGACAACGAAACCGACTTTGCGAACTTATTCGGCGCAATAAAACACCTGGCAATTGACGGATATGAATTCATACTCGTGATGACAGGAAGCGGACGAGCGGAAAGGCACGTGTGGAAACTGCTGACCAGGCTCGGTCTTCCGAAGGTCGTTACCATTGTTCCGCGGCTGGAAATGCTGCGCTCGGTTCTCGCCGCCGGCGACATTTTCATCCAGCCCCAACCCCGAAATGCCTTTAACCCTTTACTGCTGGAAGCGATGAGTGTCGGTGCGGCTGTCGCGGCCTGCAAAGGCGGAGTCGACGATTTGATTATCGAAGACAAAACTACAGTTATATTCGACCCTGCCGATGAGCTCAGCATATACAGCGCCCTGCAACGGTTACTCGACAGACACGAGCTCGGACAGCAAATCGCCGCAGCGGCACATCAGCATTTGAGAGAAAACTACACCGTCAGCAATATGATTTCCTCCACGCTGCGGGTATATAAAGATGCACAGAACTGGTTCAAACATTCAAGATAATGCTCTCCGTACTTCCAGCTTTTTAGGTCGGCTGCTCTGACCAAACGATGAACGGCTTATAATGAGTAAAAAAGTGTCCAGCAATCGCAATACTGTTTTGACCTGCATATTTCTGGCCGTGATTGTATTTGCCGTCTTCAGCCGAATTCTTCAATACGATTTTATTAATGTTGATGACCCTGACTACGTTACCCAAAATAAGCACGTGCAAAGCGGCCTAACCCATAAAAGCATCGTTTGGGCCTTCACAACCTCTCACGCCAGCAATTGGCATCCGTTAACCTGGCTGTCACTGATGCTGGACTGTCAAATCTTCGGCTTAAAACCTGCCGCTTACCATATGACAAATTTATTACTTCATATAGCAAATGTCTTACTGCTGTTTTTGGTTCTGAAAAAAACGACACGCTCATTTTATCGCAGTGCCTTTGTGGCACTGCTTTTTGGACTGCATCCGCTTCATATCGAATCGGTTGCGTGGGCGGCCGAGCGTAAAGATGTTCTAAGCACCGCCTTTTGGCTATTGACAATGCTGGCTTATGCCGATTATGCCCGGCGCCGCGGCATCATGCGATACCTCATCACCGTTTCGTTGTTCGCTATGGGCCTTATGGCTAAACCAATGCTAATCACACTTCCATTCGTACTTCTGCTCATGGATTATTGGCCTCTGGAACGTGATGAAATCCGAAAAATTCATCTCAGGCCGGCAAAACTTATCCTCGAAAAGATACCCCTGTTCGCCCTTGCGATGGTTTCAATAGTCATCACCTTTATTGCTCAGCAAAGAGGAGACGCCGTAATTTCCATAAGCACTTTGTCTCTGGGGTGGCGCATCAACAACGCTTTTATTTCCTACGTTACTTATATATTGAAGATGATTGTTCCCGTGAAACTTGCGGCCTTTTATCCTCATACGACACTGCCCTCTACGGCTAGGGCTGTTAGCGCAGCTATATTGTTAACTTGTATAACCATCGCTGTCACCTTGGGGGCAAGGCGATACAAATACCTTCTCACCGGCTGGTTGTGGTATCTGGGAACGCTGGTGCCTGTAATCGGCATCGTGCAAGTGGGCTCCCAGGCCTATGCTGACCGCTATACGTATGTGCCGTTGATTGGCCTGTTCATTATAATTGCCTGGCTGGTGCCGGATGTGCTTTCCGGCTGGCGATATAAAAAAATAGCTATCACCGTCTCTGCTTGTCTTGTGACGGTGCTAATGGCAATTGTTACAACGTTACAACTGTCTCACTGGAGCAATACCATCGCACTTTTCGAACATACCCTTTCAGTCACCAAAGAAAATTGTTTCGCTCACAATGTTTTGGCTAATGCCTATGGCCAAATCGGACAAATTGATAAATCTATAGAACACAGCAAAAAGGCACTGCGAATTTGCCCTCAGTATAGTCCAGTCCACTACAACTTGGCTATGGGTTACTATAGCAAAGGCGATTTCCAAAAAGCAATTGAACACTGGCGCAAAACCCTGCAGCTTACCCCTGATTACAAAGAGTCCAATTTCAACATCGGTGTCGCACTCGAGAGAATGGGCAGAACCGACGAAGCCATCAGGTATTTCAGGAAAGAATTAACTATCAACCCCGACCATCAGGAAGCGAACCGTCGCCTCAAAGCACTTATGACACAAAAATCGGCTCCCCCTTAATTTATCAGAGTGTTATAAGCAAAAGACCGTAGCACTTATTTTAACAAGCCGTAATCTTCCAGCGTTTGCCGCAGAATTGTTTTCTTGTCTTCATCCATCGGCGTCATCGGCAGCCGCAGTTCTTCCGGAGCCATATTCAGCATCGCCATCGCTGCTTTGATTGGTATCGGGTTAGTCGCAAGGCCGAGCATATTCTTGCTCAAGGCAAAAAGCTTCTTATGCCACTTCAGGGCCGACGTAAAATCACCTTCTAAAATTAAATCCGTCATCGCCTTAACGTCTGCGGGAACTATGTTTGCCACTACACTGATGACCCCCTTGCCGCCGACCGACGCAATAGGCAGAGTAAGGGAATCATCACCCGACACAATAGTTATATCGCACAAAGTCGCAATTTCACTGGCCATATCCAGCTTGCCGCTCGCTTCCTTGATTGCGACGATATTCTCGATTTCAGCAAGCCGTGCAACAGTCTCCGCCGTCATGCCGGTTCCGCCGCATCTGCCGGGTATGTTATACAGCACCATCGGCAAATCAACTTCCTCCGCTATTGCTTTGAAGTGCTGATAAAAGCCCTCCTGCATCGGCTTGTTGTAATATGGGCAGACCTGCAGCGTCGCATCGGCGCCGACCTTCTTTGCAAATGCGGTAAGCTCAATGGCTTCGGCGGTCGAATTCGACCCGGCCCCCGCTATCACCGGAACTTCTCCGCTGACGGACTTGACAACTCTCTCGATTACCTTTTTGTGTTCCTCGTGGCTCAGCGTGGGTGATTCCCCCGTCGTGCCAACCGGAGATATCGCATCTATCTCGTTTTCGACCTGAAAATCGATAAGCTCATCGAGCGTTTGAAAGTCAACTTCGCCGTCCTGAAAAGGAGTTGCCAGCGCAACCATTGCCCCTGTAAACATCTTCTTCTCCTATAATCCTTTATTTATTCAGTACCTTTAAATATTCCTTTACCGTATTGTTAAGTCCCATCTCGAGCGCCTCAGCTATTAAAGCATGACCGATAGAAACCTCAAGCACGCCCGGAACCGCGGAAAGAAATCTTCCGAGGTTTTTAAGATTCAAATCGTGTCCTGCATTAACACCAAGGCCGGCTTCCGCAGCAGCCCGTGCCGCATCTGCATACTGCTCCAAAATCTCTTCCACTCCTTCACCGGCTCGAAAAGCCCTTGCATACGGCTCTGTATAAAGCTCGACACGGTCAGCCCCGACCTCCGCGGCCTTCATAATACCGACGACGTCAGTGTCCATAAAAAGACTAACACGAACACCCCTCGCCTTCAACTCTTTAATAATCGGCCCTACTCTTTCCTTGTCGGCTTCCAGATTCCAGCCGTGGTCGGAAGTATTGGCTTCCGGCGAATCCGGAACCAACGTCGCCTGGTCCGGCTTAACATCTCTGACAATCTCCATATATCTGCCGAGAAACGGGTTGCCCTCTATATTAAATTCGACCGTCACCACCTCTGCCAGTTTGTAAACATCGCTATACCTTATATGGCGCTCGTCCGGACGCGGATGAACCGTTATCCCATACGCCCCCGCCTCGATTACAGTCTTAGCCGATTCCATCACGCTCGGAATGCCGATATCCCGCTGGTTTCGCAGCAAAGCTATCTTATTTAGATTGACACTAAGTTTTGTCATCTTTAGTCTCTCGTTCAACCTTCGCATTATAACCCACCCGCATTTTCCATCAATCAATTTTATCCGCCTGCCGTATAACCTCTTGCCAAATCCCACTTTTCCGGTTATATAATCGTTATGAAATTAAGCTGGGCCAGCCGAATTACCATAGTGCGCATACTGCTGATAATTCCGTTTGTCATTTGTATGCTGAAAATAAACAATACCGCGCTTGGCGAGTCGACGCGCGATTTAATGCGGTATATTGCGACCTTTGTTTTCCTGATTATGGCAACCAGCGATGCAATCGATGGCTTCCTCGCACGCAGGAACAGGCAGGTCACGAAACTCGGCGCCTTTCTTGACCCGACGGCGGACAAGCTGCTTATGACTTCCGCCTGCCTGCTGCTGGCCTCCCAGCGCGGACACGTCGATGGTTTCCTACTGCCCGTAACCGTCGTCGTTTTGATAATCAGCAAAGACCTGCTCCTGCTGATTGGATTTATTATTCTTTATCTGATTACTTCTCAGGTCCGCATCGTTCCAGTCTTAATTGGAAAGATTGCCACCGTTATGCAGCTGTCAATGGTCGCCGCGATTTTGATTGCCCCGGAAGCTTCGGCTTTTGCGCCGGGTTGGATCTGGTTTCTGAGAGTATTATGGTGGTCCGCCGCAGGAACGGCCATTCTGGCAACTCTTATTTACATTCGCAACGGAATTCGCTATATTGAACAGCATGAACAAAAAAGCGCATCTCACCAGTAGTTATGCAAAACAAAAGGTGCGATTCGAAAAAGCTGGAAATATGACTATGCAATTCAGCGAAATACCGGAAATTCTGGAAGAGCTTCGCAGCGGCAGAATGATTGTCCTCGTCGACGCAGAAGACCGTGAGAATGAGGGCGACCTTGTCTGCGCCGCCGAGAAAGCAACGCCGGAGATTATCAACTTTATGGCCAGATTCGGCCGAGGCCTGATTTGTCTGCCGTTGACTGCCGAGAAATGCGATTCGCTGGCTCTTTACCCTCAAACCGTCGAAAATACAGCCCGATTCGAAACTGCCTTCACCGTCAGTATCGACGCCGCCGACGGTGTAACCACGGGCATCAGCGCTGCCGACAGGGCGCGGACGGTTCAGGCCGCAATCGCCGACGAATCCAAGCCAAAAGACCTCGTCCGTCCCGGCCATATATTCCCGCTCCGCGCACGCAATGGCGGCGTATTAGTCAGAGCGGGCCAAACCGAAGGAGCCGTCGACCTCGCAAAGCTGGCGGGATTGAAACCGGCCGGAGTCATCTGCGAAATTATGAACGAAGACGGCTCAATGGCACGTGTCCCGCAGCTGCTCGAATTCTGCGAAAAACACAACCTCAAAATCGCTTCAATCGCAAAGCTCGTCGAATACCGACTCCAGCGCGAAAGCCAAATCAAGCGAGTCGAGCAGGTAACTTTACCCACCGACTACGGAGAATTTAAGCTGATTGCTTACGAAAGCATAACTTCCCCAGAGCCGCACCTAGCATTATGCAAAGGCGGCATCGGCGAGCTCGACGAAAACGGCTCTCCCATCGAACACACCGAACCTGTCCTGGTAAGGGTGCATTCGGAATGTATGACCGGCGACCTCTTCCACTCGCAGAGATGCGAATGCGGCTATCAGCTCGTAACCGCAATGCAGATGATTGAAAAAGCCGGCAAAGGAGCACTGATTTACCTCCGACAGGAAGGAAGAGGCATCGGCTTGACTAACAAGCTGCGGGCTTATAAACTTCAGGAACAGGGGCTGGACACTGTCGATGCAAATTTAAAGCTCGGCTTCGTCGCAGACAAAAGAGATTACGGAATCGGCGCGCAAATCTGCCGCGATTTAGGACTAAAGGAAATAAGAATACTTACCAACAACCCGAAAAAAATAAGCCGTCTCGAAGTTTACGGCATAAAAATTGTCGAACAGGTTCCCTTAAAAGCAAAACCCGGCAAGCATAACCTTAGCTACCTTAGAACAAAAAAACACCGCCTCGGCCATATGCTCGATGAGGACTTATAACTCCATGAAAGTAATTACCGTAACAGCGAATGTCTTTTTATTGCTTTTAGCCGGCGCCGGCTGCGAACCGCCAAAAACCGAACTAACTCCTGCCAACGGTATCGGCCTTAATCAGCTCGCCGAATACGCTCCGACAAAAATCGATATTGTGCCCCTGACCGAATTCACCCGTGAAACCGGACAAACAGAATTAAAAGTCTATGTGAGCTTGCTGGACGAATTCGGCTGCCAGATAAAATCCCCCGCGGTATTCCGCTTCGAACTGTACAACAAAGTCCCCCGCTCCGCCGAGCCCAAGGGCAAAAGAGTTGCCATCTGGCCGGATATAGACCTCAGCGACCCTGTTAAAAATAACGAACACTGGCAGGATTTTCTAAGGTCCTATAAATTCGACTTGCCTTTCGAGCCGAAAGCAGACCAAAGCTACGTCCTGCAGGCAACAGCCCTCTGCCCGAACGGCAAACGGCTGTCAACCGAGTTCACATTCACATACAAAGATTGATAAATTTGTATGATAAGTGCAGTCATCTCTCTAAATTAAATTGACCCAAAAGCCCCAATCTGCGATTATACCTTGCAAACCTCGTTTTTTGTTAATTTTTACGGGAACCTTTTGACCCTAAGCTGGTCTAAATAAGGAGAAAAGGCGTGTCTGAGGCCGCAAATATCAGCATTGACGATACCGTCCTTGTCCGCAAGTGCCGACAGGGCGACGCCGCAGCGACCGAACGGCTGATTCTTAAGTATCAGAATCGAATACACAACGCCATCTTAAGAATTTGTGCCGACCCGGAAGATGCAGCGGAACTTACTCAGGACACGTTTGTCAAAATAATTGAAAACTTGGATAAATTCGAAGGCAGAAGTAGTTTTTACACCTGGGCTTTTAGAATAGGCGTCAACCTGACACTGAACCACTGCCAGAGAAAAGCAAAACTGGGAATTCAGAGTCTCGATGCCGAAAGCAGCGAGCACGACACCGAGGCCAAAAGAACGTTAAAGGAATTTTTAGCTGATGATAGTTTGCCTGACCCTGCTGATGTCGCTGAGAACAAGGAGCTCTGTATGGCGATTGAAAAAGCCCTGACAAAGCTGGACGAAGAAAAACGGGCAGTCATTATTTTAAGGGATATTGAAGGTATGAATTACGCTCAGATTGCCAAAGTGCTCGACATCGAGCTGGGAACGGTCAGAAGCCGGCTCAGCAGGGCTAGAGCCAGTCTGAGAGATATTATGGAGGCGGGCCTGTAATGAATAAGAACGAATTTTCAAATATCGACATCGATGAGCTGCTCACCGGCTTCATCGATGGAGAGCTGGACGCCAGAAACAAAACTAGGGTTCAGCGGCTGATAAAACACGACAAGCAAATCGCCAAACGCCTGCAGAAACTTCGCAACTGCAGACAGCTGGTCAGCTCACTGCCTTACGCCGAGGCTCCACAAGGGACTTTGGAGAATATTAAAGCCGCTGTCGAAAAAAGACCGCTGCCGAGCCGCCAAACCCGCATCCGGCAGTCGGACGAGGGAGCGAACCACCTGCTGGTTCGCCGGCTCGTTGCCGCCGCCGCTATGTTCGGCCTGGTGGCCGTTTTAGTAACGGTGATTTACTCGATAGTCGCACCGGAGGTCACTATCGATAAGCACTTCGCCGCCGAACAATGGCAGCCCGCGCCCGAAGTAACAGCGACAGTCGCCGACAAGACCGAATTCAGAGGAAAGCTCCTGCTGCAAACCGAAAAACCCTCCGAAGTCGTGGCCTTTATTAACGGCGCGGTCGAACGAAATATCCCTGCGGACGAGCGGGCGGTAGCTCTCGCCGGATTGAGAGAGTCGCACACGCTCACCTGCAGCAGGCAGAACTTTAATTCCTTTATGACCGATTTAGCCAATATCTGGAACAAACTCGACTCGGCAACATTATTCGTCGATACCGACCAGCCGGAAAAACAGATAGCCGTTGCCGCCGTCGTTCCCGAACAGATTGTCGAAATCGCCAGTCAGATTGAGCGCGAAACACAGATAAAGGCGGCCCAGTATTTCGCCGCATTGAACAAGATAACGCCGGCTGAAGATACTATGCTCGCCGAAGACAGCGCACCGATAACAATACCCAAACCGGTCCTGACCTCCGGCGCAGACCGTCCCGGGGCCGGCACCGAAAAACTGACCGAAACGGAGCGAAAAGTAGTTCTGACAATTATCGTTACGGATAGCGAATAATAAATGCTCGAAATTGGAAAGTCCTCTCTGGTGGTTGTTGACGTCCAAGGCAAACTCGCGACCCTGATGCACGACCGCCAGCTCCTTTTTAAAAACATCCGAATCCTTATCGAAGCCGCCAAAATCCTCGATATTCCTGTTCTTTGGACTCAGCAGTGCCCCGCCGCACTCGGGGCGACCGTCCCGGAGATAGCGGAACTCTTGACCGATATTACGCCAATCGACAAATCCAGCTTTAGCTGCTGCGGCGACACTCAATTCATGAGAAAGCTGAACTTTAATCGTCCTCAAATTCTGCTCTGCGGCATAGAAACCCACGTCTGTATCTATCAAACAGCGGCTGACCTGCGGGATAAGGGCTTTACCGCAAACGTTATTGCCGACGCCGTCTCTTCTCGATCGCTCGAAAACAAACAACTCGCTATCTCCAAAATGCAGTCGCTCGGAATAGCAATCACCAGCACCGAAATGGCTCTCTTCGAGCTGCTCAAAACGGCCGACCACCCCAAATTCAAACAAATCGCAAAACTCGTAAAATGACGTTATAAGCTAAGCTATGAAATTATTTTTAGACCCGAACAAACCGATTGCGACCTGCATATCCAGGACATGCGATAACTGCACAGTCAGCAACGCCCTGCATTGCCACTTTACGCTCAAAGATTTGATACACTTTCTGTTGATTGTCTTTCCTTGCCTTCTATTAGGGGGTGCCGCAATCTACCACGTAAATGGATGGCTGCTGATTCCCTGGCTGATTTTGATAGTAACATATTTCGGATTTGTCGAAATCCGGGTGATGTGTTCCCATTGTCCTCATTATGCCGAAGAGACAAGCTCATTAAAATGTTGGGCAAACTACGGCTCACCCAAAATTTGGAAATATCGTCCCGGCCCAATGTCATTTCCGGAAAAGCTTATATTTTTCGCAGGTTTCGTGCTTGTCTGGGGATATCCTATAATTTTCCTGATTGCCGGGCTTCAATGGTTCCTGCTGGTGGTTTATCTTATGACAACCGCGGGCTTTTTTACGACATTAAGAATATTTCTTTGTTCTCAATGTATGAATTTCGCGTGCCCGCTCAATACCGTTAAAAGCGAAGTCCGCAGAGACTTTTTTGAGCGCAATCCTGAGATTGCCAAAGCATGGCCTACTGATGACGAGGACCTCCCTCATATTTAGCCCCGCAATTTATTACGGGGTTACTGCTTGTCCCGTCTCCTGCTCGGATAGAAAGTAGTCTCCCTTGGGAGTCCATGACACTTTTAATCTTTTTTCAGAGATACCCGAACCGTTCGTTCGTTTTCAAAAATCAATATCTCTCCTAATGTCACAACCTCGGAGCTATATGCCTCCAGTTGACCTTGATTTGTTGTTGTATTCAATTTGATTCGAAAGTCCTCTTTCCCGTCTCTGTTGAAATCTATCGCCTCATCAATTACCTCCGGTAGTGTACCCCCGCTGGCTTTCCATCCTATTTGAACGAACCCGTTCTTACGCTCACACACAAGACCATCGAATACCGGCCTGTGTATCAGGGTCTCATATCCTTCGTGTCTGATTGTCTGTACCACCTCGCCCCCTGTGAACAGAGGAGAGACTTTCAATCCGGTAAAACTAACCAGTTTCTCCGCCCAGAAATTCATTCCGATAAATGTCGCCAACAGGATTGGCACGGCCATCAAAGCCCATCCATAAGCCAGAAATTTTCTAAAAAGCTTCATATAAACCTTTGTCGATTCTATTTGAGCATGCTTCCAGTAGTCGCCAGCAGCAGCACACGGTAGACAGCGCCCGAAATCATTCCGCTTCCCATTATCGCAAGAAGAAGAAAAGCCGGGTAAACAAACATCAATTGAGCCTTTCTTCCATTGCCGCCGACATCTGTCCCCTTAATATGAAATGAAATTGCTCCATGGGGACATGCCTCGACACATTTGCCGCACTTGCTGCAGGTCACACGCGCCTTGCCCTTTCGGACACTCTCCTCGTCCAGCGCAAAAACCGGGCAGCTTTTGACACACAGATTGCATTGGGCGCACTTATTTTTGTCGATTCTTACATCAAACACATTGAGTTTGTTAGTCAAAGACTGAAATGCACCCATCGGGCAAAATAAACCGCATTGCGTTCTGCGCTTGGTCAGTATCGGCATTACAACCACAAGCCCTATGAACAGCGAAAAGAAAATAACAGTCTGCACTAACACTTTTGCCGAAGTCACTTCCACGAATTCCGTCACCGCCTTGAACGGGCACAGCCACATGCAGTACGTCGGCGATAAGACCGCCGCAGAGGTCAGCACGACAACCAAAAGTACCGCAAAAGGCAGGTAAGTCCATTTTTTGCCGATGTTCTTTATAATCGGCCTTCTCCCTATTTTCGAGAAACCCTCATCTAACCCTCCGTAAAAACACCCCCAGCTGCACCACCCTCTGCCCAGGGCAATTGTTACGCCTAACCACAAAACCAGCATGGCCCCGATGGATGCGAAGCCTTTGAGCATCGAGCCGGGGAAAATTATCGTCTTTGTCAGCGCCGCCGGGATTATCACCTGCGGTATTACCATATGGCAAAAGGGCGTCTCTCCTTTAACCATATCCTCCTGCTTCAACGCCATGCTTCCCCTGGTTTCTATGAGATTCGTGGTGAAAGTCAGCACGAAGCAAACCGCGTATGTTACAAATAGAATTGTTCGGTATCTGTTGGTTTTGCCGGTGTAAATCATCAGGAAGAAAACGCCGTTAATAAATAGATATGTAATCACCAGAGGAATCAAACGAATTGCCTCTTTCGGTATCGGCTGGCCTCCGGTAACCATAAGAGCCGTCAATAACAGCATCGGCAGGGTCAGCAAAACCGCCTTGACTAGACTGGTCCCTTGTCTTTTTTTCTTGTCAGCTCTATTGCTATCCGCCATTGGTAAAACACACCCTTATATTAAATATCCCGAGATACAGATAGTATATGCCCATCACTCC
>CAYXUW010000026.1:0-20965 GCA_964468375.1 uncultured Pirellulales bacterium | reverse complement strand
CCCTTGAGCCGGTCAAGGAAAAATCCGATTATGTCTTCATTGATTGCCCGCCTTCGCTGGGACTTTTGACCTTAAACGCCCTCGCCGCCGCCGAAGAGGTCATAATACCCCTCCAGCCGCACTTTCTCGCCCTGCAGGGATTCGGGAAACTGCTGCAAACCGTCGGGCTTGTCAACAGGAGAATAAACCCAGACCTTAGGGTTAAATGGATTCTGCTGTGTATGTTCGACAGCCGTGCCTCACTGCCCAAGGAGGTCAAAGCCGATATAGAGCAATTCCTCAACAATGCACGCGGAACAAATCTCGCCTGGGCCGAGGCGCAGGTACTGCCCTGCTTTATCCGAAGAAATATCAAGCTCGCCGAGGCCCCGAGCTACGGCAAAACAATCTTTGAATACGAACCCCTATGTCACGGCGCAGAAGACTATAAAAAAGTCGCCGAACTCATACATGCCCCGCCACAGCAAACCTGGCAGGAAAACCTGAAACCCCCTATCGAAATCAAAGCTGTCTCACAACCCGATACAACTTCGGAACTCGAGCAACCAACCGTTTATAACCCGCCGCAATCCCAATAAAAATTTCTTACCAAATATCAGACAAGCTGCTGTGGATTCTGCAATTGCTCACGGATGATATTCAGAAATTTTGCCGCATAAATCTCGTCCACCACTCTGCGGTCAACCGCCAGCGATAAACTTACAATTTTCCTCTCCACTGGTTTGCCGTCCATAGGAACAACCTCCCTGTCCGCATTGCCCACCGCCAGAATAGTACTTGCCGGCGGCGGCACAATCCCTAAAAAAGAATCGATGCCGTAGGCGCCGAGATTGCTAAGCACTATCGTCTCGCCTTCCATCTCTTCGAGCGCCAGTTTATTATCGCGTGCCCTTTCCGTAAGCACTTTTTCAAGCTCGGCAATCTCAGCCAAAGTTTTTTTGTCTGCATCCTTTACAACTGGAACTACAAGACCATGCGGAGCATTGACGGCAAAGCCGACATTGATCGCATCAGGCACCCTGATATTATCACCGTCGATTATGCCGAGCATAAGCGGATATTGCTTCGCCGCCAGAGCTAATGCGCGAACATAAAAAGCGTCCGTCGTTATTTTTACGCCCAGTGACTTCCGCAAGCTCGGCCGAAGCCTTATCAGCTCGGTTATATCCGCTTTCGACTCGATATAAAAACACAGCTTGTTCGACTTTGATTGCGCCATCCTTTTGCCGATGAGCTTCTGAATGTGTGTCAGCGGGATATGATTTTTCGTCGGATTACTCAAAAACGCCTCTGTAAAAATTTGCCGAAAAAATGGGCGATACAGGATTCGAACCTGTGGCCTCACGGGTGTGATCCGTGCGCTCTAACCAACTGAGCTAATCGCCCCGGATTATGTATATTAAAACCGTCACAGGGTGTGCTTGTCAAGCTTTAATGGCTGTGCTCGGCAGCAACGAAGTTAATACGCCCGAGCTTGACGCCCTTTAAGCTTACTATATTCTCCGCCGTCTCTTTGATTTCGCCGACTCGCCCGCGCAGCACAACCACCTCCAGACAGTCGTGCGCATCCAGATGAATATGCATCGCGGAAATCGTCTGCAGAAGGTGCGAATGCTGCAAGCTGGTTAGTTTCTCCATCAGCTTCGTCGAATGATGGTCGTAAACCAGAATCACCGCGGCAACTGCCTCAGCTTTCGGGTCACCTACCTGCTCGTCGCTCAGCCGCTGGCGCACAAGGTCGCGTATCGCCTCAGACCGGCTTTGATAACCCTGTTTAGCAATCAGCTTGTCGAATTTAGAAAGCAGCGGCTTTTCTACCGACACACCTATCCGCTCGACCTGGCTCATTTTTGTTCTCCCGTAACAGCAGCAATAGCAAAATACTGACTTTTGACCGGTTAACAGCCCATTTTACCAGATAAAATTTTTTTTGAAAGAATCAAATTTTTCTATTGGCGCAGTAGCACGATTCCTGTATTCTTATGCGTTAGTAGCACTAATTTTAGAATCTTATGCGCAGGTTTGGGCTCCCAATGCCTGGAAAATATTAATCAAAACTTTTTTAGGAGGAACTGGTTATGAACAAAACTATTGTTTTGGCAACAATGATGCTGCTGATTTTTGCTGTCGCAGTGAGAGGTGATGAGCCAACCGTCGCCGAAGTAACACACTGGCAGCTTCAGGCAGTCGATGCCGACGGCGTCGGAACTTACGAAGACACAGACAAGATCATTATTAAAGGCATCGTCCTTAATAATCCCGAAGAAATGCTCAACCCCACTCCCGGCACCGGCTATATGGGCAGTCAGTGGCAAATTTACATTCAGGGAGAAGACGACGACCATGCCGGGACCGCTGTCTATTTAGGGCAATATTATGCCAAGGTAGGCGGCTCCGGCAACTACACCGACGAGGAGATGCTCTCTGAATTATGCCGTATAAACCACGACCCTAACACCGGCTACATATTCGCCGCCGGCGACAGGTTAAAAGTAACCGGCTGGTACAAGTTCTACAAAGGCAAAATTAACGCAAACGAAAAACATCAGGTCGAGCCGATGTTTGACTTCGAAGTCGAACTGCTCGAACCGGCCGCCGGACTGCCTCAGCCCGAAACTATCACTCTCGATATGGTAAAGGACGGCAACGATCAGTATATATTCGACCCGTCACGGCTTACCGGCTGTGAATATTATCAGGCTCGACTAGTAAGAATAAACGACGTCAATATTATAGACCCCGAAAACTGGGGACCTGATAACACCGTCACGATAATGGACGTAAACGGCCTGACATTCCCCGTCAAACTCGGCGTCGGTGACGGGTTCACAAGATATGGCTGTCCAGCCGGGCAAATCGATGTAATAGCGATTTTCGATCAGGAAAGCTCCGGCTATCTGGTCTGCAAAGACGGTTACCGACTCTGGGTAATCGACTACGACGGCAACGAGCTGGTTCTGACCGACCGTGGACACGAAAGAGGAAATCTGCCCGGCGATATTAACACCGACTACAAAGTTGACTTCTATGACTTCGCAGAACTCGCAAATAACTGGCTACAGCAAACAGCTGGCCTGAGCAATTGCGAATAGTATATTTAACACAGCAGCAGGGTAATTGTCAATCGCCCTGCTGCTGATCATGTTTTATTCTTAACTGATGAAACAGGGTTTTACATTAGTTGAATTATTGGTGGTTATCGCCATCCTCGGTTTGCTGATGGGGATTATGCTGCCTGCGCTCGGCAAGGCCCGCGAACAGGCAAAAGTCATCGTCGTCAACGCCGAGCTTCGCCAGATTGGCTTCGCGCTCGAATCCTACTTTCAGGACAATCGCAAGTTCCCTCCCACTCAGGAAGACTGCATCAGCGGCACTTTGGTCCAGCACTTATACCAGCTTCCTAAAGCTTTGGTAACAAACGGATATTTGCCCGAAAAGCTCCGCACGGAGGCGATGTCAACAATAATGGAAGACCGGTTCAACAGAGGACACACATACAAATATCGCAGTGTGGGCGAAGTAATAAAAGATAGAAACATCATCGACAAGTGGATAAAAGCCAAACTCTGGGTTCCAGATAACTTCCCCGAAAACAGCACTCTCAATCCGGACGAAGGCAGATGGTACCCGAACGAAACCTGTTCGAACCCTCTACTGTCGCCGGTGACATGGGCCGTTTTTAGTCTGGGCCCGGCCTTCAGCGAGCAATGGCTCCACGACAAAATCGGCTCTGAAAACAGGTATCCGGCACCGAAGCAGTTATGGTACACCGCCGAGCACCGCAGAGGTTTTATCGTAAGAATGAGATTGAAGAACGGCCGGCATATCGGCTCATTCGAAGGCAATCCCCTAAATGAAAACTAAATTATACATGAAAGGATTTGGTTATGAATAGTATACTAAAAAAAGGAAAACTTGCCGCACTGGTTCTGGTATTACTCACAGGCAGCATATTTGTTTCAGGAAACTCTATGGAAAACGACGAACATAACTGTGACGAAAACACTGCGGATTCTACAGGAAAAGTTTTAGTAATCAACTTAGCTGATAGCTCCGAATATCAGCGGCTGCTGGCCGGAAAGCCGCAAACCTGCGGAATGCGCTCAGGCAGGGTATATCTAAAACCCGGCGAAACCTGCGGCAGACATAGCACCAAACAGCACGAAGAGATGCTCGTCTTCCTCTCCGGCAAAGGAGCTGCACTAATCGGAGAAAATGAATCTCCTCTCGAGGTAGGCCAAGGAAAGGTCTCTTATATACCCCCGCACACAATACATAATGTCAAAAATACGGGAACAGAACCACTCGTCTACATCTACTGCGTTACTCCTGTGAAATTAGACACTGAAGACCATAAGGACCATTCAGACCATGAGGAACATCACCACTAAGCGGAAAAAAACGATTATATCGACAGTCACGCTTTTCTGTTGATATAGTAATACAAGTCTGTTATTCTTATGCGCACACTGATTGCCGAAAGGAGAACTTTGTTATGCATATGGCCAACGAATTACTCTCGGTTCCGGTCGCCGCCGGAACGCTCGCGATAGCCGCCGCCGGCCTGGGCTTCGTCTGCAGAAAGCTAAGACGCATCATCACCCCAGATAAACTCGCCCTGATGGGAATCCTCGGCGCGTTCGTCTTCGCAGCGCAAATGGTAAATTTCCAGCTTCCTGCAATGCCCGGAACGAGCGGACATATGGTCGGAGCAGTCCTTCTGGCAATCATACTCGGCCCGCACATCGGCGCGCTGGTCATCTCCTCCGTCGTAATTATCCAGTGCCTTATCTTCCAGGATGGCGGCCTGCTTGCCTTGGGATGCAACCTTATCAATATGGCACTCGTCCCCAGCTACCTCGGCTACTTTTTATACAAAACCGTCACAAAAAATCGCTCCGGCAGCCTACGAGTTTACATCGCCACTTTACTCGCCTCCGTGATTGCCCTTGAAGCTGGTGCGGTCCTCGTTCCGATTGAAGCCGCTCTCTCAGGCGTCCTTGCGGTGCCGTTTTCGACCTTCCTCGTAACAATGCTCGGTGTTCATTTACTGGTTGGCCTCGTCGAAGGTCTCATTACTGTTGCCGTATTAGGATACCTCCAGCAGGTTAGACCGGACATCGTTATAGACTCTCTCCCAGGCAAAGCTCGTCTAAGTAAAAAAGCTGTGCTGGTAACCCTCGTCGTCTTTACTATCGTCATCGGTGCGGGGCTTTCACTGTTTGCCTGCGGTTTTCCCGACGGCCTTGAGTGGAGCTACGCCGAAAGGCCGGACCAGCCGGATTTCGAATCCACCGTAGAAAACTCCGACCCCAGAATTGCCGCCGTTGACGACTTCCAGTCGAAATACTCGCCGATGCCCGATTATTCCATCAGGTCCTCGAAGCTGGGGCAAACACCTACGCAGCAAATCGAGGCCGCCGGTTGGACGAGCTTCGCAGGAGTCCTCGGCTCCGCCTCAACAATGGTATTTATCTGGCTGACCGCGAAAATCCTGCGAAAAAAAGAGACGGCGCAACCCTGACACATCGTCTATAATGGGACCTCGTTATGCACCATGCGCATATAGACAAATTTGCTTATCAGGATTCGTGCGTCCATCGGCTGGATAGCAGAATAAAATTCATAGCCGTCCTCATCTTCACCGCCGTGGTCATCTCACTGCCCCAGACCTCTCCGAGCATCCTGACCTGTTACGCCGTCGGCCCTTTCGCGATACTCGTGCTTGGCAGAATCCCGACAAGATTTGCGCTGAAGCACATACTTGTGGTAAGCCCCTTCGTTCTGGTCCTTGCCCTGAGCTGTCCCCTCTACGATAAGACACCCTTTAGCGCCGCCTTCGGCCCGCTTACCTGGCAGACCACGACCGGATGGATGCGCTGCTATACCATTCTCGGAAAATTCATCGTTACAATGCTGGCCCTGATAGCCCTCGTCTCCACCACCCGCTTCAACGACCTGCTCGCCGGTCTGCAGCGTTTGGGCCTGCCCAAGCTGCTGACAATCCAGCTCGGTTTTCTATACCGATACATATTCATACTCATCGATAAAGCGCACCATATCCTGCGCGCAAGAGCAGGCAGAAAACTGAAAAACCTCGGCGCCAAAATCGAACTGAAAACCGCATCCGCTATGCTCGGCTCGCTGTTCATCCGCAGTATTGATACCGCCGAGAATGTAAATATCGCTATGCAGGCACGTGGCTTCGACAGGAAATGGCGCACCATTTCGAGACTGCGGATTCGCAGCCGTGATTTGGTTTTCGCAGCAATCACCGCGATTTTCCTGTTCGGCCTGCATTTTTTAGTAAGGCCGTTTTTCCAGTAGGATTCTTTAATGCCGAACGCAATTGAGATAATAAACTTTTCATACAAATACCCGGACGGCACAGCCGCCCTCGATGATATTAACTTGACCATCGAGCACGGCCAGTCGCTCGCGCTCATCGGCCCAAACGGCGCGGGTAAATCCACCCTGCTGCTCGCGATGGCCGGCTTCGTAACGGGAACAGGAAAAGTGCTCATCGACGGTCTACAAATCAGCGGCAAAAACCTCAAAAAAATCCGCTCCATCATCGGCTCCTGCCTTGAAGACCCAGACGACCAGCTGTTCATGCCGACTTTGTTCGACGACGTCGCGTTCGGCCCGCTGAATATGGGCCTTGAACCAGAACAGGTAAAGGCACGCGTCGCCGACGTTCTGAAAACCGTCGGGCTGGCTGATATGGCCGACAAGGCCCCGCACCATCTCTCCGCCGGACAGAAAAGGTCCGCCGCCATTGCTACCATACTCGCAATGTCGCCGAAGATAATCACGCTCGACGAGCCGGACGGCTCGCTCGATCCTCGAAACCGCAACAATCTCGTAAAGCTGCTCGCCGATTTGCCGCAGACCCTCATCATCACGACCGCTAATATGGATTTCGCCGCCTCAATTGCCGGCCGCGTAGTCCTGCTCGACGAAGGCCGAATCGTCGCCGACGGCCCCGCCGAAAAAATAATGTCCGACCCAAAACTAATGACCACCCACGGCCTCGAAACTCCAGCTAAATTCCGGCAATAGGTACAGACCCGTTTCTTATTTATCTTGCTGTTACTGCCTCCTGCTCGGATACTGTTTCACACGTATGCTTACGCATACTCACTGTTCGTTTCCGACTCGCGGGCATACGGCAGCACTAACCAACAGCAACTTTTCCCCTTGATTTTTGCCTGAAATTTGGTATAATACTCCCCAGTCCTTAAAAGGACTGCATACCGCCCAGCAGGGCAAGGTCGTGGGACCAGCAGGTCCGAGTCAGAAACGATTTAATAGGTTTAACCTTGTAACGGAGTTTCACTGTTTATACAGCAGTCGGAAACCCAAGCGGAGATTGTCCGCGCTGAAAGGAAAATTCAATCAAAAAAAAGTAAATTATGCAAAACAAACCCAATTTTTCAAAAAGTCAAATGTTTATAAGCACAGTATTAATAAGGAATTGTAGCGGAAAATGCACTTTGGACACTTGGTCAAAACAAACCCAATCAAACCCAACTTTAACCCTTGCTGGTTACGTAGATGACCTGTTCGGCGAAGAGGTTCGGGGCGAACCTTACGGGGGCGAGTTTAGTCCGAGCCAGAGGGATTTTATCTTCCACCAAAACGCCGAGCTTTTCGCAGAAATCGTCGAAATCCTTCAGCGACAAGAAATGAATGTTGGGGGAATTGTGCCATTCAAACGGCAGCCGTTTTGTTACGGGGGCGCTGCCTTTGAAAAACAATTGTGCCCTGCACCGCCAGTGAGCAAAGTTGGGGAAGCTGACAATGACCTTTTTGCCGACGCGGAGCAGCTCCTTGAAAACCTTTTCTGGATTTTTAACCGTTTGCATTGTCTGCGAGAGTATTACGTAATCGAAGCTCTTGTCGCCGTAATAGGCGAGACCGTCCTCGATATCCTGCTGGATAATCGGCAGTCGCTGGCAGACGCAATCGAGGACAAGCTGCTGGTCGAGCTCGATGCCTTTGGCCTTTATTTTCTTATCGCGAAGGAGATTTACCAGAAGCTGGCCGTCGCCACAGCCGACGTCGAGCACGGAGCTATCCGGCTCGATGACGGATTCTATCAGGTCGTAATCCACGCGCGCCCTGTGCGCATGCTCAAGCTCGTCAAGCTGCTGTTTGTTCTGCGTGTAAGACGAGCAGGGCTGATGCTCGTCGGCGGGTCTGTGCGTCGCCTGCAAAAAGCAGCAGAGGTATTTGCCCAGAGTTTCCGGCTCCAGCAGAAACGCATCGTGGCCGTAGGGCGAGGCGATGTCGCAGTAGCTAACGTCCTTACCCACAGCGGCGAGGGCATCGACTATCGCACTGGACTGGGCAGGGGTGAAAAGCCAGTCGCTCGCGAAGCTTATTACGAGGAATCTCGATTTGGTCTCGGCGAAGGCCTTTTCCAGCGAGCCGAAATCCTTTTTAAGGTCGAAGTAGTCGGCGGCTTTGGTTATATAGAGGTAGCTGTTGGCGTCGAATCTTTCCACGAAGCTCTGTCCCTGATAGTCAAGATATGTCTCGACGGCAAACTCGCTGTTGAAATCGTAGCTGTAGCTTTCCGCGTCGCGCAATTCACGGCCGAATTTAGACCTCATACCCTGCTCAGAGAGATATGTTATATGTCCAATCATCCGGGCGATGGCCAATCCTTCATCCGGGCCTTTGCCATCGTGATACTGGCCGCCGGAGAAATTGGAATCTGCCAGTATTGCGTTTCTTCCGACCGCGTCGAACGCTATCGACTGCGCGCCGAGGTGGGTCGTGGTCGCAATCGCTACCGCCGATCCGACAAAATCGGGGTAGGCAATGGCCCACTGCAGGACCTGCATTCCGCCGATGGAGCCGCCGACGACGCTGAGAAGTTTTTTTACGCCGATTTTGTCCAAAAGCAGCTTTTGGACTTTTACCATATCAGCAATGGTTATAATTGGAAAGTCCAGGCCGTAAGGTTTTCCCGTTTGAGGGTTAATCGAACTCGGCCCGGTAGTCCCGCTGCAGCCGCCCAGAAAGTTCGAGCAAATGACAAAGTATTCGTTCGTATCGATACCTTTGCCGGGGCCGACCATAACGTCCCACCAGCCGGGCTTTTTGTCATCGGGGCTGTTCAGACCGGCAACGTGTGCGTTGCCGCTAAGGGCGTGGCAAATCAAAACCGCATTATCGCCCGCGTCATTGAGTTCGCCGTATGTCTCGTATGCCACATCGATAGGCCCCAGCCGCTTGCCGCAGGCCAGCTCAAGAGGGTCGGTTTCTTGGACGACGCGGACCTTCTGCGTTTTTACGACGCCTGCCGAGTTTTCTCTGTTCTCTGCCATAGTCGATTTAAGTATATACAAAAACCGTCCACTGTAAAGGGTAACACCGCGGCGGGGAGCAATGATATTTCTTCGGAATTATTAAAAACACTTGACAGTATCAAACGCCGGCCATAAATTGTATTTGAATTGGCAACAATTGCCAAACACCGGGGCAGACACAAAAGAACACATTTTGTGAAAGGAAGTGTAAAATGGCAAAGAAAAGAAGAGCCGTGAAAAGGAAAAAAGCCCCAAAGCCTTGGTCCACCAAAGACGTAAATCTTCTGAAGAAGCTTTTCCCGAACAATCCAACCTCAAAGATAGCCAAGATGGTCAAACGCAAAACCGATGCGGTAAAGAAAAAAGCTTCGAGGATGGGGCTGAAAAAATCCAAGAAGTATCTGAAAACTCTCGGCAAGGCGTAAGGTCTGCGGGGAAGTTTACAAGGCGCGAATGTTAATATATAATCGCTGTTGTTTCTTCGATTTTCTCCACCACCTCAACAACATCGGCAGGGTCGGATACGTAGCCGTCAAAACCTTTCTGCAGCAGGGCAGAGGATTCGGAATCGCTTAGATGTTTTGCAAGGGCTATCACTCTGATAGTCTGCAAATCCTCATCACCGTGGACGCTTTTGCAGACCTCTGCAGCATCTACTCCTTCAGCAAAAAGGTTTATTAACAAAACGTGAGGCGCGAATTTCTGAGCGACTACGCCGGTCTCGAAATTATTCCGAACGACTTCCACCTCGTAATCAGCTTTTGTCCTCAAATTATCCGCCAAAGCGGAGGCGGCGTTTTCGTCGCTGTCCACTATGAGGACGCGGATTTTGCCGACGGGGAGTCTGGTGGTTGGCATATTGTGGACTTTCATAAAGCGGGCCAACTCACTAACGGGTATTCTCCGGTCTTTGCTTCCGGGTATGCGGTAGCCCTTTAGCTGGCCGCTGTCGAACCATTTGGAGACGGTTCGGGGGGCAACGTTACAAATTTTGGACACGTCGCCCGTCGTCAGCACATTTTTGCCTTTTGCCATTCTAAAAGTCCCTATTATAACGCATCTGCATTGTGGCTATGCTCTTATTCGGCCGGAAACCGGGGTGTGTTTAATAGAACTTGTAATTTTCGGTATGCCGCTCAATAAACGATTTTGCCGCAACATCACGTCCCATAAGTACCACCGCTTTTGCGGCTGATACAGTTAAACCGACCGCATCTACATATAAAATTCTTGCTTAAAAGCGAACTTCTCATATAATTTTACTTTCTTCAAACAACGACGGTTTAAACGGAATTTTTAAATAAAAAAAAAGGATAATTTGGGCCTATGGCAGTTAATATTTATTACGAAAAGGACGCGCCGATAGACGCGTTAAAAGGCAAGAAGGTAGCAGTTATCGGTTACGGCAGCCAGGGACATGCGCACAGCCAGAATTTGCGCGACAGCGGAATCGAGGTGGCGGTAGCGGAACTGGAAGGAACGGACAATTTCAAGCTCGCACAGGGGCACGGTTTCGAGCCGACGGACATAAAAACGGTCTGCGAGGGCGCCACGTTGATTATCGTAACGGTGCCGGACGAAATACAAGCTAAGATTTATAAGGAGCAAATCGCCCCTGTTCTGAAGGCGGGACAGACCCTCGGTTTTTGCCACGGCTTTAATATTCACTTCAAATATATCGTTCCGCCGAAGGATGTTAACGTAGTGATGATTGCACCGAAAGGACCGGGACATCTGGTGCGCAGCGAGTTTGAAAAAGGCGGCGGCGTGCCGAACTTAGTGGCCGTTCAGCAGGACGCGACCGGCGACGCCAAACAAATCGCCCTTGCCTGGGCAAACGGAATCGGCGGCGCGCGAGCAGGCGTTATAGAAACCACGTACCAGGAGGAAACCGAAACGGACCTGTTCGGCGAGCAATGTGTTTTGTGCGGCGGGCTTACGTCGCTTATCAAGGCCGGCTTCGAGACATTAGTAGAGGCGGGCTATCAGCCGGAAATCGCTTACTTCGAATGTATGCACGAGGTCAAACTGATAGTTGACCTTATGTACCAGGGCGGGATGAGCTATATGAGATACAGCATTTCCAACACGGCCGAATACGGCGACCTGACCAGAGGGTCGAGGATTATACCAGAGCAAACCAAGGCGGAAATGAAAAAAATACTGGCTGAGATTAAATCCGGCGAGTTCGCCAAAGAATGGGTAAACGAATACCAAGGCGGACTGAAAAAATTCAATCAGCTATATAAAGCAGACCACGACTGCCAGCTGGAAACCGTCGGCAGAAAACTGCGCAAAATGATGACGTGGATAAATTCGAAGGAAGTCTAAAAGCAGGGAGTGAGCGATGCCCAATCGGAAACTAAAGCATAAAAGTCTGAATTTGAAACTATATATCTTGGTTTTTGGCCTTCCGCCTTTAATCATCTTCGGGCTGTGCGACTGTTACGTCGTTGACTTTCTCACTCCCAATGTGCCTCCATACGACTACCAGATTCGCGCCAGCTATGATATGACATTACTCAAGAATAGCAGTTCAGCAGAGGTCCTGACTATACTTTACATACCGGAACTTGAGCTGCTCAGCCAAAGCAAAAGCATTCTCGCTGCGCACGGCCAGAGTAAGAAAGGTTATAAGAACTGGCTTACGATGGTGGCATTCGATGAGAATGATATGCTCGCTAAGCGCAAATACCTCCTTGTTGCAGATGAAAAGCCGAAGATTTTGTTTGTCGAGCCGTGGGAAAATCTCAGCTTTGACTGTCAAATGGTTCTGGAAAGCGAAGTGTTCGAGGAGCCGTATGCAAATGAGAACGCAAAGCGGATAGCAATCCTGAGGCGCGTATTAGAGAACAGCAAAAATGATATAAAGCAGGTCAGTTCGGACAACAAGATGATCGAGGTCTGCGGGGCGCTTATCAATCAGGCGATAGGGGCTGTTCTGGTGAAGCTGGACAGCTCGCCCGCTCTGGCGACAAGACTGAGCGAACCGTCGGGGCTGGCTTTCAGCCATATGAGTATGGACAGGGGCAAGGTCGGAATGATAATCAAGGACGACGTTGTTGCCGTCAGAATAAAAACAGGCTCGCTTACAGGCGATTTTAAGAATGTAACGCCGGAGGACTTGTCCCAGCAGCCCGCTGAACAGCAAGCCACTCAATAAACAAAAAAGAGCGGGTCTGTAAGCCGAGTTCTGTCTTGGGGGTCATTTATCTGGACCGGCTGTTGCCAGCCGGCTCTGCCTTTCGGCAAGCGACCTACCCGCCGGCATTGTCCGGGCCGGACACCAGCATATTTGGTCTTGCAGGCGGTGGGGTTTGCCCTGCCGGCGCCGTCGCCGACGCCGCGGTGCGCTCTTACCGCACCATTTCACCATTGCCTTTCGGCTGTGTATTTTCTGTGGCACTATCCCGCGGGTTGCCCCGGGTGGCCGTTAGCCACCACCGTTGCCCTATCCTGCTCGGACTTTCCTCCCCGCACTTCTCGGTGCGGAGCGACCGCCCGACCCGCTCTTTAAAATCGATTACTTTGACGGGAACTCCAAATCAGTATAACAAAAACTGGCTTTACTTTCCAGAAGATACTTCGATGTGTTTTTTGAATTGTTCGTCGTCGGTATCGGGAAAATCGCTTCTGAAATGCACTCCTCTGCTTTCCCGTCTCGTCTTAGCCGCCCGTGCCATCAGTAGACAAACGGTCAGCATATTCTGGCATTCCCAGCCGGCCGGGCCGTCGAAGACTTTATCCATTACATAGCGCTGCCAAAATTTGATAATTTCCTGCGCTTCTGCAAGCGGCTGGGCTCTTCTTATTATTCCGACGTTTCGCCACATAAGCGACCTAAGCGAGTTTCTGACATCGGCGGTATCGAGGCGCGAGCGGTCTGAGTGCGGGATATTATACCGTATCAACGGGCGTTTGTTGTTAGAGTTGCCCGCTTTTATATCCTCGCAGATGGATTGGCCCGCTATTTTCCCGAATACCAGCCCTTCGGGCAGAGAGTTGCTTCCGAGGCGATTTGCGCCGTGCAGGCCGGTGGAAGAGGCCTCGCCGCAAGCGTAAAGATTTGCGATGGTCGTTTTTGCCGCGGCATCGGTCTTTACGCCGCCAATCATATAATGAGCGCTGGGACGGACGGGTATCAAATCCCGGCTGACGTCTATATCGAAGCTTTCGCACAACTCGCTGATGGTGGGGAACCTTTTTGCGAACTGCTCTTTTTTCAGGTGACGGGCGTCCAAATAAACGTGAGTGGATTTGGTTTTGAGCATCTGGCGGAGAATTGCCCTGCTGACAACATCTCTGGGCGCCAGCTCGGCGGCTTCGTGATATTCTTTCATAAACGCTGAGCCGCTGCTGTCTACTAAAACAGCACCTTCGCCGCGGAGGGCCTCTGTAATAAGAGCACGCGAGGCACCGGCGATATAAAGCGTCGTTGGGTGAAACTGCATAAACTCCAAATCCTGCAGGACCGCGCCGGCGCGATAAGCCATAGCGATTCCGTCGGCAGTAGCAATATCGGTGTTGGTGGTTTCCCGGTAGAGCATACCTGCGCCGCCAGTCGAAAGAACGGTTCCCGCGGCCCATATTATCTGCAGGCCGCGACTGTCACTGCCGATTACTCCCAGGCATTTGTTTTCATCGTCGGTGATTAAATCTATCGCGTAGAAATTCTCGATTATTTTTATATTCGGATTCTCTCTGACCTTTTTAACAAGGGTTTCCGCGATGACCCTGCCTGTTTCGTCGCCGTGGGCGTGGGCGATTCGGGGCTGGGTGTGGCCTCCCTCGATGGTAGTTGCAATATGTCCGGCTGTTAAATCAAATTCGGCGCCCCACTGAAGCAGCTGGCGTATCAATTCAGGGCTCTGCCGAACGACCAGCTCGACTATTTGTTCGTCACACAAGCCGCAGCCAGTATGAACGGTATCAGCTATATGCGATTCAAACGTATCTGCCTCGTTAAGCACCGCGGCGATACCGCCCTGCGCTTTCCAGGTGTTGCTTTCCTGCAGAGATTCCTTGCAGACGACAATAACGCTGTGGTGTTCGGCGGCCTCGATTGCGGCGCGAAGGCCTGCTATGCCTGCCCCAATCACCAGGCAATCGGTGAAAAGCTGGTGCGTCGTGGCAGAGTCGATATTTACCAGATATCTTCTGAAATCCAGTTGTGCAGACATTTTTCAGCTTTCAATAAGACAGCGACATATAATACTCCAATATGCGGTTTTTTGAAACCCGCTTTTTATATTAGATTCGGGCTAGTTTTTCCCAATCGCAATCGGCCAAAGAGCCGACGACGAATTCGCCCAGATTCGGCTCTTCGATATCGACGGCTTCATCAAAAGGGACAACCGAAAGTATATCCACGCCGCCGCATTCAGCGATTACTTCCGGTGCGGTGTCTTCGGCCACGGTCGAGTCCGTAGCTTTGTAGCCGTTAACTACCACACCGGCGATTTTCAATTTTGCCGCACGGACACAGTCAACCGTCATAAGCGTGTGGTTTATAGTGCCCAGATTCGGCCGGGCGACTATTACCACCGGCAAAGCGAATTCGACCGCCAAATCCAGCAGGTCAAACTCCGCCGTTAAAGGCACGCGCACGCCGCCGATACCTTCGATGATGACTATGTCGCTGTTCTGGCATATATCCTTGTAAGCTGCTGTAATTTTATCGAAATCAATCGCAGAACGGTCGTGAATCGCACTCACAATCGGAGCTGCCGGCGTAAGGTGGCCGACAGGGGTTATCACAGACAACGACAGGTCGCTGTTTGCGCAGTGGGCGAGGAATTCTGTATCGTCACTTATCAGGCCTTCCCAGTTATGCTTGCAGCCGGTGGCGATTGGTTTGAATACGCCGACTTTCATACCCTTATCGGTAAGAATTTTAGCTATGGCGCCGGCTACCAGCGTTTTGCCCACGCCGGTGTCGGTGCCGCTTATAAAAAGCCCGGGCTTTTTGGGTAAGTTTAGGTTTATCGGCATAATGCTTTCATTCGGCGGATTTCTATACAATCTTTGTTTTTTGCAAACGGCATTTTACCATTCCGCGTTGCAATGACAAAGCAATCCCCGGATTAAAATTGGTTTGCAAAACGGCTGCTAAAAAGCGATACTTTCGCTATGAACAGCCATCAGAGCAAAGACAAACTCGCCGGGGTGCGGGAACGAATGCTCAAATGGGACCTTATGGGGCGGGATATCACCGACCCCGACGTTCTAAAAGCGATGGAAGCGATTCGGCGAGAGGAATTCGTGCCTGCAAACTATCAGTCGCAGGCCTACGCCGACGGCCCGCTGCCGATTGGAATGGGCCAAACCATCTCGCAGCCGTATATTGTCGCACTGATGACTCAGCAGCTGCAGCTCAATTCAAATTGTGAGGTTTTGGAAATCGGCACCGGCTGCGGCTATCAAACCGCGATTTTAAGCAAGCTGGCAAAAAAAGTTTACACGATAGAGAGATTTCCGGAATTATCGGAGTCGGCGCAATCTGTACTCGGTCGGCTGGGATTTACAAATATCGAGTTTTATATCGGCGACGGCAGCTGCGGCTGGCCCGAGAAGCGAACTTTCGACCGCATCATCGTTACCGCGGCGCTGCCGAAGATTCCGAAACAGCTGCTCGACCAGCTCGGCGACAAGGGAGGTATTATTGTCGCACCCATCGGCGGCAGCGGGGTGCAGGAACTCACCGTCGGTATAAAAAAAGAAGGCAAGCTCACGGAGCGTAGAGTCTGCGGCGTTCGATTCGTAAAACTCGTCGGCGAATGCGGTTTCGAGCAATAAATATATGGATGCTTCGACAAAAACATCAAAACCGGGCAAGGGCAAAATAGTGACCGTAAAATCACAAAAGGACAAGCCCGACGCAGAGATTAAACTGTCGACACCGGTGAGATATTTAAAAGGCGTCGGGCCGGCGAGGGCCAGGCAATTTGCCAAGCTGGGTGTTCGAACGGCCGGCGATTTGCTCGAATACTATCCGAGGGACTGGATCTTTACTCCGGAGCTCATAAAAATAAATCAAATCCAGCCGGAGCAATCCGCAGCTGTTGCCGGGATGGTCGAGTCGGTGGATTACCAGAGCTTTCGCCGGACGCCGTTCTTAGAAGCTATGCTCGCCGACGAGACGGGTATGTGCAGAATTATATGGTTTCACGGCGGGTATCTGCGGGACAAATTAACGCCGGGGACGGTGATAATGGCATCGGGCAAGGTTTCTTCGTACAAGCACCAACTGCAGATGACAAATCCCAAATTTATTGTGCTCGACGAAAAACAGTTAAAATCGGCCGAGAGTTTCAGCGGCGGAGTTTATCCGGCCTCGGCCGAACTGAGCAGCAGGCGAATCAAAAGGATAATCGCACCGCTGCTCGATAACGTAAACGAGCTTGTGTCTGAATTTTACACTCCCGCCTTTCTGAAGGACGCGAACTTAATCCAAAGGAAGGACGCATTCAAATGGATACACCTCCCGCCGGATGAGGAGAAACTCGCACAGGCGAAACGCAGATTAAAATACGATGAGTTATTTCTGATGCAGACTGGGCTGGCGCTTCGCCGGTATAAGACGCAGCACTTCTCGACGGCGGAGCCGATGAATTGCGACGACAGAACCGACAGTAGAATCAGAAAACGCTTTCCATTTCTGCTTACCGAAGACCAGAACGGCGCGATAGCTGAAATCGCCGCCGATATGGCCAAGCAGAAGCCGATGAATCGCCTGCTGCAGGGTGACGTGGGGTCGGGCAAAACCGTCGTCGCTCTTTACGCGGCTCTTCTGGCGGTTGCGAATAAAACACAGGTTGCGATTATGGCACCGACGGAAATATTGGCCGGTCAGCACTTCATAAGCATCGAAAGATATTTGAAAAACAGCGACGTAAGAAGAATTCTTATAACAGGCGGACTGACTGGCAATAAAAGAAAAGAAACGCTGAATAAAATAAGCAGCGGCCAAATGGATATCGTCGTGGGAACCGTTGCGCTGCTGCAGAAAGATATAGAATTTCAAAATCTCGGCGTGGTAATAATCGACGAGCAGCACAAGTTCGGCGTTCATCAGCGGCTAATGCTACGAAAGCAAACTACGCCCCACTGCCTTGTTATGACCGCCACACCCATCCCGCGGACACTGGCGATGACCGCCTTCGGTGACTTGGATGTCTCTGTTATAAAGCATTGTCCGCCCGGCAGGGGAACTATCATTACCCGCTGGGTTGATAAACAAAACCGGCAGAAAGCATACGAATTTATCCGTCAGCGCTTAAAGGCGAAGAAACAGGCGTATTTTGTCTATCCTCGCATTATCAACACCGAAGAAAACGCCGTGGTAAAAGCCGCAACCGACGAGTGGAGAAATCTTTCTCGAAAAGTTTTCTCAGAGTTTACCGTCGAGTTGCTTCACGGCAGGATGCCGTCCGCGAAAAAACAAAAGATTATGGCGGAATTTAGAAAAGGAAAAATCGACGTACTGGTTTCAACCATCGTGGTAGAGGTCGGCGTGGATGTTCCGAACGCAACTATAATGGTTATCGAGGAGGCCGACAGATTCGGCCTGGCGCAGCTTCATCAGTTAAGGGGACGCATCGGAAGAGGAGAAGCGAAATCTTATTGTTTGCTGTTTGCAGAAACCGAAAGTGAAACGGCAAAGGGTCGGCTGGAAATAATGACCAGAAGCAACGACGGTTTCGAGATAGCCGAGCATGATTTGAGATTGCGCGGGCCGGGCGAACTGTTCAGCACGCGACAGCACGGTTTGCCGGATTTGAAAATCGCAAATATAATCGAGGATTATGACCTGCTGACTATGGCAAGGAAAAACGCATTCGAGCTGGTCGCCGAAGACCCCGCCCTGACGAAAGCCGAGCACAAAAATATTCGCAGGGCCTTGCTGGACAAGTTCGGCGATTTGCTCGGTCTGGCCGACGTCGCTTAAGCGGCGCTGATAATTTGCTGGAAGTCGGCCGGGAAAAAGTGTAAAACGCCGATATAGATTTATGCAGATAACCTTCAAAAACAAACGGCTGGAAAAGATTTTAATCGGCGTCAACGTTTTGACGGCGGCGGCGGTGGTGACTTCCTTCGTGTGGCTTTTCGGTTTTGAAGAGCCGCTGCTGCCTGCGAGGATTTTATATACGCTCCAAATTGTTCTTCTCGGGATATTCGTGATTGAGAAGATAATTCGGCTGTTCAATGCGGCCTCGAAGGTCGATTTCTTAAAAGCGAACTGGTTCGAGGTCCTGCTTTTAATACTTTTAGGTATCGCTATTTTCAGGGCCGACTGGTGGGCGGATTTTGCGGAGGTCGAAACGATTCGGCACCTCGCCGTGGGCATTTACCTTGTCCTGCAGGTGGTTATTAAAGTTTGCAGAACAGTTGTAAACCTTGCTGCTTCCGGTAAGAGCCCGGCCCGGACGTTGATTGCAAGTTTTCTGGCTTTGATAATCTCGGGAGCGGGTTTACTGATGCTACCGAAGGCGTCCGCCGCCGAAAACATAAGCGCCGTCGACGCCCTGTTTACAGCGACAAGCGCTACCTGCGTGACCGGCCTCATCGTCAAAGACACCGGAGGGGATTTCAGCCGGATGGGACAGATTATTATCCTGTCGCTGATTCAGCTTGGCGGGCTCGGTATAGTAATATTCGGCGCCGTAATTGCACTTTTGCTGGGGCAGGCAAGCTTGCGGGACCGCGCGGCGATGCAGGATTTGCTAAACGCACAAACGCTCGGCCAGATAAGCAATATGATAGTCTTTATCTTCGTAGGAACGATACTTATCGAAGCCGTCGGCGCGGTAAGCGCTTTCGGAATGTGGGACGATGTCCCGGGCAGAGTTAACAGCATTCATCAGCAGTGGTTTCTGAGTATTTTTCATTCGATTAGCGCTTTTTGCAACGCCGGCTTTAGCTTATTCAGCGACAGCTTCGTCAGCTACAATAAAAACTGGCGCGTATATTCGGTAATCTGTCCGCTGATAATCCTCGGCGGGCTGGGCTTCGGTGTGCTTTATGACCTCGCCAATATCGCAGCCGACAGGACAAAGCGGTTCTTCAAAAAGCTTTTCAGTAAGCAATACCGCTTCTCAATGGCAGCGCCGAAAAGGATGCAGCTGCAAACCAAAATCGTTCTCAGTGTAAGTGCTGCCCTGATAGTTCTGGGGACACTGGCAATTCTTTTATTCGAGCATTACTCAGGTAATAATTCCGAAGAAGCCGCCGGTCTGGGCGGCGCTTTTTTCCAGTCAATCACGGCTAGGACGACCGGATTTAATACCGTCGACATTTCGGGGCTCTCGGCACAAAGCAGGTTTATTTTAATTCTGCTCATGTTTATAGGCGGCTCACCCGGCTCGACCGCAGGAGGGATAAAAACGGTAACGCTGGCTGTGATTATAATGACCGCCTTTGCGGCCCTGCGAAAACGCGAGGAAGTCGAGATATTCAAACGCTCGGTGCGGGTGGCGGTGGTTGGAAGGGCAATTACCGTTACCCTGCTATTTCTGGCGGTTTTGTTTAGTGCCGCTTTGGCGCTGAGTATCACAGAAAGAACTGGCGGCTTTACTATGTCGGATATACTCTTCGAAGCCGGCTCCGCCCTGGGAACGGTGGGCCTGACAACGGGAATAACCCCTTCGTTGACAACGGCGGGCAAATTGATTATCATCGCGGTGATGCTTATCGGCAGATTAGGGCCGTTGACGCTGCTGGCGGCACTGACTTTTAACCTGAAACCGGCCCGATACAATTATCCGCAGGATACGATAATTGTCGGCTAATTACTAAAAAGGGGAGTTAACATTATGAAGCGCTTTGCTGTAATAGGTTTGGGAAGGTTCGGCAAAAAACTGGCCATCGCTCTGGCAATGAGCGGGGCGGAAGTTATTGCTATCGACAGGGACAGAGATGAAATAGAGTTGATTCGCGACCAGGTAAGTCACGCGGTGCGGCTCGACAGCACCGACGAAGAGGCCCTTAAGGCGCAGGGCGTCGATAAGGTCGACGTCGCTATCGTCGGCATAGGACAGGGAACAGGGCAGGGTTTCGAATCAGCTATTCTGACGGTGGTGAACCTGAAACAGATGGGAGTGAAGGAGATTTTTGCCAGGTCCGAGGATTTAATCGCCGGCGAGGTATTTTCAAAGATAGGCGCAACAGAGGTGATTTATCCGGAAATAGAATCGGCACAGCGGTGGGCGTATAAACTTATCGCACCGCAAATCGGCGAAAAGATAGATTTCGCGCCGGGCTACAGTCTCGCCCGGATAAAAGCGCCCGCGAGCTTCGATGAAAAAACGGTTATGGATTTGCAATTGCGGCAAAAATACAACGTAAATCTGGTTGCCATCAAAAGAGACGAGCACAGCAAGGCGAAGAAAGCTGAAAAAGGCGGAATTATAAATGTCCCTATGCCGAGTACGGTAATTTATAAGGATGACATCCTGATGGTCGCCGGCTCCGACGCAGACCTCGCAAAACTGCCACAGGAATAATCGCTCAAATTCAAGGGTAGGTTTACCAACCTGTCAAAGTTTTCGATATCTTCGCAGCATATCGAGGAGGTTCTGCATATCCTGGGGCAAGGGGGCTTCGAATTTCACGTGTTTTTTGGTAGTCGGATGTTTAAATTCGAGTGT
>CAYXUW010000025.1:0-21067 GCA_964468375.1 uncultured Pirellulales bacterium | reverse complement strand
AAAGTTTCTTAAGGTCAAAAGGAACAAGGTGTTATATTTCAAGCGAGGACATAAAGACGACAGCTTATCCGCAGAGGACCTGCGGGAGGGGCTTTACGCTGCGCTTGAGAAAATCGGGCAGATAAAGAAGGTCTTAGCGGTTCCGCCGGATATCACGCGGTTTCATTCGAGAGCCGGTGAGCTAACGAACCTCGCATGGAAATACTACGGCGATAAGCTGACTGACATTCTGCCGGCAACGGGGACACATTACCCGATGACGGATGATGAAATCGCAGGGATGTTTTTCGATACGCCGAGAGGGTTATTTCGAGAGCACAACTTCAGAAAAGATATCGTCACGCTCGGCAGAGTGCCGGCTGATTATGTTAAGGAAGTAAGCGGAGGTTTGGTGGATTATGACTGGCCGGCGGCTACGAACAAACTCATCGCCGAAGGCGAGTTCGACCTGATATTATCCATAGGGCAGGTGGTTCCGCACGAAGTCATCGGGATGGCCAACTACAACAAAAATATTTTTGTCGGGGCTGGCGGAGCAGAGGGGATAAACAAGAGTCATTTTCTCGGGGCGGTCTATGGAATGGAGAAAATGATGGGCAGAGCGGATACGCCAGTGAGGCGAGTAGTAAATTACGCATCGGAGCATTTCGCAAAAGATTTGCCAATTATTTATGTTCATACAGTCGTAGGCACGTCGGATGACGGGCAGCTTAAAACCAGAGGACTGTTTATAGGAGACGATATCGAGTGCTTTGAACTGGCAGCGGAATTGTCTCTGGAGGTGAATTTTGCGATGCTGGATGAGCCGCTGGAAAAAGTTGTGGTTTATCTGGACCCGAAAGAGTATAAAAGCACTTGGCTCGGAAACAAGAGCATATACCGGACGCGAATGGCGATAGCCGACGGCGGAGAACTGATTGTTCTGGCGCCGGGGCTGGCTGAGTTCGGTGAAGACCCGCAGATTGACAAACTAATAAGAAAATACGGCTATGTCGGAACGCCGAAAGTGCTCGAACTGGTAAAGGACAATGATGACCTGAAAGAAAACTTAAGTGCTGCGGCCCATCTGATACACGGCTCGTCAGAAGGACGGTTCTCGATTACATACTGTCCGGGCAAAATCTCAAAGGAAGAAATAGAGTCGGTCAATTTCAAATACGCAGACCTGAAGCAGATGCAGACGAGGTATAATCCGGAAAAACTTAAAGACGGCTTTAACAAGGTCGAAGGTGAAAAGACATTTTTCATTTCCAATCCCGGTCTCGGGTTATGGTCGTGGAAGGAAAGATTCAAAAAGCAATAATTTATAAGGAATAACAGAAAGGAAAACGTGATGAAGTACGGACTTAATATTCCGGAGAAAGGTGAACTGGATATTTTATCGCTAGGCGCGATGGTAAACCGGCTGGACCCGGGGGTTGTGCCATTCAGGAAGGCAACGCGTTTTGAGATTCACGTCAGCGGTGGAGAATTTAATGTGGCGGCGAACCTGTCAGACTGCTTCGGCCTGCGGGGCGGCATTGCCACCGCGATGGTGGATTACCCAATCGGGGAATTGATTGCGCAACGGGTGCGGATGATGGGCGTTAAGCCGTTTTATAAATATTTCAAACACGACGGTGTTCACGGTCCGAACATGGCTACTGTTTACAGCGACCGCGGGGGCGGCGTGCGGGCGCCAATGGTGTTTTATAACAGGTGCAACGAGGCAGCGGCCCAGCTTAAAAAGGGTGATTTCGACTGGGAAGCGATATTCTCCGGAGGTGTGAGATGGTTTCACAGCGGAGGCATTTTCGCAGCGCTTTCGCCGACTACGTCGGACGTGATTATAGAGGGTATGCAGGCGGCAAAGAAGGCCGGCGCAATCGTATCGTTCGATTTGAATTACAGAGCGAAACTGTGGAATATATGCGGCGGTCACGAGCGGGCGGTTGAAGTGCTCAATAACATTACGAAAAACGTCGACGTGCTCGTTGGCAATGAAGAAGATTTGCAAATGGGGCTGGGCATACCCGGGCCGGAAGTGGCGGCAAAGTCAAAGCTGGACCCGAGCGCGTTCATCGGTATGATAGACAAAGTCGTCAAGAAACATCCGCAGATTAAGGTGCTGGCTACGACGCTGCGTCAGGTGCATTCGAGCAACCGTCACAGCTGGAGCGCTGTGGCGTGGATAGACGGCAAGACCTATCAAGCGCCGACGGCTGAGCTTGATGTTTATGACCGCGTCGGCGGAGGAGACGGATATGCGGGCGGCTTCTTCTACGGTCTTCTGGCAGGTCTTGAGCCGGAAGAGGCGGTTAAAATGGGCTGGGCGCACGGGGCATTATTAACAACGACGCCGGGTGATACAACAATGGTTACTCTGGAGCAGGTGAAGGCATTTGCAACCGGCGGTTCGGCACGGATACAGAGGTGATTAGAAAGGTTTAAACACAACTTGGAAAGTAAGGGAAAAACACAATGGCACAAGCAGATATTGGTCTTATAGGTTTGGCGGTGATGGGTGAAAATCTCATCCTTAATATGGAAAGCAAAGGTTTTACGGTCGCGTGCTTTAACCGCACCGTTTCAAAGGTGGACAATTTCATAAACGGGCGGGCGAAAAGCAAAAATATAATCGGATGTAAATCAATCGAGGAATTAACGGTATCTTTGAAGAAGCCCCGTAAAGTTATGCTGATGGTAAAAGCAGGCAAGCCGGTCGATGATTTCATCGAAAAGGTTCTGCCCCATCTGGAAGATGGTGACATTATTATAGACGGAGGCAACTCGCATTTTCCGGATACCATACGCAGAACACAACACGTCGAGAGCAAAGGCAAGCTTTATATCGGCACTGGTGTATCAGGCGGCGAGGAAGGCGCTTTGAGGGGGCCGTCGATTATGCCGGGCGGCTCGCCTAAAGCGTGGGAACATGTGAAACCGATATTCCAGTCGATATGCGCCAAGACCGATGACGGCGACCCGTGCTGTGAGTGGGTCGGTGAAAACGGAGCGGGACACTTCGTTAAAATGACTCACAACGGAATCGAATACGGTGACATGCAGATGATTTGCGAGACATACCAGATGATGAAGAAGGGTTTGGGGATGTCAAATCAGGAAATGTACGAAGTATTCGCTGAATGGAACAAGGGCGAGCTCGATTCCTACCTGATTGAAATCACACGTGACATTCTCGGCCATAAAGACGAGGACGGCAACGAGGTGGTAGATTTGATTCTCGATACTGCGGGGCAAAAGGGAACGGGCAAGTGGACAGCGATAGCGGCATTAGATGCGGGGCAGCCGCTGACGCTGATAGGCGAAGCGGTTTTCGCAAGATGCCTTTCGGCGCTGAAAGAAGAACGTGTTGCGGCGTCGAAGGTTTTGACAGGGCCGAAAGCAAAATTTTCCGGCGATAAGACCAGCTTTATAAAGGACTTACGTCAAGCACTATACGCATCCAAAATTGTCAGCTATGCGCAGGGTTATCAGCTTATGCGGGCGGCGGCGAAGGAATATAACTGGAATCTTAATTACGGCGGGATAGCTTTGATGTGGCGCGGCGGGTGCATTATTCGGTCGGTTTTTCTGGGGAAGATAAAAGAAGCATTCGATAAAAATCCCGAACTGGTAAATTTACTGCTCGACCCATTCTTTAAGGAAGCGGTGGAGAAAGCGCAGGCGTCGTGGCGTAAGGTAGTGACGGCTGCTGTTGAAATGGGCGTTCCGATGCCCGCTATCAGCTGCGCTTTGGCTTATTATGACGGCTATCGCAGCGAACGACTGCCGGCCAACCTGCTGCAGGCGCAGCGTGATTATTTCGGCGCTCATACTTACGAGAGAGTTGACAAGCCGCGAGGCGAATTCTTCCATACAAACTGGACAGGTCGAGGCGGCCAAACAGCAGCATCAACATATACGGCTTGATAAGGATAAAATAATGGAATTGAAAAAAGTCAAAGAGCAGGTAAGTAAAATCGTCGATGAGACACCGATAGCTGATATCCATACACATATATACAGCGAGGATTTCGGAGATTTACTGCTTTGGGGCATTGACGAACTTCTTACTTATCATTACCTCGTCGCGGAGCTGTTCAGATATAAACCGGATTTGAAATACGAAGATTTCTGGAATATGTCGAAACAAAAACAGGCGGAGCTTATCTGGGACGAGATTTTTGTGAAGAACTCGCCGATAAGCGAAGCTGCGCGAGGGGTAGTGACGGTGTTTCATAAGCTGGGAATTGACGTAGCAGACAAAAACCTCAGTAAAATACGTAAATACTTCGCAGGAACTTCAACGAGTGATTACATCGACAAAGTTTTCGAGGTCGTCAATATCAAGTATGCGATTATGACGAATGACCCTTTCGATAAACAGGAACAGGCGGTATGGAACAACGGCGGCAACACTGACAAGCGATTCAAGGCGGTATTGCGAATCGACAGGCTGTTCAATAGCTTTCAAGAATGCATCAAAGAAATAAATAATCAGGGCTTCAAAACAACAAGTGAGGAAATAGACGCAAAAACAACAAGCACAATCAAAGATTTTCTCAAAGCGTGGATTGAAAAGATGAATCCGGTATATATCGCGGCCTCAATGACGTCGGATTTTAATATAGAGGACGGTTCAGACACATCGAAGCTGATACTCGAATGCATACTGCCTGTTGCACGCGAACATAACTTGCCGTTTGCGATGATGATTGGAGTTAAGAGGCAGCAAAACCCGGTGCTTAAACTTGCAGGTGACGGCGTTGGCAAGGCAGATGTCGGGACAGTGGCGAAGCTTGCGCGTGACTGGCCGGACGTCAGATTTTTGGTAACGATGCTGTCACGTGAGAACCAGCACGAGCTGTGTATTACGGCACGGAAGTTTAAGAACCTGCTTGTCTTCGGGTGCTGGTGGTTTTTAAATAATCCGAGCATTATCCGAGAAATAACCGCGGAGCGTATCGAGACTCTGGGGCTGACAATGATACCGCAACACAGTGACGCCCGCGTGCTCGACCAGTTAATCTACAAATGGGCGCACTCCCGCAAGATTATCGGCGAAGTTCTGGCTGAGAAGTATCTCGACATTGCAAGCGCCGGCTGGCCTGTCAGCGAAGCTGACATTAAAAGAGACGTGAACCGCATTCTCGGCGGACAGCTTTTGTCGCAATAAACCTATCCTAAACAGCATAATATAAGCCGGTTGCATACCCTGGCAGAATGTGATATAAACAGAGCCGAATACGATGGAAACGGCAGAATTAAAATCCGCTATCTCAGAGCTGTTGGCCCGGGTTGAGCAAATCCGGGAGTGGCTTTGACTTGTCCTCTAAAAAATCCGAACTGGCGCAGCTGGAGGCGAAAATGGCCGAGCCCGGATTTTGGGATAATCCCGATGCGGCCCAATCGGTGGTTTCCCGGCTAAGCGCACTTAAATCGGTAGTCGAGCCGATGGAGGAGCTTCACCGCGAGGTCAAAGATTTGGCGGAACTTTTCGAAATGGCGGCGGCTGAATCGGACAAAGAAGAACTGGAGCAATTAGAGGACGACCTCGCCAAACTGACAGGACGATGCGAACAAATCGAGGTGGAGGGGCTTTTGTGCGGGCGCGATGATACCAAGAACTGTTTTTTCAGTATTCACGCGGGTGCGGGGGGAACGGAAAGCTGTGACTGGGCGAATATGCTGCTTAGAATGTACAGCAGATATTTCGAAACAAAAAAATACAAGGTTCAGGAACTCGACATTACGCCGGGCGAAGAGGTCGGCGTGCGATCGATAACTCTGCGGGTAAGCGGACCTTTTGCTTTCGGCAAGCTGTCGTGTGAGACGGGGGTGCATCGGCTGGTTAGAATAAGTCCGTTCGATTCGCAAAGTCGGCGGCATACGAGTTTCGCGGCGGTTGACTGCATTCCAGAATTCGACGACGATACGAACGTTGAGATAAAGGAAGATGATTTGAATATCGATTTCTACCGCGCCAGCGGCCCGGGGGGGCAGCATGTAAATAAAACAAGCTCGGCAGTTCGGATTACACATCAGCCGACCGGCATCGTGGTGCAATGTCAGAGCGAAAGGAGCCAGCACAAGAACAGGGCACAGGCAATGAGGATGATGAAAGCGAAGCTCTATATGCTCGAACAGCAAAAACGGGATGCGGAACTGGCAAAACTCTACAGCGATAAGGGTGAAATAGCATGGGGCAACCAGATAAGAAGCTATGTACTACAGCCGTATCAGATGGTAAAAGACCATCGAACGGATTATCAAACAGGTAACGTGGATGCGGTGCTGGATGGGGACCTTGATGGATTTATCGAAAGCTATCTGAGATACAGAGCTAAAAATAAAAACAAGGAATCAGAACCAAAGACAAGGATGAAAAACAGAGGTTAGAAAATATGAAGAAAATTATCGATGTCAAAGTTAAAACGCAGAAGATTGATTTCGGCAAATGCAAAGCAGACCTGTTAGTGGTGGGGCATTTTTCCGATACCAAAGGCCTGGATAAATTAAACGCTGAGCTAAACCGAAAGCTCGGAGGCGCCGTCGAACAGGTGATTAAGCTGGGCGATTTTAAAGGCAAAGAAGGAAGCAGTGCCGTTGTTTACAGTAACAACGGCATAAAAGCCAAAAGAGTTTTGCTGGTCGGCTTAGGCGAGAAAAAGAAGGCAACACTCGATACCGTCCGCAAGGCGGCGGCGAACGCAGCCAATAAGGCGGTGGCGATGAAAGCCGGAGTTGTCGGCCTGGTGCTGCACAGAGCGTTCGAGGGGCGATTCGATTTATCCGCAATGGGGCAGGTAATCGCAGAGGGAATATATTTCGGAAGTTATCGTTATGACGAATTCGTAACCGAGAGCGAAAACGGACGGCAGAATTCATTAAGCGTTGACCTTATAGACTCCGACTCGGCAAAAACAGCTAAACTGAATAAAGGCCTTTCGAGCGGGATTGTTATAGGCAGAGCGCAAAGTTATGCACGGACACTTGCGAACCGCCCCGCCAATGTAATAAATCCACCGACGCTGGCAGCAGAAGCGAAAAGGATGGCGAAAGCTACGAGAGGACTGACCTGCACTGTTCTCGATGAAAAGCAAATGAAAACAAAGAAAATGGGCGGCGTTCTCGCTGTCGGGTCCGGTTCTAAAACCCCTCCGAGATTTATCGTCCTGAAATACAGCCCCGCAGGCAAAAAAGCGAAAAGTCTTCCTGCGGTCGCTTTAGTCGGCAAAGCAATAACTTTCGATTCGGGCGGGATAAGCATTAAGCCGTCGAGCAAAATGGATGAAATGAAGCTGGATAAAACCGGCGGAATTGTGGTGCTGGGAACGATGAAGGCGGTGGCGGAATTGAAGCTGCCGATTAATGCTTACGGAATAATTCCCTCAGCGGAAAATATGCCGAGCGGAGCGAGCTATCGACCGGGTGACATCATCACCACGTTCAGCGGCAAAACAGTCGAGATTATGAATACAGACGCCGAAGGAAGAATGGTTCTATGTGATGGGCTCACTTATGCTGTTAAACAAAAGTGCGATACCATTATCGACATAGCGACGTTAACCAGCGCCTGCAAGGTCGCCCTGGGCTCATATATGGCCGGGCTTATGACGAATAATGACAGACTGAAAAACCAACTGCAAACAGCCGCGGAAGACAGCGGGGAGAAAATCTGGCCTATGCCGAGCGGGGACGAATACGCCAAGGAAATGAAAAGCAAGGTAACTGATTTGAAAAACACCGGCAGCAAATGGGGCGGGGCGTGCACAGCCGCGGCTTTTTTAAGACAGTTTGTCGGCAATGCCAAATGGGCTCATCTGGACATCGCAGGGATGGAAATATTCGACAAAGCCACAGAATACACGACGGAGGGTTCGAGCGGCTTCGGCGTTCGGCTGCTGAGCGCCTATCTTATGAATTTAGCAAGCAACAAAAAATAAAAATGTAAAAACGAATACAGGAAAAAGGATGAACAGCAGCAAAAAAACAACGATAGATATGGAAAGAATTCAAAAAGCGGTCAAGGAAATACTTTCGGCCGTGAACGAAGACGTTGAGCGCGAAGGGCTAAAGGAGACACCGTCACGGGTAGCAAGAATGTATGCCGAGCTGCTGGCCGGAATGGATGACGACCCGAAGCAATGTCTGAGCGTTTTTTCCGAAAACTACGACGAGATAGTTCTGCTGCGCGACGTACCTTTTTACAGTATTTGCGAACATCATTTAATGCCGTTTATAGGAACAGCTCATGTCGCATATCTGCCGGCGGGCGTAGTTCTCGGGGTGAGCAAGCTGGCCCGTATTGTTGATTGTTTTGCTCGTCGGCTGCAGATACAGGAGAAACTCACGAACCAAATAGCTGATTTTATAATGGACAATCTGAAACCTCGCGGCGTTGCGGTGGTGCTGGAGGCATCGCACAGCTGTATGACCATTCGAGGGATTAAAAAGCCGGGCTCTGTGATGGTAACCTCATCACTTCGCGGGATATTCAGAAGCGACCCGAAAAGCCGAAGCGAGATTATGAGTTTGATGCACAAAGGCAACAATAAATAAAAACTTTTGCTTATGCATAAACTATCAAGGCAGGTGCGGTTTTCAATTAATCCCTTTTTGTCAAAGGACAGTAACGGTTCTAATGCATTTGTATCACAGCCGACGAGCGAGGGGCTGTCGATATTTTTTGAATTAACTGTAACGCTTGCCGGCGAGGTCGAGCCGGCTACGGGATTTGTCGTTAATGTAACCGATATTGACGGAAATGTGCGAAAATACGTCGTGCCTGTTTTTGTCCGACAAATAAGAGAAAACTTTCGACAAGGCAAACATATCGGATTTGTCGAAATAATAGAACTTTTAAAATCGTCGTGGGGACAATTGGCTGACAAATTCGGGGCGGCTGAGATTAAAGCGTTAAGCTTGGCACTAAACCCTTTTAGAAAAATTACGGTTGACTGTGAGGATTGCAAAATGAGCTATTTCAGCGAGAAATTCGAATTTGCGGCGACACATAAACTTTGGAACGACGATTTTTCAGATGAACGTAACAAAGAAGTTTTCGGCAAATGCGCCAACCCCACCGGCCATGGACATAATTATGTTGTCGAGGTTACGATAAAGAAATCATCCGACAAAGATGATATTCATATAGGTGAGCTTGAAAAAACGGTGGACAATGAATTTATAAAACTGGTCGACCACAAAAACCTTAATGCGGATATGCCGTATTTCGCCAAAACAATCCCTACGGTAGAAAATATTGCGGCTTTCGCGTGGGAGAAACTGGCAGGCAACTTCGGCAAAGCGGAACTGCACTGCATAACAATATGGGAAACTGACAGGACATACTGCTCATACTACGGATAATGGATAAAATGAGTTTGATGTTTTAACTGACTAATTATATATGGAGGGAAAATGACACAACAGATAACATTTAACAGAAAGTGGGGTTTAGTAATCCTGCTCGATATCCAGCAAACCCATGACAGGGAGAGAAGCTATAAACTGGGCACGTAACAACCATTTCGATCACGTAATAAGAACCGCTTGGGTACTCGGTAGCTTTAAGGGAATCGCTAAACCCCCACAATCAATGCCAAGCTTCAGAAACATAGAGTCTGACTATATTTCTCGACGATTTGGTACTAAAGTAGATGAATTCAGAGACCCTCACTACGGCCTTATTGAGATATACAAGCTTGATTGGAATAAAACAAATAAAGTCCAAATTAAAAGATAGAATCCATTAAATTCAACGTTAGATGCGATACAACCTCTGCGGAAGAATATCCCACAGAGCACGTCCCATAAAATGGTCATTTTTAACCTTGAAACCGGGTTATGTATTATGAACTTGTAAGGGATAGACAACGTATAGTTTTTTGTCGTAAAATGGCTAATAATACTTTGCTACAGGTCTATCTTTGCTAAAGCTATCTTCTTTATTTGTCGATACTTATGTTATAAGAAGCCCTTGTTGAGCTTAGGGGTTTTGAACTTTTCTGTTCAGAGCCGTTCCAAAAAGTTTGATGCGACACTAAGGGTATGCTTGTTTTACAGCACACCCGACGGGGACGGAGTCTGTAGAAAACCAATCATTCACTATTGAGGTCCATAAATGAAAGGTCTCATCACAGGAGGAGCGGGATTTATAGGTTCCCACCTGGCTGAACGTCTGCTGGAGAAGGGGCATAAGGTATCTGTTATTGATAATCTCAGCACCGGCAGTTTAAAAAATATCGAGAGTTTCAGGAATAATCCCAGGTTTGATTTCGTTGAAGGCGATATCCGTAACGTGGGACTGATGGAAGCTCTGATGGAACAGTGCGATATAGTCTTTCACTTAGCTGCGGCTGTCGGTGTCAAATTAATAGCTGATAGGCCGGTCCACACGATAGAAACAAATATCGACGGCACAGAGAAAGTATTAGAGGCGGCTAATAAGTTCGACAGGAAAATTCTGATTGCCTCAAGCAGCGAAGTTTACGGCAAAAACGAAAAAGTGCCTTTCTGCGAAGACGATGACATTGTGCTCGGCAGCACACGAATGTCACGGTGGTCGTATGCCTGCAGTAAGGCGATAGACGAATTTTTGGGACTGGCCTTTCACCAACAGTATGGATTGGGCGTGGTGATAGGCCGGTTTTTCAATACAATCGGGCCCAGACAAACAGGCCAATATGGAATGGTGGTGCCTCGCTTTGTTCAACAGGCGTTAAGGAATGAGCCGGTATCGATTTACGGGACAGGTCAGCAAAGACGCTGTTTTTGTTATGTGGAGGACCTTATCGACGCGGTCACAAGTTTGATGGATTGCGAAGAGGCGGCGGGAAAAGTATATAACATCGGCTCAAATGAAGAGATTGCTATTGAAGCTCTTGCTGATAAAATTATCGAAATGACGGGCAGCAAAAGCAAAAAAGAGTTCATACCCTATGAAAAGGCCTACGGAAAACCTATCGAGGATATGATGCGACGGGTGCCGAATCTGGAGCGAATCAAAGCAACTACCGGCTGGGAGCCCAAAATAAGTCTGGACGAGACGCTGCAAGTTATTATAGAAAATTTCAAATAAAAATAACAAAGGATTGTTAGAGAGGCGAATTATTATGAAGAAAGCGCTGATTACCGGCATAACAGGACAGGACGGTTCATATCTTACAGAACTGCTGCTGGGCAAAGGATATGAGGTCTGGGGCATTGTTCGTCGGAGCTCATCGTTCCACACAGGCAGAATCGACCATTTATATAAAGACCCCCACGAACAGCCGCGGCTCAGACTCATGTATGGCGATTTGACCGACGGGGGAAGTTTGTCAACAATTCTCAATAGTATTAAACCCGACGAGGTTTATAATCTCGGTGCGCAAAGTCACGTCCGGGTAAGCTTCGACACGCCCATTTACACGACGAATGTAGATGCTCTCGGCACGCTTCGGCTTCTCGAGGCGATTCGTTCCTGTAATACACCTATAAGGTTTTATCAGGCCTCCAGCAGTGAAATGTACGGCAAAGTTATTGAGACACCGCAAACTGAAAAAACGCCCTTTCATCCGCGAAGTCCATACGGCTGTGCAAAAGTGTACAGCTTTTGGCAAACAGTAAACTATCGAGAGGCATACGGTCTGTTTGCGTGCAACGGAATTCTGTTTAATCACGAATCGCCGAGGCGAGGCGAAACATTCGTTACAAGAAAAATCACACGGGCAGCGACGCGAATTAAATCGGGCTTACAAGACAAGCTTTATTTGGGTAACCTGGATGCAAAGCGCGACTGGGGATTCGCGGGCGATTACGTCGAGACGATGTGGTTGATGCTGCAGCAGGAAAAAAGCGACGATTACGTCATTGCGACCGGCGAAACACACTCGGTAAAAGAATTTTTAGATGAAGTGTTCGGTTACCTTGATTTAGACTGGCAAAAGTATGTTGAGATTGACCCGCGATATTACAGGCCGAGCGAAGTTGATTTCCTGCAAGGTGATGCAAGTAAAGCCCGGAAGCTTCTAAAGTGGGAACCTAAAGTTACATTCAAAGAGCTCGCAAAAATGATGGTTGATGCGGATATGAGACTTGCCAAGGACGAAAAGATTTTAAAGGATCACAATGGATGACCTCGACGAACGGTTTTTTCGGAGATGAGCGAGTTGTAGTTACCGGCGGAGCGGGATTCCTCGGCGGGTATGTCGTTGAAGGTTTGCAAAAACGAGGATGCAAGAACATCTTAGTGCCGAAGATTGAAGATTACGACTTGGTTAACATAAATGATGTCATTCGTATGTATGACGATATGAAACCGGATATCGTTATTCATCTTGCGGCAGTAGTAGGAGGCATTGGAGCCAATCGTGAACATCCCGGCGAGTTTTTCTATAAGAATTTAATGATGGGGGTTCAGCTAATAGAACAGGGTCGTCTTCGCAACATCGAAAAATTCGTGGCAATCGGGACGATTTGTGCATATCCCAAATTCACACCGGTGCCTTTCAAGGAAGAAGACCTCTGGAACGGCTATCCGGAGGAAACGAACGCTCCATACGGGCTGGCCAAGAAAATGCTGCTGGTGCAATCACAATCCTACCGCTCAGAATATGGCTTCAATTCGATATTTCTTCTGCCGGTTAATCTTTACGGACCGGGTGATAATTTTGACCCTAAAAGCAGTCACGTGATACCAGCACTGATAAAAAAATGTGTCGATGCAATCGAATGCAACGCTGACCATATCGACTGCTGGGGGACAGGAACACCTTCCCGCGAGTTTATCTACGTTACCGACGCCGCGGAGGGAATATTGTTAGCAACCGAACGCTACAATGGAGCTGAGCCGGTTAATATCGGGGCAGGATTTGAAATAACAATCAAAGATTTAGTCGAAAAAATCACCAGGATAACAAACTTCAGAGGCGAGATTCGCTGGGACAGCTCTAAACCTGACGGCCAGCCAAGGCGTTGTCTGGATACCTCAAGAGCCAGAAAACTTTTCGGCTTTGAGGCGAAAACAGACTTTGATAAAGGACTGAAAGCAACCGTTGACTGGTATATTGCAAACAAAGACTCTCTAAGGTTTTGAATGAAACAAACATCCGGGCAGGATAAAACTGCATCCTATGAAAATGTACCACTGATGTATTTAATAGTTCTGGCCGGTGCAGGGATACTTTATGTTCTTACCTGTGCGCCGACGGTGCTATGGCAAGACAGCGGGCTGCTGATTTATCGAATCTGGCACAATGACTTACAAGGCAATCTGGGATTAGCGATTTCACATCCACTTTATATTCTGGTAGGTATAGCAGTTAAGCATATACCTATCGGGCAACTGGCTTACAGAGTCAATCTTATATCAGCAGTCTTCGGGGCTGTGGCTGTCGCAAATTTGTTTTTGCTCTTACGACTGTGGCTCGGCAGGAACATGCCGGCGGTCATCGGGGCAATTACGTTAGCTGTCTCCTGGACCTTCTGGCAGAATGCTGTGATTGCAGAGGTTTACAGTATGTATGCCGCACAAATGCTCGCTGAGCTGATAATGCTGCTGCAGTATGTGCGGACGAAGAAAATCGGGTATTTATACCTTTTGGGGCTCTTCAACGGCTTGGCCATCGCCAACCATATGTGGGGCAGCATCGCCTTAGCGTGCTACGCAGTATTTTTTATCGCTCTATTAGCAAAAAAGCAAATCGGGCTAAAGCATCTCGCCATTGTTATCCTGCTGTGGATAATCGGGGCGATGCCGTATGAATATCTGATAATAAAGAATATCATCGTCTCAGGCGACGTTTGGGCAACACTGGCCTCAGCAATGTTCGGCAATAGCTGGCAAAGCAGGGTTCTTAACACATCAGTTTCAATGAAAATCGTGCTCGAAAATATAGTATTTATTCTGCTCAATTTTCCTACGCCGAATTTACTACTCTTATTCTTGGGATTATGGGTTATAAGAAAAAAAGCTCCGAGCCGAAGCTTTGCTAATATTACAATAGCGATGCTAACACTATATTTCGTCTTTGCCTTTCGATATACCGTGCCGGACAGGCACGCATTCTTCCTGCCTTTTTACTGTCTCGCTGCGATAATCATAGGATTGGGCGCAGACACACTTCTAACGAGATATAATCACAAATCAGCGGTCATCATAGTGTTGGCATTCACACTGCTGCCTATACCAATTTATTTTATCACTCCGGCCGTGGCGAGAACATTTTACAAACCTCTGGGCCAAAGAAGACAAAGACTCTATCGCGATGAATATACGTATTGGCTCCAGCCGTGGAAAACAGGCTATCGCGGCGCTGAAAGATTCGCCAACGAAGCTCTGAACGGTGTTGAAAAAAACGCCGTAATCTATGCTTATACAACTGATGTTCATGCGCTCTTATACGCCCAGGAAGTCGGTGGAAAGCGGCACGATGTCAAAATTGTATCGGAATTCAACAGCAGCAAAAATGCTCCGGCTCTAAATGAAAACACCGTCGCCGATTTAATGGCTAACTCGATACTTTATGTCGTGTCGCCCACGAAGAAATATTGTCCGCCTTTTATTCTTGAGAACTACGATTTTGTCAAATCAGGAGTTTTATGGCGAGTCGTCGATAAAACAGATACAATAGGGAAAAAATGAAAGGGATTTTAAGGTGCAAGTACCTCTGCTGGATTTGAAAGCACAGTATTCGACAATCAAGAACGAAGTTTTGGCAGCTGTTTCCGAAGTCCTCGAATCACAGCGCTGCATCGGCGGCCCGAAAGTCACCGAGCTGGAAGAGAAAATTGCTACAGTAAGCAACTGCAAATTTTCGGTAGGAGTTTCCAGCGGCACCGATGCAATTTTAAACAGCTTGATGAGTCTGGATATCGGCGCAGGTGATGAAGTCATTACAACGCCGTTTACATTCTTCGCTACCGTCGGTTGTATTACCCGTACGGGTGCAAAGCCGGTGTTCGTAGATATCGACCCGAAGACTTTCAATATCAATTCCGCACTTATTGCTTCAGCGGTTACGGAAAAGACAAAAGCAATTATGCCGGTTCACTTGTTCGGGCAAATGGCTGATATGGACCCGATTATGGAGGTTGCCAAGAAACATAACCTCGCTGTGATTGAAGACGCCGCTCAGTCGATTACGAGTATCTATAAAGGTAAAAAAGCCGGCAGCATAGGCATTGTAGGTTGCTTCAGTTTCTTTCCGAGTAAGAATCTCGGCGGTATCGGTGACGGCGGCATGGCAGTTACGAACGACGAAAAGCTTTATGAGCGCATGATTATAATGCGCGACCATGGCCAGAATCCGCAATATTATCATAAATACGTCGGCGGCAATTTCCGCCTTGACCCGATACAGGCAGCAGCTCTCTTAGTAAAGCTGCCGCATTTAGAAAACTGGTCAGAAGCCAGGCGATGCAACGCAGCATATTACAACAAGAAATTCGAAGAAACAGCAGTCAAGACCCCTTATATCAGCCCTGACTGTATAACCATTTATAACCAGTATTGCATTCGGGTTCCAAAACGTGATGAGGTTATAGCACACCTGAGGAAGAATAATATCGGGTGCGCAATATATTATCCTGTGCCACTGCACTTGCAGGAATGCTTCAAATATCTGGGACACAAAGAAGGAGATTTCCCCGAGTCTGAAAAAGCGGCAAAGGAAGTTATGGCGCTGCCAATTTATCCGGAATTGGTCGAAGAAATGCAGGACTATATTGTCAAGGCTATTTTAAACTTCTTGAGTTAATAATTACTGAATCCACGCTGTCTGTGAAATCAGTGACATAAAGCAAAGCGGAGGACCCAAAACAGTGAAATAGTTGCCGTTATTCGGCTTATGACAGGACAGTGAAGATCAAAAGCATAAAAAGACAATTCGCCATAAATGTGGCCAGCGGTTTCTTCGCCCAGTTTGTTGCCGCCGGGGTTGGTTTTGTAATCCTGCCATACGCGATATGGCGGCTGGGCGATGAAGCATACGGTTTGTTTCAATTGGCCAGATCTACCCTGGTATTTTTTATGTTCCTTCGAATGGGAATGAGCCCGACACTGGTGCGTTTTTTCTCAAAGGCAATCGTAAATAAAGACCGTGAAGCTATTCGCAAAATCAGCAGCTCTGGACAATTGATTTTAGGCGTTCTTGGTTTTATTGGTGTGGTGGGCGTGGTTATTGTGATACCGTTTTTTCTGCGGATTTATAGTGTGCCGGAGGAACTGAAACCTGAGACAATAGGTCTGCTTCTTTGTATGGCGGCATCACTTTTTTTGAATATGCTTTTTATTGTGCCCACTGGTTTGTTATTGGGATGTAATCGTTACGATGCTGCAAACGGCATTGAGATTGTGGCTAATTTGCTGCGGTTGGGGTTAATCGTAGCATCTTTTGAACTCATAGGCCCATCGATATGGCTGATGGGACTTTGCATATTCTCAACTCAACTTTTCCGATTTGTGTTACTTTTTACCTTTGCTTGCAAATACTTGGGAAAAGTGATTTTCTTTTCTGTTAAAGCAGTAAACAAAAAATCGCTGAAGTCCTTGTTTAGTTTCGGTGTATTGAATTTGGTCAATACCATAGCAAACTATTTTGTTGTTCAGGGGCCGATATTGATTATTGGTGCAGTGCCAGGCCTTGGGCCACAGGCAGTGACGCTATTTTCACCGGCAATCTTAATAGCGACTTCTTTGCAGAGTTTCCTAGGGCAGATGAGCAAGCCGCTGGTACCCCTTGCGAGCAAAGCACAGGCTGACGGAAATACTCAACTCCTTGGCCGAATGGCTGTACAAATTGCGGGTGTTATTGTAAGCGTTGGTTTACTAATTGTACTTCCATTAACTATATATGGTCAGGAAATTGTTGGACTTTGGTTGGGGCAAGCAAAAAGCTATCTATGGCTTTTGATAGCTATAATGGCTGTCGGGATAGTTATCTCACGTTCCGCAGCTGCATTATCGTATATTGCATTAGGAGGTGGCAGTATCTTGCCGGAAGTTTATAGTCAGGTTGTTTTGGGTTTTATAACTATGACAGGTGTTGTGATTGGCGCAATGGTATTTCATTGGGACTTATTATCGATTGCCATATTCATGACGATTACTCGTGGCTTGAGATGTGCAGTTTATTTGCCCTGGGCATACAGCAAAGCGTTTGATTTTATGATAAGTGAGTATATTATTAAAGTATATATTAAACCTGTATTGATTTTTGGGATTATTCTGCTTATAGGCAGGTTGCTTCGGGTTTCAGAATTCGAAGGTAATTATTTTTGGTTGATTTGTCAATCCATGATTTTGTTTGCAGCATATGGAGTAGCGGTCTTTTTACTTGTTCTACCCGCAAGCATTAAATCTAAAGCGTTGAAGCTGATGCGAAGATAAAGGATTGTATTTAACATGAAACGCAGATTGTCTTTTTCCAGAATAGCAAGCGCAGTAAAGGCCAGATTGGCCAGTCTGGCTTTGCACATATCTGCCGAGACTTCCTTGAAACGCTTACGGCTGATGTGTCTTAGATTTGCAGGTGCGGATATTGGCAGGGATGTAATAATTAGAAAAAATTGTGAAATAAGAAATCCCAAAGGGCTCAAAATAAAAGCAAAAGTATCAATTGGTAACAGAGTCTTATTAGATGCTCGACGTGGTTTAGAAATTCAGGAAAGTGCAGTTATTGCAACGGAGGCGATTATCTGGACGCTGCAGCATGATTATAATGATGTTAATTTTAAGTCAGTAGGTGCTCCTGTAACAATTGGCCATCATAGCTGGATTTGTTCCAGAGCAATAATACTGCCAGGCGTAAATATTGGCGAGTGTGCTGTAGTAGCCTCTGGAGCAGTAGTAATAAAAAATGTGCCTGCCTATGCTATTGTTGGTGGTGTTCCCGCCAAGATAATAGGTCACAGAGAAGAGAAAACCTATGATTATTGAGTTAGTGGATAGCAAAAAACATAATATCATTCCATACATAATTTTTATGGTATTGCTTCTGAATTCTATAGCAATGTTTTCGGTGAGCAATTTGGGTACGCCTACGTTAGCATTATCGATTTCCTCTGGCCTGCTGCTGGTTGTGTCATTTGGATTTGTTCTGGTGAATTTGCATGAGATTTATTTTAGAAAGACCGGTTTTTTCATAAAGTTAATTCTTCCGTGGATAGTTTTTATGTGGGCGACTTCCATTGGACTTCTGACAAGCCATTCTTTTAGAGACATGCTGCGGGCTGTTTGTTTTCAAAGTGGCTCTTTGCTTCTGTTTTTATGTTTTTTTATACAAGGGAAAAACTGTACAGCCGGAAATCTCAAAGCAAATCAAAGATTGTTTTTGATTCTAACACCGTTTACGGTGTTTTTTTACGGCTTTGAATTTATTGTAGGCAAAGAGTATTATGGCGATTTCATAGTGGTCGGACATGTGTTATATTTGACAATGCTTTTGACATGGATTTCAACCCTTGAGAGCAAGGTTCTGAAAAACACTTTACTTTCCGGTTTATCCTGTCTGGCTTTGTTTTCATTAAAAAGAAGCGTGTTATTTCAGATTTCTGTGGGCGGTGCTTTTTATGTAATAATTCAAAACATGATTGTCAGGCAAACAAAGAAGATATTGTTTTTGTTACTAGTCCCGTTTGTTCTGTTTGGTTTGTTTCAAATGTTTCTTTATGTCAACGTTAGAACCTCAGGAATACTTTTTGAGCGTGTTCGAAATATACCAGAGGATGCAGGCAGTGGCAGAATAGACATTTGGACCGACTTATGGGAGCAGTACAAAACATGGCCGCCCTTCAATAGGATATTCGGAAAAGGATTTTATGCATCGTCCGATATTTTAGGACCATACCGAAGGGCACACAATGATTTTATGGAGGCACTTGTGGGATATGGTGCGATAGGTTTTTTGGCAAATGTTTTTTTTAGTATTTACTTGTCGATTAAAGCAGTACAGTTGGTATTGCGAAGGCATCCTTATGCGGCATCATTTGCTTTTGGGGTAATATCTTTCTGGATTATAAGTCTGGTGAGTTACAATCTTTACTTTATGGTTTGGAATTTATACTTACTGACGTTTCTTGGTTACATTTGTGGAATTTATCAGCAAGAAATAAACCTTCGTACATTTTACGACGAATCAGCTACATACGACGAATCAGCTACAATGGAGTTATGCCAATTACAAGAATGTCAGGAAATATTATGAAAATCGGAATGCTTACACACCATTGGCCTCCAAATTTTGGCGCTAATCTTCAGGCTACATCTACATTTCTCCTGTTAAAAAAATTGGGACACTGTCCCATTTTTTTAAACTATCGGCCTCCCAGGTTGGAAAAGAAGTACCGTTCTTTGGTTACCGAGGAGCAATATCAGCAACATGCAGATCATCACAATCAGTTTTATGAGCAAACCTATGTCTTACGCAATGAAGAGGATGTGGCAGCCTGCTGCCAGGATTCTGATATTGATATGGTGTTAGCTGGAAGCGACACAATTCTCCGCATTCGTGAAAAAAAACAAACCGAGGATTGCTGTTTTCCCAATCCATTCTGGATGCTGTGGACGAAGAAGGTCAATCCTAAGCCGAAAACCGCCATGATTTCCGTCTCGTCGGAAGGAACATATTACTGGTTTTTCAGTAAGGACATTAAACAAAGGATGGCCGAGGCGTTGTTACTTCTCGATTCCATTGCTGTCCGGGACCGTTGGACGCAAAACATGGTGCATTACTTAACACACGGATGTATTACCCCACCTATCACGCCCGATCCGGTTGCGGTGCTGAATAACCTGCTTCCTGATTTACCGTCGGAAGAAGCTGAGCCCAAGGCGTTAAGCAAGCAGTATATATTATTGCACTTCAGTCCTCGTTTATATCCGTCCTCCTGGATTAAGGAATTTGCCAACCTCGCCCACCAACAGAATCTTCAGGTGTTCACTCTGCCAAATCCACGTAGGATGTTTGACTTGCCCGTGGACCGGCAATTACCCCTGCCTATGTCCCCTTTGGAATGGTATTTCTGGATTCGACACTCGGCTGGAATGATCTGCAATGCCTTCCATACTGTGATTAGCTGCATATATAACGATGTACCGTTTGTGAGTATCGATGCGAGCGGACCGACGTGGTTGAAGTGTCTAGCGATTCGGAAATCCAGCAAAGCCTACGATGTGTGTATAAATGTTAATATGACCGGTTCATCATATTTGCCGTTGTGGGCGAGGTTGTTTTTATCGCCCAAGCAGGCCTTACGGAAATTACGTGAAGTGGCTCCGGGCTCGTATGAGCCTTATGCATCCAATGCCCCTGTAGCGTATGAGGAATATCTACGAAATATGTTGGAAGAATTTCAATAATATGCGCATACTTTTTGTAACCAGTGAAGTTCCCTATCCACCAAGTAATGGTGTGCGTATTGTTCCGTATCACGCAATGTGCTTGATGGCGAGAGATAATGACCTTATGTTGGCATCGCTGATTAGCCCAGAGTGTGAGCCTTATAACTTGAAACCGCTTGAAGAGCTTTGCGAGAAGGTGTTGACGGTCAAATTCCCGCAACGCCACCCGGCATTAATAGCCCTGAACGCTGTATTGAAACAAAAACTTTATTATATGGAGCGTTTTCGCAGCGAAGAATTTCGGGCCAAACTAAAAAAAATGATTGAGGATTTCAAACCAGATGTTATTCATTTCGATTACATACTGACAACACAATATATTGATTGTGCTCCTCATGGGATTGGAACTGTGGCTTCGATAAATGATAGTTTAACATTCAGTATGGAAAACGCTTTTAAACAAAAGCTCGAAAGATCTTTGTTGTGGAAAATCTATCGCAGGTTGCAATATTATCAAATTCGCCATTTTGAGAAAACATTCTATCCGAATTTCAATGTTGTACATACCATGACCGAAAAGGATGCGGAATACCTCCGCTGCTTGAATCCCGATATTGTGACCGAAGCTATTCCCAACGGGACATTTATTGAGGAATTTGACGACGTTGGTGATGATTTGCCGGCTAATCATCTGCTTTTTGTTGGAAGGCCTTTGATGATAACCAAACTTCGGCCTCTTATGGATTTTCTCACGATATC
>CAYXUW010000024.1:0-21309 GCA_964468375.1 uncultured Pirellulales bacterium | reverse complement strand
TATGATTATCCTTTGGCAAGAAGCAAAGGCAAAGAGGTATGGATGACCGAGCATTTTACTTGGCATTATAATGATCCAAATGTGGCAAACCTCTGGCCCGACGCTTTAAATGTAGGCAAAGAAATTCACGATTGTATGGCTGCTAATATGAATGCATACGTATGGTGGTATATAAGAAGATTCTACGGGCCAATCGGCGAAGACGGAAGTATAACCAAACGCGGTTACTGTATGAGCCATTTCGCTAAATTCGCCCGACCGGGATACATCAGGGTAGATGCGACAGCCAACCCTACTTCTGGTGTTTATGTAACTGCGTATAAAAGCGGCGACACTGTGGTTATTGTTGCTGTAAACCAGAACTCGTCTTCCAGGGAAGTGACGTTTTCGCTGTCCGGCGGCGGCGTGAGCAGTTATACAAAGTATGAAACATCAAGTAGTAATAGTTTAAGTAATATGGGTTCTGTCGGCAGGACTAATACTCTGGCTGGGTATAGTATAAGCACCTTTGTTGGTACTACTACTCCCGGCGACCTCAACGATGATGGCTGTGTAGACCTGATAGATTTTGCGATACTCGGCCAGGGCTGGCTGGATACCTACGATTATGACACTTTAGAGGACTTAGCAGATTACTGGCTGTATGGAACGTAATTACTGATTGCGCATAACAGCAGGGTGATTTCTTGGCCTCTGTCGCCGATTTTACCTTCTTTTAGGAGGATTGCGCGTTTTGGGGGGAGAATCCTTGCTATTTTCGAAGAAATCGGGTACAATAATTGTGTATTATATTTAGCGAATACGGGGGGGCAGAAAGTCGAATATAAGGAGACGTTGTGATGAAAATTGCATCAGTCAAAGCAATCCGCTTAATGTCTGTCTTAATTCTGCTAACCACCATAATTTCCGCTCAACAGGTTTTCGGCGATGTCAGCGTTGTTGGTGACTGGGAGGGCACAATAGGCGGTACGTCCCATACACATACAGCACAATCCGGGCCAGACCGTGCTTTGATATTTATCGCTCACGGTGAAATGGACGGCACGATGAATTGTGCCGAGGTGTACTACGGCGGGCAGGAAATGACCAAGGTCGTTGACAGAGACTACAGAGCCACAATCGATATTTATGCTGCGGCATTTATTCTTGACGAAGACGGCATCGCCGCGGCGACCAGCAATACGTTTTCTATTACATGGGACACTAACCCGGCGGAAATCAAATATGCCAGCGCCTTTCTTGAAAACGTCGACCAAGATATTCTGACTGGAGCTTCTGCCACTGCCGGAGGCACAAGTAGTATAATTTCAACCTCTGCACTTGCAACAAGCGATGGTGATATGGTTATTCTCGGCGCTAGTTGCGGCAACTCTGGTTCATATATAATGAACAACGGCTTCACTGAAGGCATCGACCAGTCAGCCGGCTCATCTACCGGTGCAACCGGTTACAAATCTGCAACAGGAGCAGCTGAGACTCCGAGCGTTGAACATTCAGGTGCAAACCGTCAGGCGCTTATCGGTTTCGTGGTTCAGGGAGCGAGTCCTGACCCGAATATTGCCAGCAATCCTAACCCGGGCAACGGCGCAGATAATGCTTCACTTACTGCCAGCTTGTCGTGGGACGGTCCTACGGCATATACACCCACCAGCTATGATGTTTACTTTGGAACCGATTCAAACGCGCACAATAATCCTAAATATACGGTTTATACGGAAAGTTATGACCCGGGGGGCGACCTTGAATACGGGACACCATATTACTGGGCGGTTGACTGCAATGATAACGGCACAATACACCCTGGTTTTCCGTGGAGTTTCACGACTTTAGTTCCAGTGAACATTGATTTAAATACTACTCAGCAGACTATCAGGGGCTTTGGCGGTATGAATTTCCCCAGATGGATCGGCACTTTAACTAATGCCCAGGTCGATACGGCCTTCGGCAACGGTGCTGGTCAGATAGGCATGACCATTTTGCGTATCGATATTCCGCCTGACAGCGGCTACTGGAGCGGTGAATTGTCTGCTGCGCAAAGAGCCGTCAACAACCACGGGGCAATTGTTTTCGCATCACCATGGTCGCCTCCGGGATGGATGAAAAGGTACACTGACCCCGAAAATCCTCTTATCGGAGGTGAACTGGACCCTGACTTTTATGATGATTATGCAGACCATTTAACAGATTTTGCCGATTATATGTCATCGAATGGAGTATCTCTGTATGCCATCTCCCTTCAAAACGAACCCGATGTTTCAGTGGGTTACGAGTCATGTGACTGGACGTCGACGCAAATGAGAAATTTTCTTAAAAATAATGCATCAGTAATTCCGACCAGGGTGATGGTTGCCGAGTCGTATCATTTCGCTCGTAGTTTTACTGACCCGATACTAAATGACCCATGTGCCGAGGCGCAGGCAGATGTCATCGCCGGCCATATTTATGGAGGAGGCCTCTATGATTATCCTTTGGCAAGAAGCAAAGGCAAAGAGGTATGGATGACCGAGCATTATACCGATAGTACACATGATGCGAACGACTGGCCCAATGCTTTGGGTGTAGGCAAAGAGATTCATGATTGTATGTCTGCTAATATGCATGCATACATATGGTGGTATATAAGAAGATTCTATGGCCCAATCGGCGAAGACGGAAGTATCACCAAACGCGGTTACTGCATGAGCCATTTCGCTAAATTCGTCCGACCGGGATACATCAGGGTAAGTGCGACAGCCAACCCTACTTCTGGTGTTTATGTAACCGCATATAAAAGCGGCGACACTGTGGTTATTGTTGCTGTAAACCAGAACTCGTCTTCCAGGGAAGTGACGTTTTCGCTGTCCGGCGGCGGCGTGAGCAGTTATACAAAGTATGAAACATCAAGTAGTAATAGTTTAAGTAATATGGGTTCTGTCGGCAGGACTAATACTCTGGCTGGGTATAGTATAAGCACCTTTGTTGGTACTACTACTCCCGGCGACCTCAACGATGATGGCGTTGTAGACCTGATAGATTTTGCGATACTCGGCGAAGGGTGGCTGGATATTTACGATTATGACACGTTAGCCGACCTCGCATATAACTGGCTTTACGGAATTTAACATATAAAAGTAAATAAGGCGCAAGCTCCCGGAGGAGGGAGCTTGCGCTTAAGCCGTATTTACCCTGTTCCGGAAAACGCTGTCATTCCCCCCAAACATCCTGTAAAATTCACTTTTCTTTACCTTTTTAGTAAACGGGGTGATTAAGTGAAAACAAAGCTTTTATACTGCCTATTGGTTCTTCTTCCTTCAAGTCCTCTATCTGACGAGGTGAGCCTGGAATATTCAGACGCACAGAAGTACGTCTCGTTTAAGATTACAAACAAACACCTGAAAGAGCCGTTATTAATCACCGGCAAAGAGGGAGGGGCGATTTTCTATGAAACTGCCGATGGCCGAATATATCTTACGGGAGAACCACTTCAAATAGCAAAAGACAACGGCCGCTTCAAAGGCAGACTGAAAAGTGGCGAACGCACTGTTGAAATCTCGATAACGCCGCAAGGCAAAAATTACAATATAAAATTCTCTGCCGAACCCGACGCGGATATCCAACGGTGGGGGTTTTCGCTCGGTGCATCGCGGGACGAATATTTTACCGGCTGTTTCGAGAGAACGATCGACGGCGGCCAGAAATTGTCGTGGGAAAAAGGCATTAAAACAGCTCTTAACCTCCGGGGAGAAACTGTGGAAATGTCCATACGCCCGACGGTTTCTCTTTACTGTCCGTTTTATATCTCGTCGAGAGGGTACGGTCTGTTCACGAAAGGCACCTGGCCGGGAAGTTACGATTTTTGTAAATCAGACGAAGAACTTGTGAAGATTTCGTTCGGAGGTCCATCGCTGGAACTGATACTTTACACGGCCGAAAGTCCTATGGAAATTGTCAGCGCCCACAGCCGTTATGTCGGGCCGACGATACTGCCGCCGAAGTGGGCGTTCTCGTGCTGGAGATGGCGCGACAATCACGTCAACCAGAAAAACTATTACGACGGAACGAAGGTGAATGCGCCGTATAACAGCCAGGTTGTCGAAGATATATTAATGATGGAGGCGCTTGATATTCCGTGCGGCGTTTACTGGGTTGACCGGCCGTGGGCGGTCGGCGACTACGGTTATAATGATTTCGAGTGGGACAGGGGGCGGCTGCCCAATCCGGAGAAGATGATTAAGTGGCTTGATAAGAGGAATATTAAGTTTCTGCTCTGGATTGCGCCATGGGTGAGCGGCGATATGACGAAAACGGCAGCAAAAAAGGGCTATAACTTAAAAGGCCAAACATATAAATTTCCGGAACGAACGCTGATAGATTTCACCAATCCGGCGGCGAAGCAGTGGTGGCAGAACGAGGGAGTCAAAAAGGTTCTCGACGTCGGCGTTGTGGGATTCAAGCTCGACCGCTCGGAGGAGCTTACGCCTTCCTCGGCTGATGTTTCCGCATACGACGGAAGGTCTATGAGGCAGATGTACAACGATTATCCGCGGGAATATGTAAAAGCGGCGTGGGAAATATGCAAAAGAATCCGAGGCGAAGATTTTGTTTTGATGCCTCGCGCGGGCTATACGGGCAGCAGCCGGTACGGCGTTTTTTGGGGCGGTGACATCGGTTCGCCCGCCGAGGGACTGCGCGCAGCGATTATCGCTTTGCAGCGAAACGCCATAATCGGCTTTCCAATATGGGGCTCCGACACGGGCGGGTATTGGCAGGGCGCCCTTGACCGCGAGGTCTGCGCGAGATGGCTGGCCTTTAGCTGCTTTTGTCCGATTATGGAGGTCGGGCCAACCGAAGACCGCGGATTGTGGGACATGAAAAACGAGCCGCACTACGACGCTGAGCTAATCGCTATATGGCGTCTTTATGCGAAACTGCATACCAAACTTATGGATTACAGTTATGCCTGTGCCCAAAATGCAAGAGAGAATGGTGTTCCGATTGTCCGTCCGCTGTTTTTAGCCTATCCCGAACAGAAGCAGGCCTGGGAGGATTGGCAGAGCTATCTCTACGGGCCGGACATTCTGGTAAGCCCCATCTGGGAAAAGGTAACGGAAAAACACAGCGTCTATCTGCCTGCATCTGAAGAGTGGGTCGACGCATGGGACACAAACAAAATCTACAAGGGCGGACAAGCGGTCATAGTCGATACGCCCTTGCACAAAATTCCAATCTTTATCAGAAGAGGTGCAGAAGTCGCAAAAGTTATCGGAGACCTGCCGGAGCTGTATAAAGAGTCCCTCGCAATAGCGAAAAACAAGCCCGACCTTAAAAAGCTGGAAAAAGCCGCTTCGTGGTAGCAAGTACTCTCGCTGTTTGAATCATAAAACCACTTGCAAAATTGAGAGTATGACAGTATTATGCAGGCTTTATTTCGGCAGCAAAAAATGTGAAAACCTTGTTAGGAAGCAGTAAATGAGTATATCGACACAAAACCCAGGACTTTCGGAGCTCGATGAGCTTTGTGTTCAAACAATCCGTTTTCTATCTATAGACGGCGTCCAAAAGGCCAAGTCCGGCCATCCGGGTATGCCTATGGGAATGGCGCCGGCGGCGTATATTCTCTGGACGAAACACCTCAGGCACAACCCGGCTAATCCGCAATGGGCGGCAAGGGACAGGTTTGTCCTCTCAGCCGGGCACGGAAGTATGCTGCTGTATTCGCTGCTGCATTTGACCGGCTACCCTTTAAGTCTGGACGACTTGAAGAACTTCCGGCAATGGGGCAGCAAAACTCCGGGGCATCCGGAACGACACGGCGATCTCGGCATCGAAGTTACGACCGGGCCGCTGGGGCAGGGAATTTCTAACGCTGTCGGAATGGCGATAGCACAAAAATATCTGGCAAGCTACTTCAACAGGGACGGTTTTCCGGTTATGGATTATATGGTCTATGCAATTGCCGGCGATGGTGATTTGGAAGAGGGCGTTTCGGCGGAGGCCTCCTCGCTGGCGGGACATCTCGGGCTGGATAACCTAATTGTGATTTACGATGACAACCATATCACAATCGATGGCGACACAAATCTTTCATTCACTGAGGACGCGGCGAAGCGCTATAAGGCATACGGCTGGAACGTTATAACGGTTGACGGCGATGGCAATGATATGGCGGCTTTCGAGAAAGCATTAAAGAAGGCCAAGCGGGAGAAGAATCGGCCGAGCATTGTAAAGCTGCGAACGCACATTGCTTACGGTTGCCCTAATAAGCAGGATACAGCTGGTTCGCACGGCTCTCCTCTGGGTGAAGATGAAATTAAATTAGTTAAGCAAAACTTCGGCTGGGACCCTGAAAAGAGTTTTGTCGTACCCGATGAAGTGCTTGACCATATGCAAAAAGCCGTGGGCAAGGGCAAACGGGCTGAGAAAAAATGGGACAAGATGTTTGAAAAATACGCGCGGAGTTATCCAGAGCTGGCGCAGCAGCTTGACGATGGCACGACAGGCAAGTTAAGCGTTTCACTTGACGAGCTACTGCCGAAATTCGAGGCGGACAGCTCCATTGCGACACGCAAGGCATCGGGGAAAGTTCTCGATGCCGTGATGCCCAAATGCCCAATGGTGCTGGCCGGCTCGGCGGATTTGACTCCTTCCAACCTCACAAAATTCGCAGGAGCCGAAGACTTCCAGAAAGATAATCGCAGCGGCAGGTATATACGATACGGCGTGAGGGAGCACGCTATGGGGGCGATAATGAACGGGATTTCCGCCGGCAGTCTGACGAGGGCTTACGGCGCGACGTTTCTGGTGTTCAGCGACTATATGCGGGCGGCGATTCGAGTGGCGGCCCTTTCAAACTACCCGACCATATTCGTATTCACTCACGACAGTATCGGCGTCGGCGAGGACGGCCCGACACATCAGCCGGTGGAACACGCTGCAGCGCTTAGGACGATACCGAATCTGCTGGTGTTCAGGCCGGCCGACGCCAATGAAACTGCTCAGTCGTGGAAATACATATTAGAACATCAAGACAGGCCGACGACTTTGCTCCTTACCCGACAGGGGCTACCTGTGCTGGACCAAAACAAATACGGCTCAGCAACAAATGTAAGCAAAGGCGCTTACGTCCTTGTGGGTGCGGATAATCCCGACGTTCTGCTTTTGGCGAGCGGCTCGGAAGTTTCCGTCGCCTTATGTGCGGCTGAAGGATTAGCGAAAGAAGAAATTGCCGCGCAGGTCGTCAGTATGGCCTGCTGGGAATTGTTCGAAAAACAGGAGCAGGCATACAAAGACTCGGTTCTACCGCCGACAGTCAAGGCCAGAGTCGGCATTGAAGCCGGAGTCGAACAGGGCTGGGGCAAGTGGCTCGGCGATAACGGAATCTTTATCGGGATGTCAACCTTCGGCGCATCGGCACCGGCGAAAGTTTGCTTTGAGAAGTTCGGCATAACCGCTGGAAAGGCAATAGAGGCGGCCAAAAAATCCATAGCAAGCTCCAAATAACCCGGCCGGCCTTTTAAGCTATAAATAGTATCAGCGACTTTATGGAGCTTGGGCGGGACAGGACTGTTCGAGAGACAATCTCCCGGCTCGAGACCGCAAGAGGCAAAGAGGGGGCGGTTAGAGTCGCGGGGACGTGGGGGTCGTTTGCGCGCCTGCTGGCCGCTTTCATTTCAAACAAGCTTGAACGGCCGATTTTATACATCTGTCCGCACATCGACGACGCCGATAAGGCAACCGATGATTTACATACCTTCGGAGCCAGAAGTGTCGCGCCGCTGCCTGCTTGGGAGGGCGAAGAAGAACTGGCGGACGCCACCGACGAAATCAGGGCTGAAAGATTGAAACTCGTGTCTCGCATCTCGCACTTAGCTGAAAGTAAAATCATCATACCGGCTCCGGCGCAGGCGCTTTGCCAGCCTATACCAAAACCACAGGCGCTGGAGGAAAGCTGTCTCCAATTACAAACGGATAAAACCGTGCCGATGGAACAGGCAATCGAATGGCTTGTCGAAAACGGTTTCGAGCGGGTGGAAAGGGTCGATTTGCCTGGGCAGTTCGCCCACCGCGGCGGAATCATCGATATATACGCGCCGCTGGTCAGCGAAAAAATCTTTCTCGATGAGGCGGAAACAGACGCCCCGACGGAAGCCGCCGAGGCGATTCGGATAGAATTTTTCGGCGATACGATAGAAAGCATTCGCGAAATAAATCTGGACACTCAGCGTTCGAGCCGGCGAATAAAAAACGTCGAAATAGTCTCGGCGATTTGCGGAGCGGCTGCGGAGGAAAGAGAGCTTTTCGTAAATATCCTGCCGAAAGATACCGTAATAATTTTCGAAGAGCCGAGTGATATCGAAGAAGTCGCAAAGGTGTTTCGGGAAAGGGCTGAAGATGCCAAACGGCTGTATGACTGGCGGGATATTTATGAAGCAGCAGCAAAATTTACGCAACTACATTTATGCAGATTTGCCGCAGCAAGGCCGGAGGATTTTCTCAAGGTCGATATCAAAAGTGTGCAACAGTTTCAGCACAAAGCAACTTCTGTATGGGCGGGGCATAAAGAGGCGCTGCAGGAACTGGTGGCCGAAGCCAGGAGCGGAAAAAAGGTTTACCTTTACTGCGAAGCCGCCGCTGAAACCAAGCGTATAACCGAAATCATCACAGAGAGCGAAAAAACAGTCCCGGCGAATTTCAAGCTGCTGGAAGGATTTGTGCACCAGGGGTTTATCATAAGTTCACTGAAAACAATCATAATAAGTCACCACGAACTGTTCGGTCAATACGCCATCAGGAGAAAGCTGCGTCCGGCGAGGGCGGGCGCGCCGGTGGACACGCTCGCAGATTTGCAGGTCGGCGATTACGTGGTTCACGCTTCCTACGGCATCGGCAAGTTCTCCGGAATAAAAACCATACGGGAAAAAGGGGGAAGCTCGGAATATCTCACGCTCGAATACGCCGACGGGGTAAAAATTCAGGTCTCGGTTCGAAATATCGCTCTGGTGCAGAAGTTCATAGGAACGACACCGAAACGGCCGAAGCTGAGCAAGGTCGGCTCTAAAAGATGGCAAAAGCAAAAAGAAAAGGTTGCACGCTCCGTCGAAGACCTCGCCGCCGAGCTGCTCGATGTTCAGGCACAGCGGCAGGCAAAGGGAGGCATTGCTTTCGGGGCAGATTCAAACTGGCAGGCGGAGTTCGAAGAATCTTTTCCCTATAACGAAACGCCGGACCAGACCACCGCAGCAGAGCAAATCAAGGCGGATATGCAGGAGCCCGCTGCGATGGACCGGCTGCTGTGCGGCGACGTGGGCTACGGCAAGACAGAGCTTGCAATGCGGGCGGCGTTTAAGGCGGTGGAAAACGGGAAACAGGTAGCAGTGCTCGTGCCGACTACTGTGCTATGCGTGCAGCACGGCAGAACTTTTACCGAGCGTTTCGCAGACTTTCCGGTTTGCATTGAAGTTTTGAACCGCTTTAAGACAACCAAACAGGCAAGGGACATTATCGCACGGACAAAACGAGGAAGGGTCGACATTCTCATAGGGACACACCGGCTTTTAAGCGGCGACGTGGGCTTTAAGGATTTGGGGCTTTTAATCATCGACGAAGAGCAGCGGTTCGGCGTCGAGCATAAAGAAAAGCTCAAACGGCTGCGCATCAATGTCGATGTCCTTACAATGACAGCCACACCGATACCGCGGACACTGCATATATCGCTGCTGGGTCTGCGCAATATCAGCTCGCTGGCAACTCCGCCGCTGGACAGGCGAAGCATAGTAACGACCGTAACCGGCTACAGCAAAGAGCTTATAACAAAAGCAATACACAGGGAATTAAACCGCCAGGGACAGGTATTTTTCCTGCACAACAGAGTCAGGACGATTGATAAAAAGGCCTGGGAGATTCAGAAACTGGTCAGCGACGCAAGGGTCACCATCGCGCACGGGCAGATGACCAAAAGCGAGCTCGAAAAGGCGATGATAGATTTCGTAACCGGCGAAACTGATGTGCTTGTGTGCACGACGATTATCGAATCCGGGCTGGACATTCCGAACGCGAACACGATTTTCATAAACGACGCAGACCGCTTCGGTTTGGCTGAGCTGCATCAGCTTCGCGGCAGAGTGGGCAGATATAAACACCGCGCCTACGCGTACATGCTGCTGCCGAACTCAAGGCCGATTACGCCGACGGCGGGGAAACGGCTGAAAGCCATTGAAGATTACTCGCATCTGGGCGCCGGCTTTAGAATTGCGCTTCGCGATTTGGAGATTCGCGGAGCAGGCAACATCTTGGGCGCCGAACAATCCGGCCACATTCAGCTGGTCGGCTATCAAATGTATTGCGACCTGCTGGCGGACGCCGTCAGGAAATTAAAAAATGAACCCGTCGAGCCGATCCCCTCCGCCATTATCGATTTGGGACTGGCAGCATACATACCGAGAAATTATATACCCTCTGACAGATACCGAATGGATATTTACCACAAAATCGCCGTTGCAAAAACACCCGAAGAGCTAAAACAGATAGAGGGTGAGCTGGCCGACGTATACGGGCCGGTGTCGGAAGAAGTCGCGCTGCTGCTGGAGCTGGCTGAGCTTCGAATCAGGGCAAGCAAGCTTGGTATGAAAAGTATCGTCGCTTCCGGCAGAGATTTGATTTTTTCATCCGAGAAGGACGCAAAGGGTAAAACGTCGGACTTATTTAAGAACATATCAGGAAAGATTAGAATGCCGAACCCGAAGACGGCATACCTGCGTCTGCCAGAGAATTACTTCGAGCCAAGAACGTTAATTAACGTTTTGCGAAAGATTCTTCGCAATGATTAACGGAATGGCATATAATAAGCTACCAACGGAAATTTTGAAGCTGGGCCGACTGGGCAGGAGATTAAGCTATGCGTAATTGTGCTTTATTAACAGTGTTAACGCTCTTTTTTGTATCCGGCTGCGGAGGCGGCAAGCCGAAGTTCACCGAAGAAGAGCTGGCGGCCATACCTCTTGCGCCGAGAGAAGGTCTACCGGAACCATCCGGCGGATTTGTCCTCGCAGTAGGCGGAGAGACCGTAACCTCCGACGAAATAATAACCGCCCCCTTACTGGAATATTTCAAGCCGATTGCAGAGAAAAACTTCGAACAGTTTAAAAAACAGGCCCGGCCCGAACTCGAGCGCATCATCTCGGCAAAAATATCGAACATCCTGCTCTATCAGCAGGCCAGAAGAGATTCCGGAATGGGAGTTGACCTGGAGGATGCCCTTGAAAAGGCAACGGAATCCGAAGTGAGAAGATTTATTGCCGGCTTCGACGGCGACTATGCCAAAGCCGAACAGGCCCTCAAACAGATAGGAATGGATTGGGACGAATTCAGAGAATACCAGAGAAAGATGATTCTCAGCCAGGATTATATTCGACGGCAAATGCCGGAAAACAGACCCGTCACATATAACGAATTAGTAAGCTGCTACAACGAAATGAAAGAAGAGCATTTCGCCACGCCGGCAACGATGACGTTTCGGCTGATTGATATCCAGGTATCGAAGATGCAGGCGACAGAACCGAACATCAGCCCGCCGGAGCAGGCCAGAGAATTTGCTGATAAATTAATGGAACGGCTGCGAAAAGGCGAGGACTTTGGCAGGCTCGCCAGACAATATTCGCACGGGCACAAGGCCTCGTTCGGCGGATTGTGGAAGCCGGTCAATCCGGCGGCTCTGGCGGAGCCATACGATGTTCTCGCGGCCGAAGCTGAAAAAATGAAGCCGTCACAGATTGCAGGGCCTGTCGAATCAGGCGGGCACATTTTTATAATGAAACTGGAAGAGAAAAAACCAAAAAGTTTTGTGCCCCTCGAAGACGTGCAAAAAGAAATAGAAGCAAAAATAATTTTTGACCGACGAAAAGAAGCCGTCGATGAGTTGGGCATCCGGCTCGTGCAGCAGGCGGCGCTGAACAAAATGGACGAGTTCACAGACTTCTGCCTCAAGAAAATTTACCGAACGTGCAATCAATAAGAAAGTGTCGAGTTATATGGAAATTGTAGCGCATGGCATAGACCTCGTGGATTTCCCGCGAATAGAAGAGATGCTAAAACGCCACGGCGAGCGTTTCCTGAATAAGGTCTTCACTTCCACCGAGCAATCCTATGCCCGGACAAACAAGAACGGAACGGAAAAACTCGCCGGACGGTTCGCAGCAAAGGAAGCTATCCTTAAGCTTATGGGAACGGGCTGGCGAGGTAAAATTGCCTGGACCGATATCGAGATAATAAACAGCCCGACGGGTCAGCCGGAAGTTACCCTGCGAGGCGAGGTTGAGAAAATCGCCGCCAAGCTCGGAATCAAACACATAAGCGTAAGCATCACACACACCGCCAATTTCGCAATCGCCTCGGCTGTTGCGCTGACCGAAACCGATGGTAAAAAATGACTTTGACTGCATTGTTATAGGTGCCGGTCATGCCGGTGTCGAAGCCGCTCACGCCGCCGCTAAAATCGGGACCAAAACCTGCCTTTTAACAATAGACAAAACTAAAATTGCCGCAATGAGCTGCAACCCGGCTATCGGAGGACTTGCCAAGGGACAAATTGTGCGCGAGGTCGATGCACTCGGCGGGTTGATGGGGCTGGCCATAGACGCAACAGGAATTCAGTTCCGAATGCTGAACCGTTCGAAAGGCCCGGCCGTCCAGTCGCCGAGGGCACAGGCCGATAAATATAAATATTCAAAGTATATGCACGAAACCCTCAAGCAGAAAAAAAACCTGCGTATAGTAGAGGCAATAGCAACAGAAATACTCGTTGATAATAGAAAGGTCTGCGGCATCAAATGCAAAGATGGGCTGGTTTTTACAGCACAGACAGTTATCGTAACAACAGGAACTTTTCTCCGCGGACTGATGCATATCGGAACAAAGCAGTTCAGCGGCGGACGGCTGGGTGAGCCCGCAAGCGAAGAGCTTTCCGACTCACTTGAGAGGGCCGGGCTGAAGCTCGAAAGATTAAAGACAGGAACGCCGCCGCGGCTGGATGCTTCAACGGTCAATTTTGACAAGCTTGAAATCCAAAACGGAGACGAAAAGCCGAAGCCGTTTTCATTCCTGAACGAATCGATAAACAGAGAGCAAATCCCATGCTGGATTACCTACACCAACGAAAAAATACACCAACTGCTGCGAGACAATCTGGACAAAGCCCCGCTTTATACCGGCCAGATAAAATCCACCGGGCCGAGATACTGTCCGAGTATCGAAGGCAAAATTGTTCGATTCGCGGACAAAAAACGCCATCAGGTCTTCCTCGAACCCGAACAGGAAGAGATTTCCACCATTTACTGCAACGGCATCAGCACGTCCGTGCCGGAGGAAATTCAGGAACGAATGCTAAAGCTGCTGCCCGGAACGGAAAACGCCCGCATAATTCATTACGCATACGCAATCGAGTATGACTACTGCCCGCCGATTCAGTTGCAAAACAGTCTCGAAACAAAAAAGATATCGGGACTTTTTCTGGCCGGTCAAATAAACGGAACCAGCGGCTACGAGGAAGCAGCAGGACAAGGTCTTGTCGCCGGCGTAAACGCCGTGAGGAAAATTCAATCTAAGGAACCGCTCGTCCTCGGTAGAGACCAGGCATACATAGGAGTTCTTATAGATGACCTATTAACAAAGAACATCGACGAACCTTATCGGATGTTCACCTCGCGTGCGGAGCATCGATTGTCTTTAAGGACCGATAACGCGGATAGAAGATTGACGCAAATCGGCAAATCGGTCGGACTTGTGGACGAAAAACGATGGCAAACGTTCCAAAACAAACTGAAAAACATCGACAAACTTAAAAACCATCTGAAAACCATTCGCACCAACGGCCTGAGCTTGTGGGAACAATTGCGCCAGCCGAACAACCCGCTCGCGAACCAATTAGCCGAAAATCCCGATATTAAAAATATGCAATCGCCCGACGATGTTTTGGAGGCGGTAATCATCGACGCCAAATATGAAGGTTATCTCGCCAAACAACAGCGGCTGGTCGCCAATTTGCAAAATCTGGAGAGCAAGAAGATTCCACCGAACCTGGATTATAACAACGTCGCACACCTGCCGGCGGAAGCAAAGGAAAAATTGACGGCTTTCCGCCCCGCTACGCTCGCCCAGGCCGGGCGCATAAGCGGAATTACGCCCGCAGACATTACTGTGCTGCAAATACACCTGAAAAAACATCAGCCGAAAATAAATAATCCGAAATGGCCAGTATGACTGAATTATCCGACAACATCTATAACAAAGGGTTAGGGCGGGGTGAGCCCAAGTTTAAGCTGTGGCGGTCGGCAGGACTGCTGCTAACATACAAATGCAACTGCGCGTGCGAGTTCTGCTATTACAACTGCTCGCCCAACAAAGGCGGATTGATGCCCGCGGATATGGCGATAGCCGCTTGGGAGTCGCTGAAATCGCTCGCCGGGGAGAGTGCGAAGATACATCTTACAGGAGGTGAGCCGTTTTTATACTGGGAACATTTTTTAGAAATCCTGCGAAAGGTAAAATCGCAGGGGCTCGGCAAAGTCGACTTGATAGAAACGAACGGCTTCTGGGCGGCCAGCGAGAAAATTATAAAAGAGCGATTAAAAGCCCTCGATAAATTCGGAATGCACCGTTTGAAAATCAGCATCGACCCTTTTCACCAAGAATATGTCGATATAAAACCAGTTCAGCTATTAGCGAGTATCGCATTAGATACTTTGGGGGCGGACCGCGTTCTGGTGCGGTGGAGAAAATATCTGGAAAATCCCATCAGAATAAACGAGCTTTCAGGCGAAGAACGGAAACAGCAATACATAAACGCCGTAAAAGATTATCCCTGCCGATTCACCGGTCGGGCAGGCGGAAAGCTGGCTGAGCTTATGGTCTGTGAGCCGCTGGAAAAACTAAAATCGGAGAATTGCAAAGCAGCTTTTCTCGGCGCCAAAGGCGTTCACATAGACCCTTACGGCAATGTCTTCAGCGGAACGTGCAGCGGCATTATCATCGGGAACATAAACCATAATTCCTTAAAAGATATGTGGGAACGATTTCATCCCGGCCAAAATGAGATTATCGATACCTTATTCAACTTCGGCCCAATTGGCCTGCTCGGCAAATTCCCGGATTCGGGTTATAAGCCCGCCGAAGCTTACGCAAGCAAATGTCATCTCTGCACAAGTATTCGGCAGTTTTTGTTCGATAAAGGTTTGGGGGAACCCGTAATCGGCCCGCCGGATTTGTACACAAATTAATCAGCAGCTCCTTAATCCCAAAATTGGGTTTGAATTGGGTTTGCTTGGGTTTGTTTTTGATGGTTCATTGTTTGTAGTTTTTGGTTATTAGTCATTGTATTTACCGAACTTACAGTCGTTCTGGCATTTCTGAAATTGGGTTTGTTTTGCATATTTTTACTATTTTGATTGAAGTTCCCCAGCTTGCCGTTTGGGCTATATGCGGTGTTAAGATGGGCAAAATAGGATATTATCGGACGTTGCCAGAAGGAGGAGGAGAAGCCTACTACTACGGGGGATAGATAATAGGGAGTGTTGAGATACAGGGAACTGAAGGGGGAGGGTGAGTTGGAGAGATAAGAAGTTGGGGTGTGGGTAGTTAAAAAGAAAACAGGCAGAGGTGATGCTAAAGAAATGACGGTGTTAAGGTGGGCAAGATGCAACATTATCGGACGTTGGCAGAAGAGAGAGGAGGAATCTCTCTCTACAGGGGGGATATGGTTAGGGAGTAAGGAGGTGTGGATAAGGAGAGATGGAAGAGGGATCTCTCTGTGGTGGGGAGGTGTACTAACTAGAGGGAGGTTAGGTGTTGGGGGGCTGGATAGGTAAGTGATGGCAAGGAGGAGGATGCCCAGGTAAGCCAAGTATGCTTTGGGTTGAGGTTGTTGGTAGTTCATAGACAAACGAGAAATCCTCCCTATGGGATGGACAAGCCAGAAACAAGGTTTTGATAGGTTATTTGACTTGGCCTGCTGGCCTTAAGACTTGCCCTTCTGGGCGATATGCAGTTTGCACTTTCGCAAACTTGGGAGGAATTATACCAAATTTTGGGCAAAAATCAAGGGAAAAATATGGGGATACCTAGGTTACCTAGGTATCCCATTAACTAAATTTGCTTTTGTTCACTACCTGACATTGTCAGGTAGCGCGGTATGCTGCAATGCAGTATACTGCATACAAGTATAGCTGTCAGAAGATTAAAATAGAGAGCTTGTGGAGTGGTTTTTTACACAATTGCTGGTAGTGAGGGGGCGTCAATTCGTAAAATGCACTGAAAGGGGGCAACGCCGCTCGTATATTGACAACCTTTCAAAAGTTATCAAAAGTTGTCAAAAAATGTAGAAAAAGGTGTTTTAAACATCTATTGCGCGGTGTTGCCGGATGCCCGCGAGTCGGAAACGAACAGTGAGTATGCGCAAGTATACGTAAAATAAGTATCCGAGCAGAAGGCAGCACAAGTCGCCCCGCTCAGGCGCCGCGGGGGCTATCTGGGATTAGCGATTTGGAGAGGGGGCAAATCGCGAAAAATCAGCCGAGAGGAAAAATTAGGTGGAAATTGCGATTAGAGATAGGAATCTACCAAAGGCGGTTTTTTGACTAAATTAGTACTACCAAATTTGAGAACAAGCAGTAGCGCGACAAAAACGTAAAGATTGCAATTAGAACAAGATTCTGGTATTGTTATCGTAGGAAAAGGATTGGCTGTATAGCCAAACATTTAAATAGAAAATGACAATCTATTTTAATTTTAGCTTTTGACTTTTAGGTTCTCTAAGTTACGGGGCCGTAGCTCAATTGGTTAGAGCGTCGGACTGTCGATCCGAAGGTTGAGGGTTCGAGCCCCTTCGGCCTCGTTCGATTTGAAAAATTATCTAATGGAGACAATTTATGACAAATAGAGTCTTGGTCAGAGACTTGCATAGTTTTGTAAATCAATCTGTCCTAGTGAAAGGGTGGGTACAAACTATACGTGATCAAAAAAACATGCAATTTATTCATGTTCGAGATCATACAGGCTTAATACAATGCATTGTAGAAAGGAAAAAAGAGAATAACAAACTTAATGAAACCATCTCTACCACAACGCGAGAGTCTGCAATCTCAGTTCGCGGTTTATTAATTACAAATAAGCAATCACAGACACAAGGATTTGAAATTCAGATCGAAAATGTGTTCGTAGAAAATAAAGCTGAAGAACAAACACCGATAAGCGTATCCGGATACGATGAATCTAGTCTGGACAAGCGGCTCGACTGGAGGTATTTGGACCTGCGAAGTCTCAAAAAGTATCTAATCTTCAAAATCCAAACCGAGATGGAAATGGCAATGAGGGAATTCTGGACAAAAGATGGTTTTATAGAAATACATTCGCCTAAGCTCATGGGAAGTGCAAGTGAATCGGGGTCAGAATTATTTGCAGTTGAGTATTTTGGTAGAAAAGCTTATCTTGCACAGTCACCTCAGTTTTATAAACAGATGGCTATGGCAGCAGGTTTTGACCGAATTTTCGAAATTGGCCCGGTCTTTCGAGCAAATCCTTCGTTTACCTCTCGGCATGATACTGAATTCACCAGTATTGATGTTGAGATTTCATGGATAAATTCCCATGAGGATGTTATGAGTCTGGAAGAAAAGTGGATTCAATATTTTCTAAAAAAACTCAAGGAATATCTAGAACCACAAATCTACAAATACTTTGGCAAACACGTTGCAGTCCCAGAGATTCCTTTTCCAAGAATAACTCTAGCAGAAGCTATAGAAGAAGTTGAAAAGCAAGGTCACAAAGCTGCTGTCAAGGGAGATTTGGATCCTGAAGGAGAAAGGATAATACACAGAAAAATAAAGAAGGAGTTTGGGCATGAGTTCGTTTTTATTACCGATTACCCAACAGAAGTTAGACCATTTTACCATATGCGATATGAAAATGCACCAAAACTTACTAAAAGTTTTGACCTTCTCTGGGCGGGTATAGAAATTACAACCGGGGCACAGCGAGAACACCGTTATGAGATCCTGCGAGAACAGGCAAAAGAAAAAGGATTAAACACCGAGAGGATTCAGTTTTATCTGGACTTTTTCAGATATGGTTGCCCTCCACATGGCGGTTATGGCTTTGGTTTAACGAGAGCTCTTGTTCTTCTTCTTGGACTAACAAATGTAAGAGAAGTCACATTTTTGCCTCGTGATCCCAAACGTCTTAATCCTTAATATTTTGCTTAGAGGATTTTTAAGCAAAATATATAATAAAAGCAAAGGTAGCCAATTAAAATGTAAACCTATGCCTTGGTTGTCCGATTTGATATAAGGCCTTCAGGAGTATACAAAATGAAGAATGATGCCGGATGCTTGTTTTGCAAAATAGCTACTAAACAAAGTAAAGCGTATCCAATCTATACAGATAAACAACATATAGCCTTCCTTACCCCTTTTCCAATTACAAAGGGGGAAACTATAGTGATTCCAAAAGAACATATTGGCGATAATATATTAGACCTGAATAGCATGCACTACACAAACCTGATGAACACAGTACATAAAGTTGGTCAACTGCTAACAAAAAAATTGCAAGTTTCTCGTTGTGCAATTGTTTTTGAAGGAACAGGAATTGCACATGTACATGCCAAACTCTATCCTTTGCATGGTCCATTAGCACACAACACTAATATCTGGCCATCTTTTAAAGTTTTTTTGAAGAATATCCCGGTTGGTTAATAACCGCTACGGGGCCACGTTGTAAAGATTATGAACTGGATTCTTTAGCAAAGCAGATAAGGCAATAAAATGTAATAGCCACTACTTCACCTGACAGACACTGCCTTTTGCTTATCCCTGTATTGCAAGGCATTTTATCATCATTTCTTGTCAATCTTCTTTGGTGAAGATAAAATCATTTCCCATATCCCATAACGAGTTAAATTCCTGCAAGAAAAAGGAAAATTGTTTTTCCTTTCCATATGTAATTATTTCTGATGGTCTATATGGATCTACTTGGTTAAAACTATATACCGTCGTAAAAATGACTCCATCAATCCTATGGTCATCTATAATAGTCACAACGTGGCTTGGAACATAATCTACAAGTCTCACTTTTAGGTTGCCCGCATAGTCACTAAAACTATCGCGTATACCTTCTAAAAAACGAACACTATGATCATAATTTTCAGGTCGGCCCTTTCTAACAACCGCCATAGTGTTGCTATCTGGGGCTACAATAATAAACTTAATCTCACTATCCTTTTTATCAAGAATTCGCTTCAATATACTTTCGTACCGCCTTATAATGCTCAAAGGGCCAATTGCTAAAAACTTAACTTTCGTAGCCAACTTTAGCCGCTCACTCATCGTAGGTTCAATTTTATCCCATGTTTGCTCAGGGAATAATTCTGCTACGAATTGTTCGCGCACCCAGCGATCCTGAAGAAGGTGCACAGCTAACAATGATAATATTGCTAATATGCAAGCACTAATAATGCTCGGAGCAACATCCACACTAAGTACGGTAAGAATAAATACAACAACAGAGAATACAATTGTGAGATAATTTAGGATATTTTTCCCGGTCTTAAGATCTCTCCATATTCGATGAAACATACTGATCAACTCCTATGGATTCGGCCGACGATTAAAAAGCCTCGGAAAAGGGATTGCATCTCGTACATGATTCAATCTCAGTAACCACCTGATCATCCTTTCAACGCCCATGCCAAAACCGCTGTGAGGAACGGAACCAAACTGCCTCAACTCAAGATACCATTTATACATACCGTCAACATCTTTACCTTTCTCTTTCATCCGTTGGATAATTTCTTCCGGTTGCCAAATTTTCTCTGCCACACCTAATAACTCACCAAATCCATCTGTTGCCACTAAATCTGCTGTTTTCGTAATTTTTGAATTTGAGGAATCAACTCTATAAGGAAATGGCTCTGTAACGCACGGCATTCCTGTTATCCAAAACGGCGAATTAAATTCTTTACACAATTCCATCTCATCACTATCACTTAAACTCTTCCCCCACTCTTTCTTTATACCAACTTTTTGGAGTCTCTCCAATGCCTTATCATAAGTAATTCGAGGGTACGGAATTCTCGTCAGTTTGTTTACATCAATATCAATTTTTAACGTTTCTAATTCTTTCTTAGCCCTTTCCTTGCTTTGACGCACAAGATAAGAAATCATATTCTCAACGAAGCAGATAATATTTTCTATATCAGCGAATGCTATTTCGGATTTAATATGCCAATACTCGGCAAGATACCTTTTACCCTTACTTTTTTCCGCACGAAAACTTGGGTTGATACAGTAAATCTTCTCAAAAGCATGGACGGCACTCTCAAGATAAAATGCTGTGCACTGTGTTAAAAATACCTCTCTATCAAAGAATGTAAGACTAAATGCAGAAGACCTATCATCGTAGAGTAGTAATTCCGTTAATATTGGTGCATGAAACTCGATAAATCCCTCCTCGCGAAACCAGTCTCGCATAATTTCGAAAAATATATGTCTAAACTTAACAACAGCCATAAGCTTCTGGTTGCGCAAATATAAATGTCTCCTTGAGAGGAATTGCTGCACAAATCTTCGTTCAAAAATGTTGAAATTGCTTCTGGGCGACGGAGTAACTCGCGATAGGACATTACCTAAAACCTCTATATCCTCTACTTCCACTTCAATAGCATTTCGTTCACCAGATTTAAGTTTTCCTTTAACCCTCACAGATGATTCACAAACTATTTCTTTCACTTTAAAGAAAAGGTCAGATCCCGCGGTTATGACAGCTTGAATGCTCCCAGAAGAATCTACCAAATCAAGGAAAATTACTTTGGCTAACTCTCGCTTAGAAGCCACCCACCCCAAGATTTCTACGTCTTCCCCTTTTGATTTTTCCAAGACATCCTTAATGTAATATACTTTCATACTGATTGTTTATCATATTCTCAAATAGACGAAAATAAAAGGGAAAAAGAGCGAAATTCTATGCCCGCAACAGAGAAACGAGTGAGTAGCAATCGAGGGTTTTCGCTTAAATGATGCTAAGCATCATTTAAGCTCGACGGACCAGTATGCGTGTGGTCGAGGAAATAAAAAACCCCCGAAGTTGCGAGCTTCGGGGGTTAATAAACATAATTTGAAGATTAATCAGTGCCGAGGAGCCAGTTGTTAGCCAATAAGGCGACGTCGTAGAAGTCGACGGCGACGTCGGCATTAATATCGCCTTCGAACGGAACTATCGAAAGAATCGAATAATCGCTTCCGCCTTCAGCGTCCCTTGCCCTGACGACAGCGTCGGCGGGAACACCGC
>CAYXUW010000023.1:0-21535 GCA_964468375.1 uncultured Pirellulales bacterium | reverse complement strand
CCTCAATGATGCTATGTGGAGAAGAGCAAGCGATATCGTGTTCTCACCGACTCAGCAGGGATATAACGTAACATATTATGTCGATGGCGCCGCCTTAAAACAGCCGTCCATAACTAAAGACCAGATGGAATACTTCACGAGATTTGCAAAAAACCTTGCCGATTTGGACCCTGATGAAAAGCGAAAACCGCAAAGAGGAAAATTCAGAATCCATAAAAGCAACAGCAAGAAGAGCACCGACTGGGAAATAGCCGCCGCCGGCTCTACCGCGGGAGAACAGGTCAGAATTAAGCAAATGACTCAGCAAAGCGTAACCCGGCTGACCGAAATCGGCTTGATGCCGGAACAATACAAACAGCTGAATAAAATTCGAGAGGCCAAACAGGGACTGTTCATAATAACCGGCCCGAAAAAAAGCGGCATAACAAGCACTTTTTACGCACTTCTTAGAAATCACGACCCCTTCCTCTTCAGTGTAAGCACCATTGAGAAACAGCCCTCGGCGGACCTGCCGAATATAACTCAAAATGTATTTACCCTGAGCGATACCGGAACAACCACATACGCCAAACGACTGCAGGCACTGGTGAGAACGGAGCCGGATATCGTTGGTGTCGCCGATTGCGCAGATAGTGATACCGCGCAAGTGGCATGCAAAGCTGCTAAAGACGGAAAAATTGTTTATGTCACGTTCGAGGCGGACGATGTGATAAGAGCTATCGGAAAATGGCTGAAATTAGTCGGCAACAAAGACCTCGCTGTAGACTCGCTTTTGGGCGTAGTTAACCAGCGACTACTTAGAAAACTCTGTGAAGAATGCAAACAGGCCTATGAGCCGAACAAAGAGCTTCTCAGAAAATTCAATATCCCCGCCGATAAGGCGAAAGTGCTTCACCGAGCCGGCAAAGTCCAGTACAGCAAACGGGGAAAACCGTCAACCTGCGAAAATTGTCAGGGCACAGGTTTTGTCGGCAGAATGGGTGTATTCGAAATCGTAATGATAAACAACGAATTAAAAAACATCATAAAACAATCAAAATCTCTGGCCGAAATCAATACGCAGTTTAGACGTGCCAAAATGGTTTATCTGCAGGAGCAGGCGCTGAGAAAAGTCATTGCCGGAACAACCTCGATAAATGAAATGGTCAGAGTGCTTTCGACTCATAAAACACAAAAAACCAAAAAACCGGAGCAAAACGAAACATAGGTCTTAAAAAATTTACGAAGGAATTATTTAACTCCTCATCAATATGGAGACAATGTAATGGGCAGCTTAATCGTGTTGCTGATTATTCTCGGCTGCGTTGCTTATCAATATCTTAGGGGCACGCTCGTTAATTCATTTGCTATGGTGATAATATCTATTTGCGCAGGTGCGGTTGCCCTTAGCTATTTCGAGCCCTTGGCAAACATCTTAATCAACCGAAAATTCCTCGTTAATTGGGCACAGCCGCTCTGCTTTCTGTTGTTGTTTATTTTGTCTTTTGCAGTCCTGCAGGCAATCGCTTCCTATCTGACCCGTCGGCCGGTCGATTTCGGAATGCTCCCTGAGCGTATCGGCCGTGTGGTCTTCGGAATCTGCCTCGGACTAATCGTATCCGGCTTTTTGCTCACAGCTGTTGCGATGACGCCTCTGTCGCCGAAATATCCTTACCAGCGTTTTGACCAAAATAATCCCGACCCCGAACAGCCCAGCGGAGTGTTACTGAACGCCGACGAATTCGCAACCGGATGGTTCGGTATAATAAGCAGCGGCAGTTGCAGCGGCAAAAAAAGCTTTGCTGTGTTTCACCCGAACTTTCTGGACCAGCTATTCCTGAACCGATACGAAATCGACCGTGGAGTCCAACTTATTATCCCCGCTGATGTACTTGAAATACAAAATAAAGCTGTTTGGCCGGCTCCTGAAAACCTAAAAGACACAAATGGTGCACCGATACCGCCGAAGAGCGGCCACACTCTTACAATCGTGAGAGTGGGGCTGACCCGAAGGTTGGTTACCTACGGCGCAGCAAAATTTACACTCTCACAATTAAAAATTATTTGTAAGCAACAGGACGATGAACGCCTGTTGGCCGGCAAAGGGAAAAATGTCTATCCTATTGGATATCTGAATACGGCAGATGAACTGGAAATAAAAAAGTTAAACGACATCATAATAATATATCCTAATGATTATATAGATAGAAATAGCTTAAAAGAATTCGATTTTGCCTTCTATGTTCCAAATGGTTATGTGCCCGTCTTAGCCGAGCTCAAGGCGACATGTGTTAGTAAACTGCCCCCGCCTGTAAAATACGAAGAAGCGCCCCCAATGCAGCAACCCCCACAGCCGGAACCGGAAGAACCGCAAACAGGGCAAGATTCTGCTGATTCATAATTGTAAATTGGGGAGCCGCAGCTTATACGCAAACAACCATCTCTTCCAGGTTTAGCTCCCTCAGGTGTTCGAGATAAGTATGTAAATCTTCTTCGGAAAAACCGGCCAGAAACTCCGGCTTGGCACTCTTGTTGATCTCACAAATTCGGTTTATCAGCTCTCTTTTACTCATACTTGCATACCCTTTAAATTAATAAGACTCCGTTAACTTACCGCAATATCGACTACTAAAGTATTTTTTCTTTAACCCCACGGTGATGCCTCAAGATGCTGTTCTGCAAATCAACCCACTATATGACAGCAAGGTTTTCGCTCGCCCTACAATATATAGCGATGTCAAACAAAACAGTTTCTCAACCCGCTTCAATGTCCAATAAAATCACCCCGATTACCGCTTTGTGCGAGTTCAAAAAAATTTGCAAATTCTGCTTTTTTACACAATACTCCTCTTACAGCTTACTACAGCCGGTTTATCCTCTATCGCGCTCTGTAAAAAATCACTTGCTCTATATCCCCAATTTGCTGTATCATTGCTCGTTTAACGAAAATCTGGAAACTTTAGCTTTATGGAGGTTTAAAAGTGGCAGGTACCGGCGACATTCGCAATATTATTCTCTTAGGACACGGCGGCAGCGGTAAAACCTCGCTCGCTGAAGCTATACTTCACACTACCGGAGCAACTAACCGCCTCGGAAGCGTCGACGATAAAACCAGCATCTGCGATTACCACGATGAGGAAAAAGAGCACCAGCACTCTATCACCTCAGCCGTAGTGCACACTAACCACGCAGGAAAGCTGCTGAACATAATCGACGCCCCCGGCTACCCCGACTTCATAGGACCCGCCATAAAAGCTATACCCGCTGCGGAAACCGCCGTTATCGTCATCAGTGCGGCTGCCGGAATAGAAATAAATACGCGCAAGTTCTTCGAATCCGTCTCAGCCGCTAATATACCGAAGGTAATTGTAATTAACAAAATCGACACCGAAAATGTGGATTTCCCCGCGCTCATCAGCACAATCCAGGAGACCTTCGGCTCACAGTGCCGTTGCGCTAACCTCCCCGCCGCCGACAGGGCCTCGGTAATCGACTGCATCGAAAACGAAGCCGGTGAATCCCCCGCCGCCGATGTCGCCAAATCCCACACCGATTTAATCGAAAGCATCATAGAAGCCGACGACCAGCTTATGGAAACCTACCTGTCCGGCAGCGAAATATCAAAAGAAAAAATCGCCTCCGTTTTCGTAAATGCCATCAAATCCGGCACCGTTATTCCAATCCTCTTCACCGACTCACGAAACGAAATAGGAATAGACCGGCTCCTTGACCTTATAGTAAACTATACCCCCTCTCCCCTTGAAGCAAATCCTGCTCCGCTAAAAGACGGCGAAAAAGTAACGGAATTAAAACCCGACCCCACAGGCCCGCTCGTAGGAATGGTATTTCGCATCGGCTTCGACCCGCGCTCGAATATGAAATACTCCACCATCCGTATTTTCAGTGGCACAATCAAATCAGACACAAATCTGCTCCGAAACGACGAGAAAAAAGCTATACGCCCCGGCCACATATTAAAACTTCAGGGTCCCGAGAACAAGGAAACCGACGCCGGCCCCGCTGGCGACATCATAGCCCTTGCCAAAATTGAGGACCTCAAAATCGGAGACCTTATCCACGACGGCAAAGTCGCCGGAAAATTCGACGCCCCCCCTGTTCCTCAGCCGATGTTTTCTTTGGCTCTTGAGCCGGCCGCAAGAGGCGATGAACAAAAAATCGGTTCCGCACTCGAGAAGCTCTGCGAGGAAGACCCCTGCTTCAAAGTCTCACGTGACCAGCAAACAAACGAACTTGTCGCAAGCGGACTCGGCGACCTCCACCTTAGAGTAATGATTGAGAAAATGGAAAAACGCTTCAAGCTCTCCGTCACCACCAAAGAGCCGAAAATCCCCTACCGGGAGACAATCACCGCAAAAGCCGAAGGACATTACCGCCACAAAAAGCAGACCGGCGGCGCAGGACAGTTCGGCGAAGTCTACCTCCGCGTCGAGCCCGCCGAACGCGGCTCAGACCCGCCCCTCGAATACAACTGGGACATCTTCGGCGCCTCAATCCCCGGCCAGTACGAGCCCGCAATCCTAAAAGGAATCAACGATGTAATGAACGCCGGTTTCGTGGCCGGCTTCCCTATGCAGGATATTAAAGTCTCTGTCTACGACGGCAAGCACCACCCCGTCGATTCCAAGGAAGTTGCATTCCGTGCCGCCGGAAAAGGCGCCTTCAACGACGCACTCGCCAAGGCAAAACCCGTTCTGCTTGAGCCGATTGTAAATATCGAGGTTACCATCCCCGCAGAGAATGTCGGCGATATCACCGGTGACTTGGCCTCAAAACGCGGAAGAATCCAGGGCCAGGAAATGCTCCCCGGAAACTTCATCGTAATAAAAGCCCAGGTCCCCCTTGCAGAAGTCATGCAGTATAACAGCCAGCTTAAAAGCGTTACCGGCGGACGCGGCAGCTACTCGATGTCGCTTTCCCACTACGAGCCGGTTCCCCCCAACGTCCAGCAGCAAATAATCGCGCAATACGCAAAAAAGAAAGAATCCGACTAACCTTAATTTGAAAAACGCAGAACGGCTCTGCTAACGCCTGTTCCCCGCCGCCCCCGGCCTAAAAACAACGCTTGCTATTTACTAACGCCCCGCCCAAAAACTCCCGATATTAATAATTACCCTGTAGGGCCTGCTAAAAACGCCCAAAAGGGCTAAAACAAAAAAGCTTTTGCGGAAACTTTATCTATGATAGCGCCGATAACCAGCAGATACGAATTCACGGACAAAAAAGAGGTCATTATCGACGTCTCCGTCCCGACGGTGGAGCATCTTTACAGCAACTTCGACCGCACCGCACCTTACAGCAAAAAGGAACTCGACCAGGAATTGGCCGATTACCTTATAGATTCCGTCAGCGAAATTCGTAAACACAAATTCATCATCCGTATCTCCCTCACTAAAGCGCCTGATAAAGCGCTGACCGACCGCGTCAGAAAAAGCATCAATACCTACTATGCCTATCTGAAAGGCCTTGAGTTCCGTGCATTCAAAGAGATGTTAAAGCGCTCGTTCATACTCTTCGCAGTCGGCCTGGTGCTCTTGGCTCTGGCGATAGAGGCAACCCTAAGGTTCACAATGCAGCGCCAGCACGGCGTCCTCGCCGAAGTTTTCTCGCAGGGTTTGACCGTCGCCGCCTGGGTCTCTTTATGGGAGGCAATAGCCAATTTATTTCTCGAGTGGGCGCCGCACAAAAAAAACATCTCCCTGTTCGACAGAATTGCCAACGCCCCTGTCGTCTTCCGAAACCTCGAGCAAAACAGCACATAATCCGGTAACCAAATTTCTTATTGTCCTTACCGCCGCCCCGCCATAAAATGAGACTGTGAAATGCCCATACTGTAATCACCTGTTTCCTATGACCTGGCGTCGATACCTGCGGGCGCCGGCCGGCCTGCATATATGCCCCTCCTGCCGAAAGAAATCCAGATTCGGCCGGTCTGTGAGCTACCTGCTGTACTTTCAGATTCCTTTCGCAGCCGTCACCGCTGTATTAATGCTCCTCTTTCTGATTCTTTCCTCCTTTTCATTGCTTGCCTTGGTTCCGGCAGTATGCGTTGCCCTGCTCCTCGGCCTGCTCGTTGATAGGTTCGCCGAGGATAAACTCAGAAAACTTGAACCTCTAAATGGAAATGAGACTGCTCGGCCGGCAGACGCAGGCGACTCGCAATAACTCTACTCTCCTCTTTCCCGGCTTCCCTGCGCTATAAGGCATCACCAGCTGGATACTAAGGGTCTTCTCTCCTCACTTCACCTTTATCCAGTTTCTTTTTAAACCGAATTAAATTAACCTCTCGCTCATGTTCGCTTTTAACCTCGTCTATCATCTGCTGCAAAATTGACCTCGCCTCTTCTTCATTGTCAAAGTAAACCACGTTTATCCTCGCCAGATAAAACCAGAGTCTTTCTTCATAATCTTTATAATTCCGAAGAGCTTCGCTCATCGCCTGTTTTATTCGGCCGGAACTGTCATATTCGCGAAGTTTGACCAAACTTCCAATAAGATTAAGCCTGGTATCAACTGGAATGTTCGGCTCGGAAAACATCTCTATTTGCGGCTGTATCAATTCGGCGAAAGATGCCTCGATTTTCTCATTCGCCTCTATAGTTCTGCCGGCCAATTTCACCTTGCCGCTTTTGGCATCTCTAAGCACATCGTTATATTTCCCTCCGTTCTCAATAAGACGCTTAACTTTAGGGTCCTGCCTGAGATTGTTGTTGTGAACTTTCCTGTAAAGCTCGCCGGATTCTATTGCCGCTTTCACTCTTAGAATACTCGGCTCAGAGGCATCTTTAAGTATTGCTTTCATAACATTCGCAGAATGTAAACTTTGCAGCATGCCGAGTTCTTCATCCCATGCGTCCAGGAGATGCATTATGCAATAACGCCAGCACACGTTCTGCTGCTTGTTCCGTAAATCATCAAGCAGGGGCTTAACGCTTCTTAGGTTATTCGTTTTCCTTGGGTAGTACTCATAGAAAAACCCAAGAGCCATGCTCGCTTCTTCCCAATGTTCCGGCTTATTCTGCTCGATATCTTTAGAGCACTGCCTGGCGGCGATTAATAGCTGGTCAGCGCTTAAATATTCCATATATCCTTTGAAATCCGCTTCTGCTATGGGTGTATTTTCTTTTAATAATTGCTTTATATACTTCCAGTACTCATCCCGTGAAAATTGACTCACACGGTCTTCTAAATATTCTATCTCTCCCTTCAATTTGGCAACAAGCTGTCTGCTGAAACGTCCTTTTGGATACTTCTGGCTTAATTCATGTTCCCATATCCGCATCTTATGTTCATCTCCCTTGATAAACTCAACGCCGACAAGGTTATAAAGAACCTCCTCGCGAATCGTAAATTCATCGGGCAGTTCCAGCGCCTTAAGAAGATGATTATAACTCCGCTCTACAAGCGGCTCTTCAATCACCCCGCTGCGATACATATCCAAAAATTTTTCACCTAAACGGTTATGCTTCTTCTTTATTTCATTGTATTCTTCTATGCCGAACCTCCCCGAAGCCCACTTGCCCAAAAGTGTTTCTCCGCATTGGTCAGCAAGGTTTCTAAGACGCGAAATTCTTTCAGCAAACTCTTCGGGCATTTCTTCCTTTAATTCATCAAAGCCCTCGCCTCTTAGTAAGCAGTAATCAATCGGATCGCAGGGGTCCGGCGAGAGAAAAGAAAGTACCTTCTGCTCCGGCTCGGTGGCAGCTTTCACTATTACATCCAGAGAATTGGAAACCTGCGTGTAACCTTCCATCTGGATTGTATAAGTTCCCGGCTCGCTGAATATAAGCCCCCCGTTGTAAAAGTCATAGAAAAACACAAAATGAGCGCTGTATTCTATGCCTTCAGTTCCCTGTAATTCAAGCATGTAAGGCTCGACAAAAGGCTTAAGCCGCATCGATTTTTCCTCTTCGCCCTTTTTCACTATCAGATGTGCAGAATGAGGACAGCGCTCTGAGGCCTCATTCGTTTCGGGCAAAATAATCGGCTCTTCCCATTTATATGTCATTTTAATTATCAGCGGCTCGCCAACCCTGATAAAATCCCGGTTTGTGCTTATTTCGATACTTGATGGGCGATTGGCCTGCGCGCAGGTTGTCAAAAGACCCGATATAATAAACGGCATTAGAATATTATATGTTAAGCCCTTCATCTTCCTGCCCGCATACAAAGTTGCATACGTCGCTGGCTATCCCTTCAGAGCCAAGGACTGATTATCATTTTGCATTATAATCTTTCAAAACGCATAAAATTCTTAAATTTCTTTTAACGTCGTAGTCCGTTGCAATAATATTACCTTTCTCACTCCACGACCCGACCTTATGGGCGCGGAAAGGATTTCCAAAAGGATTGGGATGTGTTGCGAACGAATTACGGTGGTCTGAAATATGAGCAATTTTTAATTCCTTGTTATCCGAACTTAGCCACATATAAAGAACTCCGTCTTTTTCCCTCTTAATCGTCGTCCCGTATAGCAGCTCTTTCTTGCCGTCCTTAAGCAGCCAGACCCTGAGTTTCCCGTCAGTTACACTGCTAATGTCCCACTCGTGCATAACCAGGGCATTAACAAGCATCTTGTATTTCTTCTCGTAATCCGGCCCGCTGCATCCCGACGAAATTATCACCGGAATCAAAATAGCAGCTGCAAGAGCTGTTCGAACAGGTATTTTCTTTTTGCACTCCGCCGACATATCTACGCGTCCCTTCATCCAGACAACTCCGCGACAATTCCTCTCGGAAGATGTCCCTCTAATTTTACCCCGTTTCACAGCTACCCGCAACCCTTTTAAAAAAGCCCCTCGCGGCGACTGAGTGGATTAGCTTGTTCCGCCTCCTGCTCGGACAGTGCTTTATTGTCCGCCTCCGGTGAACTGCTGTTCGTTTCCGACTCGCGGGCATCCGTCAGAACAAGCAAAAACTGTCTATACAATAATATGGTCGATATCTAATACTGTCAGTTCCCAATCGCCGTCTATATCCCCGCCGTCCAGCGTCCCCGCACACAAATGACAGTTATATATCGTCTTAAGATACTTCTTCTCCAATAACGGCGGTATCAGGTCATAATATTTCCGTTCCGCTGGAAATTTGCCTTTGAAGAATTGATACAGCCCTTTTGCCGACTTCATCGAGTTGCACCTCCCGCACGCCCATATCTGATTATGTATCCCCTGTATGGTTTCGCACGTCTCGCATTCCGGCTTAACTTTCAGCGACCTCGGCACGATATGTTCCCAGTGCAAATCATTTTCCGCCCCGCAATATACGCACCGCTTCTCCGCCTCGACGAATTGCCTGTCCTCCCGCGTTATCTCCGACCACGACTTGGCCCCACTTTTCAAGTCCCGAAACGTATTTTTCACAAATCCGTAATTATATTTCTTCGCCTCTTTCCCGTCCTCCGCCCCGAACGCCCGCCGCGCAATTATCTTCGCATATTGATACCAAATCAAATCACGAATTGTCTTAACGTCTCTATCGGGCACTGTTATGAACCTCTTCCGAGTTATTTATGAACATCTTTTCCTACAATTCTTGCCTTTATGCTCCTCCTACGGTTTTTGAGATTATTGTTTTTTGAGGAGGTATGACTATCCAATTTTCTCACAATTTCGGTAAGAAGTTCTTCTGTATCTGAAAAACATCTTTCAACACTAACCCAGAACTCGTCATCTAATTTAAGCTCTTTTGAAAATCCTGAGAAATATTGGATAAAGCACCCTTCATGAACATCATTTACAAGCTTCCCATGAGCGAAGGCGTTTCGCCAATCCATAATTTTCTTGAGATTGCTTTCTAATATATTTTTTTGACTTCCTTTAAGTAGATTGAGTCTATGAATTATCTTTTGTCCGATTGCCTTCTTTGCGGCAAAACTCAAATAAGAGGACTGCAACAACTCATTTTCAAAAAAACACCTTCGTTCATTGTGAATTTTTCGTGTACCGAATAAATATACTGTCAATAGATTCTCAAGTATGTTTTCTATGTTAATAGTTGCATATAATATCTCAGCCCCATTTTTTTGTAGAGTTACGAGCTCCTTAGATAGGGTTTCGAGATCCTTATCAAGTTCTCCTATACATCGCAAGTAATTATTCTTGTCAACTTTCAGGCGTATAGTACTGTAACCATGGAGTTTTATTTTTCTTATTTTTTTTGGCACGTAATTATTATCTGTTTTCATTGCTCCATCCGGCGAGATTTCTCGAACATCTTTAAAAAACTAATCACAGTTACTATTCTTCATCCTTTCATAATTCCGCGTCTTTCTTGTCTTACAATTCTACCCAAACTTTGAGATGATTACCATACAAGATTAGAAATAGGGTCAAATCTTATCTGCCAGATTAAGTACTGGCTATAAAAATTGGTTGTTATCGTAAAGCATTTCGATTGCTTCTGATGCTTTCTTTTGAATTATATTCACTCTTTTGTCAATGTGCATTATCAATCCAAGTGTAAAAGATATTTTCCTTGGTAGAAAGTTTGGGCCATTTACAATTCTTATTTTCCTAAAGGAATCATCATTAAGCCATTTTGTTATTATTTCGTTTACATGTTGATCTTGAAATGAATGGCCAATTACAGTTAATATTTCGGCTTTGTTTAAATTCTCCTGAAACTTTCTTAATATCTCCAAGAACGGACCTTTCGCAGTAAGTTTGTTCTTTCCCCCGAAAATTATCGCAGGCTTAAAATCTTTTCCCTCAACTATATCTGATTTCACAATTAAACTATCGTGAGGTAGAGGAGAATCCTCACTCTTTTGATTTTCGGTCAATTCCCAATTTATGGATCCATGTATCTTATACAGAATTACATCACCAATAGGATTCAAATCACCTTTTTTAATCCAGCTTTGTATTCCGGTATCTACAGACACATTACTACTCTTAGCTGCCAACTCTATCGTATTATCGTAGTTCAATGTAGCGATAGACATATTTTGTTGAGAATGAGCAACAGAGTATATTAACGGCTTTAAATAAGCTACTTTACTTTCATCCTTTACCAATACCAAATCAACAAGTTTTCTAATCATCAACTCCTGAGTATCATAGAATATATCACCTCTGCCCGGTAACATCTTTCGTACAGTAGCCCTAGAGAATTTTTCTCTAAAGGAATAATTCACAAATGGAAATTCCGCAGATGCCTTTTTGAACGTATCGGTAATACAATCGCATATTAACCTTCCAGGTGAACGGAAGGAATGTAAGTTTTTGAGCGACTTTTGTATGCTGTTATCAATATCTCGAATTTTAATAGAATTCAAAGTTTTGCCAGCAGAGCGATTAAGTGAATCTAAAACAGATTTTCTTAGAGCTCTTTCTAAAGCTGTTACATCATATCTATTTGGCTCTTGAACTATGCTGTCAAATTCTTCTATAAGAGGATGCCATGAACCAATAAATGCAGATGCTTCAAGCAGATTTCTATTAGATAATAATTCCATAGCATTAAAAACGTCTTCAACATTTATTCCGGTAAATGGATTTTTGCCTTCACAGGTTTGTTTGAAAATCAATCCCCCGATGACAAACTTTAGTAAATTTGTGTGTTTTGATTCTCTACGTGCTCCTTCAATAGTATCGAGAATTTTCCTCGTCATCTCATATGTTGTTGGTACACCAGCCTCAACAGAAGCTCCCGCACCAAGCAGTATCATTTCACGCATAGAATTTCTCCTCTATACTCTGCGTATGTATAACCAATCGATTTATTTTCCTCCCTGTTGTTTTCCCAGCGAATGTGATTTGTGATTATATCACTCTAGCCCAAAATTTCAATGAAAACTACGACCATCCTAAAGTCTCGAAAATATGTTCTAGTGATGCGCCCCGCGATGCCTTTTCCTCAAAGCTACTCCCTCTAATTTTACCCCATTTCCCAATCCCCCACAACCTAAAAATCCTGCTTGTGCCGCCTCCTGCTCGGATGCCGTTTTATTCGTATGCTTGCGCATACTTACTGTTCGCTTCCGACTCGCGGGCATCCGGCTCCACAAGCACTTGGGTAAAAAACCGACCTAATATTTCATAGACTCTAAAATGGAATACCTAGGTAACCTAGGTATCACACTCTCCACAACCCTTTTTAAAAAGCCCCCGCGGCGCCATTTCACCATTCATTGCCTTGCAACCACTCGCCTGCTAATACAGCGAAGTCCTTAAAATCAACAAAACAATCCCCATCTAAATCTGAAACTGGACACCTGCCGAACACATACACCGAGCCGGAGTCCTCTCCATTGTCGTCATCGCCAATCGCCCCGACGATTGCATAATCACCGCCGATGGAAACAGAGAATCCAAAGATGTAAGTACCGTCCGAGGCAATCAGTTTCGTTTGCTCGCTCCAGCTTTCACCGTTACGCCTGAATATATACGCTGAGCCGGCAGCAGAATTAGCGCGCCATCCTCCTATGATGGCATAATCACCACTGATAGATACAGCGTCGCCAAATAGATTATCAGCAGTACCATCCGAAGCAAGCAGTTTCGCCTGCTCACTCCAGATTGTCCCATCACGCCTGAATATATACGCCGAACCGGAATACTCTCCATTGTCGTCATCGTAGTTCGCCCCGACGATGACATAATCGCCACTGATGGAAACAGACCGGCCAAAGTTATCTGAAGCAGTGCCATCAGAGGCAGTTAGTTTGGCCTGCTCGCTCCAGCTTTCTCCGTCACGCTTGTATATATACGCCGAACCGAGTTGTCCGCCACCATAGTCATCGCCGTCGTCGCCAACGATAGCATATTCGCCGCTTATTGACACGGACCGGCCAAAATGATCCTTATCATTTCCATCAGAAGCAGTCAGTTTGGTTTGTTCGCTCCAGCTCTCTCCGTTACGCTTGAATATATACGCCGAGCCTAAACTTCCTCCAAAGGGAACTGTAGGAGTCCCTATCGCCCCGACAATGGCATAATCACCGCTGATACAAACAGAACCGCCAAAAACATCTCCGGTATTGCCGTCTGAGGCAACTAATTTGGCCTGCTCGCTCCAGCTCTCTCCGTCACGCTTGAATATATACGCCGAACCGGATAAGCTTCCATTGTCGTCATCGCCAACCGCCCCAACGATTGCATAATCACCGCTGATAGATACAGATTCACCAAACCAATCATTGACATCGCCGTCTGAGGCAACTAATTTGGCCTGCTCGCTCCAGCTCTCTCCATCACGCTTGAACATATACGCCGAGCCGGAGTTGATTCCATTATCATCATCGCCGTTCGCTCCGATGATGGCATATTCGCCGCTCATTGACACAGACCGGCCAAAATAGTCATTATCATTTCCATCCGATGCTAATAATTTGGTCTGTTCCGGCAAGCTTCCTGTAGCTGCGCCGACCCATGTCAGCAAATATACAATAATTACAAAAACATAAAGATTTGTTCCTCGCCTCATTTTATTAACTCCTCAAAAAAAGTGCTTACTTTATGCAGCCTTCTTATTTACTATGTGCTCCCAAACCTCCGATTCATTATACTATTCTTTCCGAAATTGTCAAACGTTTGGGTATGGTTTTTGAATGTTTCGGGTATGTTTTTGGATATTTCAGTATATTTTTTGAACGTTTCTATACCGTTTTCGATAACTTTTGAACGTTTTTGAAGACTTGTTAATAAACCCGCGCCGTCGGCCCCCTGCGACCAAATCCTGTTATTCCCAGTCGCCCCAGCTCGAGTGACTTCTCTCGTCGAAAATCTTAAATTTATATTTGGGGCAGTCATACAAATATCTCGTAGTGCAGTAAGCACAACCCCTTGCGAGCCGGCCCACCGCAGCTTCCTGCCCGTTCTCTCCCCCGTCAAAGCCGACCTTAACGCTTTTCCCCTCTGCCTCCATCGGCCACAGTTTCCGCCCTTCCGTGTCGAAAAGAGTGCCTTTAACCCCCAAAAAGCCGTTATAGTACTCCGTATCCGCCAGCTGATTCATCTTGTAATCCTCAATCCTCACCACCAGAACGAAATCCGCCCCTAAAGCTTTTCCCGCCTCAACAGGCGAAAATAACGAAAAATCACCACTCCTCGAACGAAATTCAGACAATTCGTTATAAGAAATTATACTCTCAGGTTTGATTTTTACCTTCTCCTCAAGACTTTTATTTATGGCCATGGTTAAGTAATAACGCAGGTTCATCTCGGTATCAAGCCACCCCGGCTGCTCGACAAACACCAGTATCTTCTGGTCCTTTAGCTTGTAAAGATTGAATTCAGCGGGGATTTTCTTCTCATACTGACTTTCCGTGCCCAGAAGCCCTACAATTCCGCAGCCGCTATAAAATAAAGCCAAAACCAATACGACAAAAGCAATCAGTTTTTTCATCTTATACACCAGAATCCCTTTCTGTATGCTCAGCCCTAACTTTTTGCTGCTATCGCCCGGGCTAAAGTTACCGCCCAGCCGGCGGCTATAATAATTATCAAAGCCAAAACAATATATCTTACCTTAACTTCGGCAAAAAACCGATTTAGAAAGCAAAAGTATCTGCCGGAAACTGCTGTAAACAAAGCCAAAAGCACCGAAACCACCAACACACAGCACAAAAACGCAGCGGCCGGCTGGATGTAAAACGCCTCGAAGATTCTGCCTTGAGCAAAAGCGATCATCGCGGTGGTAAACCCGCAGGTCGGGCAAGGCAGACCATACCGCTGACGGAAGCCGCAGCCGAAAGGCCACAAGCCGATTCTGTAGTGCCCCGCCAGTGCAAACACTGCGAACAAAACAACTACCCCTATAGAGACACCTCCAGCTATTAGACGCTGATGAGGCAGTGCACGGCAAAGGATTTTCGGCCTATTTAGCTGTTGGCTTGTCTGCATAACTGCGTTAGAATAGTGCAACATTGTGATACTGTCAAGGTCAACGAAAGACGGGATATGATACTGGAGCAAAGAGATTTGAGCGCGATGCTGGAAACGGCCATCGTGGCGGCGCGTCTGGGCGGCCAGCGGGCGATGGAAGAAATCAGCTTTATCAAGGTCTCGATAAAAAACAACAATGAGCTGGTAACACAGGCCGATGCCAGATGCCAGCGGATAATCGTTAATCGAATCAAAGAGAATTATCCCGACCACGGCTTTATAGCCGAGGAGGGCAGCGAAGGTAAAATATTCAAACAGCCGCCGCGTGGAGCGGAGCCGCTGTGGTGGGTCATCGACCCGATAGACGGAACCAACAATTTCGCACATCAGATGCTCTCTTTTGCCGTCAGCATCGCGGTAATGCACAACGGCGAGCCGGTTGTGGGTGTCATTTTCGACCCGGCTACGGAATCGATGTTCACGGCTGTCAAGGGCGGCGAGGCACAACTGAACGGCAGGAGAATAACCGCCAGCGAGAACAAAATGGATTCCTTTTCGAGCGTGGGGCTGGACAGCCACTTCGATGACGGCGTTCCGGGCTGGGCTTGTGAAATTATGCAGAAAACAAGATTTCGCAACTTAGGCACAACCGCCCTGCAGCTTGCTTACGTAGCCAAGGGCAGCTTTGTTGCCGCCATCGTCAACCGTCCGAAACTGTGGGACATAGCAGCCGGCGCACTGATTGCCGAGGCCGCTGGAGCTGTTGTAAGCGACTGGCAGGGCGGGAAAATATTCCCTGTCGATTTAGACATCTATGAAGGCGGGGAATTGCAGGTATTAACGGCCAATAAGAAAGTTCACGCCGAATTGCTTCGGCTTATAAAGCCGTAAGTGAACAATCAGCGAAACACGGGGCGTCTTATTCTTATAAACAAAACCGTGCTGCCGAGACCAAGAAGACAAACCGTTGCCGGCTCCGGAACAGGATTCTCATAGGGAGGGTCGCCGTTTTGCTCCCGCCAGGTGACATCATCCGACTCATAAGAACCGGGCGTTCCCCGGTAAGAATTATCGCTGATAATTGTATCGTCGTCAAAAACGACCGCATCTAAATAGAGAGGATAATTGGGGTCATGGTTAGGATCTGCGTCATCCCATTGGTAATAGAGTTCAAAACTGAAGACAGGTAAGTAAGATGACCCGCTATTAGTAATCTCCGGGCCGAAGAGATATGCGGTTTTGTCACCGTCAGCTAATACCGCATCCCAGCCCGCACTGTTGTAATCGAAATAAATCGAGCTTGTCCACTGGGGGGGCTGCGCGAACATAAGACTGTCCGGCATATTCGGAATATCCGGAATGAAGTATGAAATGCACGTAATAGACGTATACGGATCCATTATCATCCACACCTCCTCATTATCGTATACGAGTGTGGCCCGGGCGGATGAAGTTAACCCCCAACACACAAGAAAAACCAATACATAAGCTGTTAATGACCTTTTCATCACCATTCTCCTACTAAACCGGCGGCAATTGTTCGAAGCTGCGCAACCAATAGATAAAATGCACATAAGAACACAATCGATGAGTTTTCCCGCCCCGATTAACAGGGCATTATTGTAGCATCTTTTTGCTGCTGCGTCAAGAGGAAAAACGGGTTTTTTAACTTTATGCTGCATAAGAACTTACCTCGGGTCCGGAGCCGGATGGAGGGCGCGGACTCTGACCCTGCCCGTGCCGTAAGGATAAACATCGCTTCTGTCTAATACGGCCATAACCCTTTTCTGGGGGCCGTCGGTGCCGATTCGGACGAGGATATAGGCGGTAAAGACATCGCTGCGGACGGTAACGAGGTTGCTGATTCGCGCGAAAATCACGTCCCGCTCCTCGAAATCATCCGGAGCATTATCGTTTTCCGTCAAATCCGGGAAATCACCTAAATCGCCGATTTCGTCATCAGCGTAGTAAGCCATCTCATCGACGTCCATAAGCTCGGCGATATTTCTGAAACCTTCCACCGACGCGCTGTCTCTATAGTCGACAATTTCGCGAGCGATGTCGGTCCGCATCCAAGGCAGCTGCTTCAAAACGAACCACGGCGCGGTATTGATATTTATTCTGCCGGGAATTTTCCATTCCGGCGTTTGGTTCAAAGTGTCCACATCAATCAAGCTATCGCCGTCGTTGTCAATGCCGTCGTCAGTCGGGTCGAAGACAGTAAGATAGTTGAAGAGATTCCGGAAGGCGGGGGTTTTTAAGTTTAGGCGAACATCCGCCTCAGTCTTATTAGTGCTGTAACCGACACATTTGTTTCTGTCCGCAGTATCTCTGTAATAAGCACCTTTGCGGAAAACCATCCCTATTTCGCCGATATTCGTAAAATCCGTATTGGGCGGATGTGCCTGAATCGTAAGCGAGTCGGAGTCAACGAAGCTATTTCCACGACCGAGGTTGGGGTCTCTGGAGTTATTATCGTCCCACAGGCGTCTTATGCACTTGTGCCGCGTAATATCCCTTTGAAAACTGTGAGGAATATCATCAGGGCTCCACCAGCCGCTGGCATTGCCGCCGGGCACTGGTTCGGAATCCACGGTAATCCAGTCGCTGCCGACGCGGCGCTGCAGAGATATCCTGTCCCCCGGCTCAAAAACTCCCTCACCGGTGCCGAGAGTAATCGTATCAGCAGATGGGGACGGAAAATTCGGGTCACTGTCGAAGACCACACTTAGTGGTACCACCGGGTTTTCAAAATATATCACATGAAAGCGTGCCGAGCCCGACCAGGTGATATAATTTGTCCCGTAGCCACCGATATCTAGGCGCCATTGATTCGGATCAGGATAAATATCTGCGGTGTAAGGTTTATAAAGCTCGATTGCATAAGACAAGTTGAAAGCAGAGGGGAAAAAATACGGGGGCCCCGCAGCATTAGGGTCAAGCGCGAACCTGTGGGCCAGCTCGGAGATGTAAACACACGGCCGTTCGAAGCCGTAATATGTATTGCCATCTACTGGAATGGGGGTCACATTTGAATCATTGTCGATGTAGTCTTTCATATTGACGGCGATTTGCGCAGCTACACCATTCGCATCGGCGAAACTCAAGTCGTTAAGCACCCAGCTTATTACGCTGTATATCGAATCTTTATTGGCATCGTTAATATTCAGCATCTTGCCGCCGTATGGGTTGATAATTCTGTCCATATTGTAAATGGTGCCGAGGTGCCGGTAGGAATAATTGGGGTCGTTCGGTCCCGACGAGTCATCGTAAAATACCTCCTTAGTCCACGCGCTGTAATTACTATCTGCAGTAACTGGTGTGCTCAAATAAGGATGACTATTAGGTCCGCTCTGGAACGCACCGTCCCATACGTTTTCAAGACGGCTGTCGACATCGGTCCGATTCAGCGTAAATCTGTTTCTTACCTCCAGCTCGTCGGCGATATCGAACGGCGTGTAAAACCCGTTCGGCTCATCATACTGCCAGACAACGTCCCTAATATAATCATCCAAATTGTAAGGTGGAGACCCATAAATGTCTCTTTCAGCATCGAGGTCATTTATGTCGTTAGAAAGACTTCTTTGCGCCAAAGCAAAAAGGTTAATTTGTATCTGGCTGGAGCCGTCAATTAAGCTCGGGTCTGTCTCACACGGGTCAAACCTACGGGAGGTGTTGACGTTCAACATTGCGCCGTCGTCGATAATTCTTACGGCTGCGTAAATGGGTTTGCCTTTACTGGAGGTCATGCCGTCGATTTTGACCCATTTCGAATCGGCCACGCCGTCGCCGTCGGCATCAGCGGGTTTGTCCTCATCCACATCCGATGGAACCTGATAGTCTGGAATAATTTCCGCCCACAGGTCATCCGCATCAAGCCCGCCGTATATATCGCTTATCCGCCGCCAGAAATAATCGCCGTTAACGTCTCTATACGGCTCGAGGCAGGCGAGCCAGACGTCTTCGTCGCCGGGATAGTCGTAATATTCGACGCCTGCCGGTTTATACGGGACATCCAGAGTCAGCTCCTGCGAGATTTTCGCAATTACCGTATCGACCGCGGAATCGAGGTCTTTGCTGTCGGCTATGCCGGATGTTGCCATTCTGTTGACTCTCGCAGCCATAATAAACGTTACGCCGACGATGGCCAGCAGCGAGGTCAAAACGATAACCAGAATAAGGGCTGAACCGGTTTTTACTCGCGATTCGTATTTTCTTTTCATTTTCATCCCTGCCGTTTCCGGACAATGAGCTAATTATCTAAATAAACAATATGCGTAAATTTCCTGCCCGCCCTGCCGTCTTCCTTTATAATGCCTTTGGAATCGTAAAGCCGGAAAGTAAACTTCAGGGCTCTAGGGTAAACATTGTCGGCTACAGTAAGCCCGTCGTCCCAGTCGGCGAGACTTATTGACCCCGGGACGTTAAAATAGAATTCAAAAGGATTGGACGTGAAGTCTGAATCCTCCGGAAACCATTTAAGGTCGCCGGAATCCCAGTATGCCCACTGGATTGCGAAGCTGCCGACGCCCTCGCACATTAATTTGTGGAAGGTGCTCGGCCTGGTCATATCGACCCAGGGACGAGACCCACCACCAACACTATCAAAACAGGTAGGTATTATTCTGGCATCGTAGATGCTCCCTACTATTACTTTCCACTGAGCCAGCGATAAACAGTCGTGTTCATACCGTTCGTTTTGGCTATCGAAATTTGCTAAGCCGGGGCCGTGCCATTCATTAAGATATTCGTCGTCGGCCAATATGTGCCGGCGTCTGGCCAGTAAATCGGGAGCAGGCTGCGCATGGCCGTAGAAGATTCTGGCGACGCTCCCCATTACGAGCTTATCGCCGTCGGAGTTCGGTTCACCGGAGGATTCGTCGTATAACTGAAACGACTGGAAATCGCCGCTGGCGAAGAACATAATCTGGTCGAATCTCTGGTTGGGGTCGTTAGGGTCAGGGTCCTGTTCGAACCAAATCAAAAGCGGCGCGTCGGTCTGGAGACCGGCGAAATCGGAGTTTAGCTGGTCGGTAACGGCGCGAAGCTTCTGCATAATCTCGGCATTTGCGTCTGAGGTGCGGTAGGAATCTATGCTGACTCTGAAAATCGTGCCCGCAAAGAGAAACACCATCGCCAGAAGCGAAACGGCAACTACAAGCTCAATTAATGTAAAGCCCTTTTTCATTTCAGCACGTCAAAATCCAATTATTCTCTGATATACCGCTATACAGGGACCTCTGCCTCCCGTAACCGGCGGCGGGACCACCCAAACATCTCCTGCCCCCGTTCCACTTAGCCAGTTTCTGTCGAGCAGAACTGTCGCGTCTTCCTCCAGCGCAGTACCAGGGTCATCCCGGTAACGCTCGAGGACTCTGTATATATGGCCGGTAACATTATCCACTATCGTATAACCGTCGTTGATATATGTTTTCTCACCGGAATCGGTTATCGTCAGTTCATTATCGCCATCGGTTGCGCTTATGCCGACTTCAATTGGCATCGGCCTATCAAAGCCGCCGGGGTAGGTAAAGTTCGGACTTACTTTTCTGGATACGAAGACGGTTACCTGGACGAGCTGAGGTCCTGCGCGTCTGCACAGAGCCGACCAGAAATACTGCTTCTGAGCTATATCGCCGGCCGAAGGATATGCGAATTCATTTGGCTCGATGCCGGCAGTGGCAGGAAATGCGTTAACGTCGTTGAAGTCCGTAAGCTCATTTAGTCCCAATTCAGACAGGTCTATATCATCAGACAGGCCCGTATCGCCTATTGCATAAAGTCTTACTTTTGCGAAGGCCTCATCGGCCGCGGCCGCCGCGATGGTCCGTTCGGTGGCAACCGTTGTAAGATAAATGGCCACGGGGAAGACGCCAGCTATGAAGGTCATACCGACGGCGAGTATACCGACGGCTATCAACACTTCCGTAAGTGAAAAACCGTGATTTTTTAGTCTGCAGCTCATCTGCTTATCATTGTTCCGGTATATGGATTTATATAAATCCTTTTCGCAGCTAAATCTTGCAGATAATCAGTGTATCTGCTGCTTGCATCTATCTTGCCGAATATCTCCCTGTCGTAAATGACGAAACTTTTTCGGCTTGGTTCTTTCCCTAAGCCCAAGTATGCATAGTCGTCCTGTAAAAACATTCCGATTCCATTGGCTACTACGTTTGTATCGGTATTAAAGATATCATCCTCGCTGGTGTCGTTTGTTTCTCCATTCCTATTTCTCACCCGAACATCGTGTATTACCAGCTTGCCGGCCGGCGAAAAAACTATTGAAAAAGTGGTTGTATCTCTTAATTCTCCAAGGTCATTTATTTTGCTGTCACTGTCAACTAGTTCATCATCAGGGTCATCTGCGTCTATTAAATCAGTTCTAATTCTCAAGTCCATCACGCCGACATCGTCAGGCAGTTTTATCGGCTGCATTCCTTCGACCGCCCGAAAACCATAGGCCAAACCTGTTCCATTCGGCGAAGGGTCATTATCATGCACGATAAAAATCATATACTGGCCGCCTTTGCCGTCCTGCTGGTATCTATTTTGAAACCTGACGCCGGCGTAGCTCTGCTCCTTGGCGGCGATGGCACGGGCGGAAGAGAGGGCTGCGCTAATCATAGATGTTCCGCCACCTCTGGAGGTGAGCGATTTGAAGAGCGTGCGGACGGCAGGAATGCCGAAAGCGACGAGCAGCGCTATGGCCG
>CAYXUW010000022.1:0-21934 GCA_964468375.1 uncultured Pirellulales bacterium | reverse complement strand
GCTCGATGGCGTGTATTTGGTTTTTTGTTGCCACTGTTACTATGGGCCCCGGTTTCTACTTTGCTAATATCATGCTTGGTATCCTTTATGCTGCAATTTCAGCATGTTTCTTAGTTCCAAGCGCCTGGACCTACTATAGGCAGTCCGGTGATTATATGAAATCACAGCGATTACTATAAGTACTTCACAGCCGAGCTATTAAAAGGGGGAAAGGCATAATAAGTGTGAGACAACTATTGTAGCACGCAAAAGCCTTTTTACCTCGAGGCATTTGTTTGCCTGAGGCACAGTCTGCGAGGGGTGTTAGTGTTACGCGGTCTTTTACCCAATTGCTTGGGCTGCCGGATGCCCGCGAGTCGGAAGCGAACAGTAAGTATGCGCAAGCATACATAAAATAAGTATCCGAGCAGGAGGCAGGACGAGCAAGGGGATAAATGAGGCTGCTCTTGAATTGCGGGGGTATTTTTGGTAGTAAGTTGTCATATGAAAATTCGGATTAGCAAATTATTAGCTGTTGCGGTAATAAGTATGAGTTTTGCCGGTGCTGCTTCGGCGAAACTGGCAAAGCAAATCGACGGCATTATCAAGCAGCCGTCGCAGAAGAAGGTTCGATACTCCATAGCTGTGGTAAAAGCGGATTCGGGGGAGGTGGTGTATAGCCATAACGCAAAGGAGGCGATGATTCCGGCCTCGAACATGAAAGCAATCGTTACGGCGGCGGCGCTGAAGTATCTGGGGCCGAATTATAAGTTTAAGACAGAGGTGGGGCTGTGCGGCAATACGCTGGTAATAAAAGGGGGCGGCGACCCGCTGCTGGGCGATAAAGTTACAGACGCTAAACACGGCAGGAAGGCCGGCTGGATATTCGAAGACATAGCAGAAAGGTTAAAACGAAACGATGTAACGACTATTAATGACATTTTTGTTGACAGCAGTATATTCGACGATGAGCGGGTGCATCCGAACTGGCCGAGGAAGGATTTGAATCAACGATACGCCTGTGAAGTGAGCGGTTTGAATTTCAACGGCAACTGCGTAGATATGACTATTAAAACCATCGGCGGCGATACGACAGTTTTTGTTGAGCCGGAGACTGATTATGTAAAGGTTGTCAATGAGGTTAAGCCGATATCGCAGGGTAAAAGTGCGGCGGGGGCTTATCGCAGCGGAGAGATGAATAAACTCATCGTTAAGGGCAGTTGCAGAAAGCAGGTTGGGCCGTTTGCCGTCGCGATTGAACGGCCTGCTGCATTCTTTGGATATTTACTGGCAGAGAGTCTGAACAGGGCGGGTATAGGGACGGACGGACAGCTTCTTGAGAAATCAGTAGACAAGGACTGCAAATTCGAAAAAATCGCCGAGTACAATACATTGATGAAAGATTGTCTGGCGCGGAGCAACAAGGACAGTCTCAATCTTGCAGCAGAGGCACTTTTTAAGACTGTAGCGGCTGAAGCGGCGGGCGGCAAAAACGGGAGTTGGGCAACGGGGCGAGAGCTGATTCACAAATACCTGCTGGAGCTTGGCATCGATAATAAAGAATTTTATGTCGATGACGGCAGCGGGCTGAGCAGGGAGAATAAGCTGAGTGCAAATGCCATTACAAAGGTGCTTTTAGACGTTTACAAAGGTAAGAACGGGGAGTTTTATAAAAGTTCGCTTGCGATAGGAGGAGTGGACGGGAGAATCATCGGAAGATATTTCGAAGAAGAAAAGTACAAAGGCAAAATTTTCGGTAAGACGGGATATATTTCCGGCGTTAAGTCTTTTTCAGGTATATGCAGCACCGGCGGGGGAGATTATATATTTTCCATTCTGGCCAACGACACCAACGGGAAGACACGGGAAGTAATTAACGATATAGTAAAGGCGATTATAGATACCAAGGGTGGTTAACGCCTGAAATAAGCTATGGGACCCTTTTCGTAGATTTTTGCCTCCCAGTTTTCCGGGTTTGGGGCGGCGGTTTGAAAGAGAGTGATTTCGAGAATCTTTGTTTCTACGCCGAGTATCATCGCGGAGGGTTGGGATTTTGCAATAAGCTCTTCAAGTTCTTCAGGGCCGACGGTATGCACGAGGCGGCGTTCGGAGGGGGAAAGGTCCTCGGCGACTCTGTAAACAAACGGGCCGGAGGAAAATTCGTCATAGATATCACAGCCGCCTTCGAGGGCGTAAAGAGGGGCGAGGGTGAGTATCAGCTTAGGGCTTTCGGTTTTTTGGGCAATATCTTCGGAAATCCGGTGCAGACGAAGCGGTGTCCAGTTTTGCAGGTCGAAGAGTTTCGGAACCCTTTGCAGGGAGAGAGGCAACGACACCATTGCTGTAGCTGCGCAGGCAATCATTAACATACGCGCCAGCTTAAAACGCTTATTGGGACTGGTATCGGAGTTGAGTTTTCTCAGGTATAGGAGCGGAAAGGCGAAGCTGATTATTATGAAAGGGACAGGCATCGCGAGGTGCTGCGTCCACATCGCCGGCATTATAAAAGCGATGATAAAAAAGACTAAAACCAACATAACAGCCAGAGGTGAACTTGCGGGTGTCGGAATTTTCAGTTCACGATGCTTCCAGGCGATAGCTGCGCAGAGATAAATTGCTATAAGAATGAGGACGGAGCAGCTGAGTGTCGTCAGGAACACAAGGGCCATATAAGATTTGCTGTAAAACATACCGGTCAGGCGCACCCATTCGCTATTGAGCATAGAAATCCGGTAGAGGTTCAGGAAGAATGCCTTTGGTGCCAGGACTATCGTGTAAACCGGCCAAATTGCAACGACAGCGGTGGCAATTAGAAACGGCAAAGCGGTTTTGAACTTTTGTCCTTCTGAATCGGCGGGGCAGGTCAGCAAAACAATGAAAAACAGCAGATGCACAAGAACTGCGGTTATCCTCATACCAGTAGCGAGGGTCAGTAAGGCGGCAATAGCGGCAATTCGCCAATATTTTGACTTTTTCTTAAAATCAATAGAAATGAACAGCCAGAAAGACAGCATGACACATAAAACTACTACGTTGTTATTCCAAGCTAACCCGCCGGCGTAATCAAGGAAAGGATTGAACACATACAGGGCGGCCGACGAGAGGGCTAAAATCACTGCGGAGAGCGGAAAAAGGCGGAAGAGCCGTCGATATATATCGACGATACAAAAAACTACAAGGATGTCACACAGACACGAAAGAATTCTGCCGACGAGCAGGAAATGAGTGGTGTCAAATATCCTGAACAGAACGGCACAGAGCAAAGGATGATAAGGCATCTGGGAGGGGTAGGAGAAATCTCTGTAAATCATTTTGCCCTTTGCCAGCAGGGCACCGGCGGCGCAATAGGTTTGTTCATCCGGTTCAAGAGGTCTGGTCATACTGTTGGCGAGGAGGATAAGCGAGGACGCAACAATTATTACAAGGATAAAAATATTAGCAATTTTAAGTGACATTTGATTTTACCATTCAGTTAATTCGCCGAGAAATTCCTCGACCAAATCCTTCATTGTTACTATGCCGATATTTTTCTGGCGGCCGAGACGAGCGGTTGTCGTAACTAGGAGTATTTTTTGGTTCTCGCTCTGCATAATATCTATGGCATCCGAAACAATGGTATCGGCGGCGAGTTTTCGAATCGGCTTTATGAAATCGCGCAAGTCGGTAAGCTGCCGGTCCAAGCTTAGGACTTCATAAATATTTATAAAGCCGATTATGTTTTCCGGCAGACGGTCGTAAACCAGCAAACGAGTAAACGCCGATTTGTTTAGCACGTTCAGCAGAGTCGGCCTATCGGAATTAACATCGACGGTTCGGGTTTTGTTTAAAGGAATCATCACCGACCTTATACTAAAATGCGAGATGCTTACCAGGCGATTTATTATGTCGGTCTGGACCGGGCTGAGGAAGCCTTCTTCACGTGTTTCGTGAAAAATTGCTTCGATGTGCGAACGGCGGACGGCGGTTATAGCTGTTTTGGTGGAATCGATTTTCGTAACCAGGCGAGCGAAGGCGGCGGATATGAATTTGAGAAGGGGCACTATGCCGGAAAAGCTAAAAAGCTTGTGGCATACAAACAGGAACGGCGCAAAAACCGGCATTAGGGTGTCGGCACGATAATAGAAGATATTTTTAGGTATTACTTCGGCGAAGATAAAGAGCACAGGTGCAGTTAAAAGAGTTGCAAGAAGTTCGGCTTTATGTTCAGACAGCGACTGGCTTAGGAATAATAAAGTTACAATACTTGTAACAATATAATGCATCAGGTTAGTGCCTATTAATGTCGAGAGAAGCAAGCCGGGGCTGTCGCGCATAGTTTTTCCCAGAAGAATGAACGGCAGGCGTTTCTTCTCGATGCCGAGCCGTAAGCGAAGCCAGCTGAGCTGATACATTCCGGTTTCGGCACCGGCAAAAAGGCCGGAAAGGATGACTGTAAACAAAGCTATTACCATTAAGATTATATTACCGGTCATTAGTCGGAAACGGCTCCAAGGTCAGTATTACGGTTTCGATTCTGTGCTTTCGCACCCGCTCGACGGTGAATTTCAAGTTTTTCAGGTAAGCGATATCACCGGATTTCGGTATTTTTCCGAGTGCGGCGGTTACCAAGCCGCCGACTGTGGAAATCCGCATTGCTTCCGGCTCGATACCAAAGGCCTCAGCCCAATCGTGAACAGATAAATTTCCCGCCAGGCGATACCGGAAGGGGCCTACCTGCTCGATAGGTTCGGTTCCGTCGGTAATCTCGATAGGGCCGAGGAGCTCTTCAACAATATCTTCGAGGCGAATCAAACCTGCGATGCCGCCATATTCATCCACGACTATTGCGGTATCGGTATGGGATTGGCGGAAAAACTCGAGCAGGGATTCGACTGTTTTTTGTTCAGGAACGAAATGAATCTTTTGAACCAGCTTGTCCAAGGCGACATCGGGCCTGAGCAGCAGCTGCCGAAGCTCGACTATGCCGATTATATTATCGATTGTTTCAACATATACGGGCAGTTTTGTCAGGTGGTTTTTCAACATTATTTCGCGGACGTTCTGCGGCGAATCCGTAACCTCACAGGCAACCATATCCACCCGGGGGCGGAGGCAGTCGCGGACTTTGAGGAATCCAAGCTCGATAACTTCGGTTAGAAGCTTATTTTCATCGGTTGTAATCAGTCCTCGTTTTCGCACCTGCTCGATGAGAGATTTGAATTCCTTTGTGGTTACCGGTTTATCGGTTTTGGTCGGGCCGAGCAACAAGCGGAGGGTCGGTTCTACTATTAAAAGCCGGAAGACAAGCACAACAGGTGTAAAAGTTCGAATGCACAAAAAAGCCGGCAGGGCGGCGGTTACACTTAAAGATTTAGAATTCGTGTAGGCCAGAGACTTCGGCAGTATTTCGCCAAAGAGCACCAGCAGGCAAAAGGTGAGTAAAGCCGTGATAACAGCGGCTGTGACGCTGATTTGGCGTTCAATCCTGATGATAAGGACACTTGCGGCGGCATAAAAGAGAACATTAACGGTCATATTGCCGAACAGCAGGCAGCTTAGTAATCGGGCGGGCTCGCTTAGAAGTTTTGCGGTAAGGTTTTGCAGCTTGTGTTTGGATTTCCGCAGCAGGTTTATTTGTCTGCGGGAGAGATTAAAAAAGGCGGTTTCGGAGCCCGAAAAAAAAGCGGAGGCGACGAGCAGCAGTAACATCAATATGATATGGCCGACATTTTGGTAAACCTGAGCCACTATTTGCAATTACCTTAATGCGATTTGGGCAGTGTTATTTTAAACGTTGTTCCTTCGGCCGGTTCGGATTCGACTGAGACACAGCCGCCGTGGTCGTCTATTATTCTTTTGACGAAAAGAAGGCCAAGTCCGGAGCCGGAGCTCTGTGACGGAGATTTTTCATTTGCCTTCGTTGTGAAGAACGGCTGGAAGATTTTCTTTAAGTCACCCGGTTTAATTCCACAGCCAGTATCGGAGATTTCTATTTGAATCGCGTCGGCGGTATCCTGGGCTTCTATAGTGAGAATACCGCCGCGGGGCAACATCGCATCGCGGGCATTTAGGATTAGGTTCATAAGAACCTGCTGAATCTGAACGGGGACGGCCCAGACGGTTAAGTTCGTTGGAATTTGTATATTCACAGTTATGCCGTCTTTTGCAAAGTCTCGGCAGAGGCAGGTAAAAACATCTTCAACCAAAGCGGCGAGCGGCGCGTTTTTCTTTTCCTGCGTCCGGTCGTTTGCCATTGAGAGCATACTCTCCATAATTTTGGAGGCCTGCCCGCAATTACGGACGACTTTTTCGAGCGCCTTTTCAGATAAGGGCTTGTCATCGGGATTTTTGAGGGCAAGGGCCGCGAAATTGGCCATAGGCGTGAGCAGATTATTGATTTCGTGCGCGACCATATAGGTGGTAGTGCCGATGTTGGCGAGGGCCTGCAGGTGGGTGAGCTGTGATTTTAAGGCGTTATTCTGCTGCCGCTGATTCGTGAGGTGCTTGTGCAGAGAAAGCCGTTTTTCGATTATCCTTGTCAATGTTCTTCCTTGCTAATTAAACAATCCGTTGTTTTTCGCCGGAAACCGTCGGTTTACAAATACTTATATCGACTCGCAAAGCGGTTTTTCTTGAACTATGCAGGTATAGTTATTTTATGGCAGGCAAATGGGACAGGCAGAAAATTTTTCTATTTTTTGTAAGTTTTTTCAGGATCGTAGACCTTTTCTGCGATAAATTCGAGTTCGCTGCTGTTATCCTTTTTCAGCGCCCGGTAGAAACAGGACTGGTAACCGACGTGGCACTGGCCGGCATCGACAGTCACCTTCAGAAGGATAATGTCCTGGTCGCAATCAACAAGTATTTGCTCGACCTTCTGGAGGTGTCCGCTTTGTTCGCCTTTTTTCCATAATTTTTGCCGTGATGTGCTAAAGTATGTGGCGTAGCCGGTCTGGATAGTTAAGTCTAGGGATTGGCGATTCATAGAAGCGGCCATCAAGACCTGGCCGGTTTTTGCATCCTGGGCGATTGCTGTAATTAAGCCGTTGTCGTCGAATTTGGGAATAAAGTCGGTGCCTTGTTCGATATTCTGTTTTTCAGCCATATATCAGGTCCTCAAATAGTCAGTTTTCAATTGTCAAATATCAGTTTAGTGGTTATTATTTGCGAAAACAAGTTTTTTAAGGAAGTAAAAATTGCCGAACGACCAAGATTCGAAAAAAACTAGACCGATGTTACTAGTTTTGCGTATCGCGGTGGTTGTCTTCGGAATCACCTGGGGGATATACCGAATCGCCAACGAGGATAGGTGGAACGATTTTGTTCAAGCTTATCATCGTATGCATATACTTGTTTTCACAGCTTGTGTAGCAATCTTCATTATCAGCATGCTAATTATTGCGCTAAGATGGCACCTGCTACTACGCACTCAATCGATTTTCATAAATTTCTGGGCCGCTGCCCGCTTGTATTTTCTTGGCTGGTTTTACAACAATTTCATGCCAAGCTCTGTGGGCGGCGACATCGTGCGAGCTTGGTACGTCACCAAACATACAAACAAGAAATTCGAGGGTGTACTAAGCGTATTTGTCGACAGAGTAATTGGGCTGGCAAGTACTCTGATTATCGCCATCTTTTTTTATCTGCTTTTTATGCAGGGGCAAGGCAAAGCTATACTTTTTGAAAGTCAGATTGGTTTTTTAAAGAAGATTGTTTTTTGGGCTATTATAATCATAGTTGTCCTTTTGGGGGTATTGTTAGTGCACAAACGAGGGCGGTCGGTTCTGGTGAAGGGATGGACCTGTATCCGTACGGCCGCTACAAAGATGATTATCAAGTCCAAGAATGCTGCGATTCTATATTGCAGAAGGCCGCTTGCGCTGCTGACCGCCTTTGGGCTAACGGTACTTTTACAGATGATGGTCATTACCGGCTTCTGGCTACTTGCTCTTGACATGGGCATAGAAACCAGTGCCAAATACTACTACGTTTTCTTTGCCCTCGTCTGGGTCTTAGGAGCAGCTCCTGTCAGTATCGGAGGTATGGTTGTCATCGAAGGCATGCTTGTCTTTCTGTTCGTTCACTATGCAGGTGTTCTTGAAGGTGATGCTTGGGCAATTGCGATTTCTCAGCGCCTTGTTTGGTGGTTTGCATCTTTACCTGGGGCTGTAATACACTTGAGCGGAACACATCTGCCAAAAGACTTTTTTGTTGACTGCAACAAGCCCATATCTTAAACTACAGTGTTTTGAGCAGTAATCGGCGTTTGCGCTGCTCGGCCCCGTATGCCGGGGTTAATTGGGAATTTGTAACTCTATAACAGCAAAGGATTTGTTGTTAAAGACATGCGTACTACCGGACGTTTCAGAGTCTACTTTTTGCGTGGACTGGCGGTATTATTGCCGACCATCGTAACCATCTGGATATTCTTCTGGGGTTATAAGTTCATTCAGGAAAACATCAGCGTCTATATAAACCGCGGGATAGTTCAGTTGGTGATGTTTTTGCAGGGTGAGGAGCAGTATCTCAACAGAGAAGATATGGTTAAATTCTGGGTGTATGGGTGGGGGTCCATAGCCGGTTTTCTCATAGCTCTGGTCGGAGTATGCATAGTCGGGTTGGCATTGGCCAGCGTTGTCGGTAAGACGCTGTGGAGAATGATTGAAAAGTTCATAATGAATACGCCGTTTTTAAGACAAGTTTATCCTTATGTGAAACAAATTACCGATTTCCTACTCACGCAGGAAGAACAAAAGAAAATGTTCTCACGGGTTGTCGCTGTCGAATATCCTCGACAGGGAATATGGTCAATGGGGCTGGTTACAGGAAGCGGCCTCAAGAGGGTATCGGAAAATGTGAAGAAGGAATTTCTTACAGTTCTCATACCAACCTCTCCGACTCCCTTTACCGGTTTTGTGATAATGGTGCCGAAAGAGCAAACCATAGAATTGAATATGACAATAGAGGAAGCGATAAGATTTGCGGTCAGCGCGGGAGTGATAGCGCCGCCGGGCAGCAAGGTCGATGGATTTATACAGCCAAGCTGATTCGAAAGGCAAGAAGAAATAAAGACAGGTTTTGTTGGTATAATTTTTAAGGAGACAGGTTTTGCTTTTTACTATAACTGGCAAGCATATCGAGGTAACGGAAGCTATCAAAAAGTATGCGGAAGAAAAGACTTCCCGGCTTCCCAAATACTACAGCAGCATTAACCAGGTTGAGGTAATTATTGACGGGGAGCGAAGCGGTTCTGTTAGCGTGGAGATAATTGCGAGGGGTGAGCATAGTAATGTTTTTGTTGTTACCGAAAGCGGTGAAAATGCTTACGCTTGTATCGACACCGCCGTTCACAAGCTCGAAAGACAGCTTAAAAAGAAAAAAGGCAAGGAGCGAAATAAAAAACATGTAGGCGGCGCGGAACCGGTACCGCCGGAACCTCCGCGATGATATTTTCTCACGATTGCGACTTAATCGAGCAGGATATTCACGAGGCAATTGCAAGTAAATTAAGATGAAATTTGCAGACTTTATTTGTTTTGAGGCGATAACTCCGGAGCTGAAAGCCAAAGACCGCGACGATGTGATAGTCGAGCTTGTTTCCGCTCTTGATAAGGCAGGCAAGCTCGGCAAGGGAAATCGTAAGGAGATTACCAAAGCGATTATAAAAAGAGAAAATGAAGCGAGCACAGGTATGGGTAAGGGTATTGCAGTGCCCCATGTTAAACACAAGGCGGTCAAAGATGTAGTTGCTACAGTCGGTCGAAGCAGCGCCGGTATAGATTTTTCTTCGCTGGATAAGCAGCCGGTTTATTCGGTAATATTGATAATAAGCCCCGTAGATAATCCGGATAAACATTTACAAGTGATGGAGAGTATTTTTAAGCATTTACAGGAAGAGAAATTTCGCAAGTTTCTCAGGCAGTCAGAGACGGCTGAAGCTGTTGAGGAACTTTTCAGAGAAGTCGATGAAACTCCATCTTTATAATGACGGCTTAACGGATATAATACGGGGGACAGATGCAGGGCAGTACATTGGAAAAAGTGATTTGTGAATTGGTAGTCGAGATTAAAAATGCGGATGGCCTTCATATGCGCCCTGCGATGCAGTTCGTTGATATTGCAAACCAGTTCGAAAGCGATATTACTGTCAGTAACGAAGAAAACAGCGTGGACGGCAAGAGTATTATGCAGATGAGTATGCTTGCTGCGACCTGCGGCACGAAGCTGAAAATTAAAGCAGAAGGTGCCGATGCTCAAGAAGCTGTTGATGCTCTGCGTGAGCTCGTGGAAGAGAAGCATTTCGACGAGCCGACACCGAGCGGCTGAAAAAAAAGATTAGGATTTAAAGAAGCCCGCGATGGAAATAAAAAAGGGAATAGCAGTTTCGCCTGGCATTGCCATTGCCAAGTCTCTGATTATAGATTCGGAGGACTATCGAATTCCCCGTCGTTCCATCAAACCGACGCAGCGCATGATAGAGATTCAGCGGGCGAGGAACGCTTTTAAGGCCGCGGCCGACGAATTAAGCCAACTCAAAGCAGAGCAAAAGTCGATAAAGCAGCGTGAAATAAGAGATATCTTTGCTGTTCATCTGCGATATATGAAGGACAGAAGTCTGCGGAAAAAGATAACTGATATGATACATTCGGAATCGGTAACTGCAGAGTATGCCGTTTCAGCGACGCTTCGGGAGATTGCTGCACACTTTACTAAGCAAAAAGACGCTTACATCAGCGAACGCGCAGCAGATATTTACGACATTGAAAGGCGTTTGCTTAAACAGCTTCTCGGCGGCAAACGTGAGGATGTCGAGCACTTGACCGAAGAGGTTGCGGTTGTTGCCCGCAACCTGAGCCCTACCCAGACGGCGGGTTTTAACAGAGATTTCGTAAAAGGCATCGCTACCGACGCCGGCGGACGAACGAGCCATACAGCTATTGTTGCGAGGTCTCTCGGTATCCCGGCAGTGGTGGCACTGGAAGACCTTACGGAGAGCATCAGCGGGGGTGACAATGTCATTATTGACGGGAACCGGGGAATTGTAATTGCAGACCCGGATGATGAAACAATACGCCAGTACGAGAAATACGCGTTCGAATTTACGGAGCTTGAGCGCAGACTCAATGCCATAAAAGGAAAACCGGCTGTGACCCGGGATGGTGTGCGAATAATATTATTAGGCAACATTGAGTTTCCTGATGAAACAGAGGTAGTTCTGGAAAAAGGTGGTGAAGGAATAGGGTTGTATCGAACTGAGTTTTTATATCTAAACAATCCGAGCGAACCTACAGAACAAGACCACTACGAGGCCTATGCGGAAACCGTTCGGGCATTCGAGCATCGGCCGGTAACGATAAGAACTATGGACCTTGGTGCAGACAAATATACACAAAACAAACGTTTTGCGAAGGAGCCCAATCCGTTTTTAGGGCTTCGGTCGATTAGATTTTGCCTGCAGAATCTCACTATGTTTAAAACCCAGCTGCGCGCGATTTTACGGGCATCGGTTCTCGGTGAGGTCAAAATAATGTTTCCGCTGATTACGCACCTTCAAGAGCTGATGCAGACGAAAATGATTTTGCGTGATGTTATGGAAGACCTTGACGAGGAATCTATAGCATACAACAGAGATATTGACATAGGTGTGATGATTGAAACGCCGTCGGCGGCTTTGACGGCGTTTACGTTCGCAAGAGATGTCGATTTTTTCAGCATCGGAACGAACGACCTCATTCAATATACTCTTGCCGTCGACAGAGGCAATGAACTGGTTTCTACACTGTTCTCATCGGTGGACCCTGCAGTGCTGCGGCTTATCAGGACGGTTATTCAGGATGCTTATAAAGCGCAAATAGACCTCAGTGTCTGCGGAGAAATGGCCTCCGAGCCGGAGAGCATTATGCTGCTGCTGGGGATGGGCGTGCGGACGATTTCGCTTACTCCACCGATGATACCGGAGATAAAACAGATTATCCGCTCAGTTACAATTGAAGACTGCAACAATATAGCAAGAAAAGTACTTGGTATGAACTCTGAAAGGCAGATTTCAAGCTTTCTGCGTGATGCTGCGAGAAAAATTCTGCCGGAAGCTTTCTGATAAAAGGAGATAAACGTATAATTGTTCCAGACGAAATTATGACGGTGCTGATTGAATTCAGGGTCCGCGGTAATTTGAGGTTTTTATCACATGCTGAAATGATTCGTGTTTTCCAGCGTGCGTGTGTTCGGGCCGGCATCAAATTATCGTATAGTCAAGGATACAATCCTCGTCCGAAGTTGTCCCTGCCGTTGCCGAAAAGTGTGGGGATTGAAGTGGATAATGATTTGCTGTGTATTCTTATGGAAACAGATACAGCAGCGCAGAGCGCAAGCGATCTATGCGCTTTGGTCAAGACTGAGCTTTCGGTACAGTTACCTGACGATGTTGAGCTGCTTACGGTCGAAACGGCAGAAGCAAAAACTTCGATTCATCCCTGCCGGGCAACATATTTGATAGCAGTACGGGAAGAATATGTGGACGACGAATTAAAATGCAGAGTTGAAAGTTTGCCGGCCAGCAAAACTATTAATCTTAAACGGCAAACAGGGCTTAAAAATTCAAGGCCTAAAACAGTAGATGTCAGGCCTTTTTTGAAGTCGATAGAATTAAGTGAAACAGATATAGCCGTTGAGTGCGAAATCAGCCCGGTCGGTTCAATAAGGGTAGACGAAATTTTAAGACTGATCGAACTGGATGCAGATAAGTTGGCTGCGCCAATCAGGCGAACCAATGTGCAGTGGGAAATGAGTGAATCGTAATCGGTGAGTTGCGGTTTGCCGTCGATTAGAGGATAGAACAATGCCAAGAGAAATGCTTATAAACGTAGCTGAGAGCGAGGAGTGCAGGGTAGCGATAGTCGAGGACGGTTCTCTTGAAGAGTTATATGTGGAAAGAGCGAGCTTAAGCAGGCACGTCGGCAATATTTACAAAGGCAGGGTAGTCAACATAGAGTCAGGAATACAGGCGGCGTTTATAGATTGCGGGACAGGCAGGAACGGTTTTCTTCATATCAGCGACCTGCATCCCCGTTATTTTTCGGGCACCGGCAGTGACTATATCGAAAACGTCGGCCGAAGAAAATCACTGAAAGATAGGGCTCCTATACAAAAGTGCCTTCATAAGGGGCAGGAGCTTGTCGTTCAGGTGACAAAAGAAGGGATAAACACAAAAGGACCGACCCTCAGCACGTATCTTGCTTTGCCGGGCAAGTTTCTCGTTATGATGCCCTGGATGCGAAGGTTGGGAATTTCTCATAAGATTGAAGATGAGGACGAGCGGGCGAGACTGCGAAAAATTCTTGATGCCAGCAAGCTGCCCAAGGGGATGGGGTTTATTATCCGAACGGCGGGGCAGGGATGCTCAAAAGTGGATATTCGCAGCGATTTGAAATATCTTAGGCGATTATGGAACGCCATCGAAAAACGTATAGACACCGAAAAAGCACCGAGCGCGATTTACCAGGAATCAGACCTGGTTATTCGAACGCTGCGGGACGTTTTCAACAGCAAAATAGACAGGATAGTATGCGACTCGGAAAATGTCGTTCGGAAAATCAGAGATTTTCTTGTGATAGCAACGCCGCGTTTGAAACGGAGGGTAATATATTATGACAGCAAAGTTCCGCTGTTTCACAAATATAAAATCGAAGACGAAATCGCCAAAGTTCAGTCCCGCACAGTGGCTCTTAAAGGGGGCGGCTCAATTGTCATTGAGCAAACCGAAGCATTGGTGTCTATAGATGTTAACAGCGGCCGCTATCGCAAAAGTCAGAGCGCCGAGCAGACCGCTTATAAGACCAATATGGAAGCAGCGCCAGAGATAGCCCGGCAGCTTAGACTGCGAGACTTGGGCGGGTTGATAATCTGCGACTTTATCGATATGCGCAGCGAGAAACACCGCAGGGAGGTTGAAAAAGCTTTTCGCAACTGTGTCAGAGCGGACCGCGCCCGTTCGAGAATATTGAGGATAAGCAGGTTCGGGGTGGTGGAGATGACCCGCCAGCGAATGCGTCCTTCACTGCAATCGACCACGTATCTTGCCTGTCCGCATTGCGGCGGTATGGGTTTTATTAAAAGCCATGAATCGCTGGCTATTGAAATTATCAGGAAGCTGAACCTTTCGGCGTCGGAAGACCAGATAAAACGCGTCGAACTGTTCGTATCGCCGGAAGTCGGCGGTTACCTGCAAAATGAGAGGAGAGCTGCTATAGCACAGATAGAACAGCTCAATAACAAGCGCGTGATAATTCACTCCGACCCAGCTTACACCGGTGAGAAGCACAATTTGGTTTGCTACAACGAACGCGGCAGTGTGGTAAAGCTGTAAGAAAAGAGTCAAATGAGAAAAAAATCAAAGGCAAATTTTGCGGGCATAAGATTGCTGGTTATGGATGTTGACGGGGTTCTAACCGATGGGACTGTAATGATTAACAGTGACGGCAATGAAGGTAAATTGTTTAACCTGCAGGACGGTCACGGAATTCGGATGTGGCAGAGAGCCGGGCTGAAAGTTGCTTTTTTGAGCGGCAGATTTTCACAGGCAACGGAACTCCGGGCCAAGCAGCTCGAGATAGATTACTGCGTCCAGAATTGCTTTGAGAAACTGCCTGAATTTAAGAAGTTGCTTGAGAAGACAGGTTTCTCGGCCGAGGAGACAGCTTACATCGGCGACGATTTGCTGGATTTGCCGGTAATAAGCTGCGCGGGTTTTGGAGCGGCTGTTATCAATGCGGTTGATGAGGTTAAGCAGACAGCCGACTATGTAACGACACACAGCGGGGGCACAGGGGCCGTGCGTGAAGTAATAGAATACATTCTTAAAAAGAGCGGCAGATGGCAGGAGCTTATGGAAAGGTATCTGCCGGATTCTGAAACGCCATAAATGGATTTGTTATGAGGATTAAGTCGCAAAAACTCCGCATATGGCTCATCTCTGTTGGGGCTGTACTTGTAATATATCTGTTCTACAATCTGATAAGTAAAACTCCGCCAATAGAAATTGATAAAGCGACAGAATCCGCTGATATTGCCGATAATGTTGAGTTCGACAGTGAAATCGGCTTAGTCGGTGATGTTGGTGTCGGCACCGTTCGGAAGGCCAAATACGCACACTTAAACGAAAATAAGCAAATCGACCGGGAATTCGGGTTCGAAAAACTCCTGCATGTCGAAGGGGACGAATGGGAGATAGAGGATCCGTATATGAACATTTACCGACACAATTTCAGATGCTATATGACTGCTGATAAAGGCAAGGTCAGGGTCGAAGATGCCGTAGGCAGAGCTACTCCCAGGGATGCTACACTAAGCGGAAATGTAGTTGTTCATATTTTGCCCGAAGAAAACAGCAATGTGGAAGAGGGATTTATTTATCTCGATGATATTATTTTTATCAGCGAAAGATCGCAGTTCTCGAGTGACGGGCCGGTTAAGTTCACCTCCCAAAGCGCCCAAATGCTCGGAAAGGGTCTGGAGATTGTTTATAACGATGAGCTGGGCCATCTTGAGTTCCTTAAAATAATTGAATTGGAAAGTATGCATATCAGACAATCGCGAGGGGCATCTTTATTTTCATCTGAAGTAAAAGACGCCGACAATTCCAGCAACCGGGGGCAAACAGGGTTGTCAGCCGATGGAGGACAAACAATTGAGAAAAAAACAATAGATAACAAAAAGGGTGACTACTACAGATGTGCATTCAGAGGAAATGTTGTCATAGATTCAACAGAGCAATTAGTTTTTGCTGATGAGGTTTCAATTAACAATATCTTATGGTCTAAGGGGCCGGATAGGAGAACCGAAGACAGAGGGGAAAGCGGCGACGGCCCGGACAAGATGAAGACGGATGCGGGTATTACCGAAGAAAGCGACATTCAGCCGCAGGGTGAGCCAAATGAGCTGCCCGGACAATTTGTAGATATCGTCGTAACCTGCGACAACGGTATTTTAATCGAGCCGATGGATTCGGCCGGAACAGCCCAAAATATCGTTGCCGCCGAAAGCAAAAATCCCAGAAGTTTCGACAACGAAGACAAACGGCCCACATTTGTTACACAGAAAATCGACTATTGCGTTGTTACTGAAGATACTGTTGCCAGCGGCTTGTCGAAACTTACGTTTTATGTAAACGATGTGGTAGATGCCGAAGGCAGGCAGGATGCCGTTCCGGTGGAAGTAACATCCCGGGAGAAGGCCAGATTTCTGCCGGCGCTGAATCAGATTGTTTTCGAGGGCGACGCTTTATGCAAATTGCAGCGTAACGATTCCGGCATACAGAAGAAATATATGATGTCCGGGCCGAAGCTTACGGTAGATTTAACTAAAGATGCGCAGTCCGCCGCTTCGTCCGCCAACATAGAGCATTTAACCGTCAGCGGCGGGGGAGTCAGACTCGCAACAGTAAAGACCGCAGAGTCCGAGCTAATCGGCGGCGTCGAATTAAAATGTGTCAGGTTCGATTATGATACCGGCGAGCAGTTGTTTCTTGCCACCGGCCCGGGAGGTGTAATAAAAGTCGACAATTCGAATATTGCCGAACCCAAAAAAAAGCCGGATAAAAAATTCAGTTTGCAGAAGCGATGCTATGCCGTTGTGCGAAACTTCGACACTTTGAAATATTACTTAGGGATGAACCAGATTATCGCTGATGCCGGCGGGGAGGGCATTTTTATCGATTATTTCCCGATTATTAAAGAAAAATATGGACGCCAGGTCGCAGTAACAGCCAGTCATATAGAAGCTTTGCTCTACGAAACCGCCGACGGTCGAACCGAGCTTTCGACGCTTAGCGCCACAGACGGCATTACCTACGAAGAGGAAGGCAAGAAGAATATATGGGGTCAAAGGAAAGATATTCAGTTCGCGGGCAGTGAAATGTTTTATGATGCTGATGAATCTGTGATTACTGCACGGGGCGATGAGTCTCAGCCCTGTCTTTTTAACGGTGCACTTGTCGATGGAATTCAATATGACTTAAAAAACGGCAAAGTCGAAACCAGGATTACCGCCCCAGGTATGTTGGGATTGTAAGGATAACTTTTCAATTGCAAAGTTCTTGCAGGTCGCCTATGTTCAAATCACACAGTTTGGTGACAACCTTTTCGGCCATCGCCAGCTGTTCGGCGTCGTAGGAATTTGTTACCGCGATGGAGTGCATACCCGCCGCTTTGGCGGCCTCGAGTCCCCAATGCGAATCTTCTATTACAATGCACTGGTCCGGCAGAACAGGGTTTTGCTGGTTTTGGTTGAGTTTTTGCAGAGTCAGCAGAAAACCCTCCGGATGCGGCTTTCCCTTTTTTACAGATTCTGCAGACACTATAACCTCAAAAAAAGAGCGCAGCCGGGCCTGCTCCAATACGAGTTCAATTTCTGACAGCAGGGCCCCGGAACATATAGCCATTGGTATGTTTTCCTGATTGAGCATTTGCAGAAAATCCAGCACGCCTTCTATTATCCTGCCGTCGGTTTTGGCCAGTTGTTCGAATATCGTTGTTTTTTCTTTTTCAAGATATTCGATACCCTGTGTCGGTTTTTGTAATACCTTTTTATCAATCAGGGCATTGAAGAAGTCGAGGTCGCTCAGGCCGAGATATTTCTTGTAGTAATCCTTTATCGAAATTTCTATATCGTATCGGGCCAAAACCCGATTAAAGGCGCGCAGATGCAGTATTTCAGAATCGGTTATTACGCCGTCGAAGTCGAATATAACGGCTCGAAGCATTATGTCCTCCTTATTCCACCGGCAGCGGTGCCGCGATTGCTTCGTATTCCATAAATGTGGATTTGTCCCCCGTTTTGATTAGCTCCACTAAAGCCGCAATCTTGGGCGCATTTTTCGTGATATATCTTTTTGCAACCATCGCCTTGCGCTGTTTCATAGAAGATTCATCTGCGGTCTTCATCTCAACGTTAGTGCTTGCTTGGTCGCAGAACAAATAGCCGTTAATCAAATCTATCGCGATATCAACTAAAGCTCTGCCGTAGAGATCCATATACTCGCTACCATTTTCCTTAACAAAAGCTACGGCGTTTCTCAGCTGTTCCGTTCCCTGAGAGAGCTTTTCAAGCAGGTTTTTTAACTGCGGGTCATAATCCTTCTCAGTCAGTTCAGTGATAAACTTTTCAGCTGTTCCGCTGCAAACACCGCGGACGGCGGCTACTATCTGCAACTGGCTTGTTCCCTCGTAGATGGTTGTGATTCTGGCATCACGGGCATGCCGTTCGCAGGCATAGTCCTGCATATATCCGCTACCGCCGAGGACTTGAATCGAATCGTAAGCGACTTTGTTGCACATTTCGGAGCAGTAATATTTACTCATCGGCGTTAGCATCGCTGCGAGCCGTTTATACTTTCGAGAATCATTTTTGAGCTGTTTAGCTTCAGTTTTATCCTCCGGCGGATTTTGCTCAAGGCGTTTAGCATAGCCAATCTCCATATCCACCACTCGAGATGTCTCATATAGTAGTGCACGGCCGGCTTCGATAGAAATCTTCATATCGATTAGCATATCACGGACGGCGGGCAGCTTTTCGATAACTACGCCGAACTGCTTTCTCGTAGCGGCATAATCACGGGCGACTCGGTAAGCGGCTTCGGCAATGCCGAGCGATTGACCGGCGATACCGATGCGAGCGCCGTTCATCAAGCTCATGACATAAGTGATAAGGCCGCGCTGACGCTCGCCGATCAGTTTAGCCGGGGCATCGTTGAAAAACAGTTCACAGGTCGGGCTGCCGTGGATGCCAAGCTTTTCCTCCAGACGCCGCACCTTGACCCAGGGACCTCGCTCGACGAGAAACAAACTGAGACCCCTGCCATCGGAGATTTCCGGTTCGCTGCGGGCGAGAACAAGCAAAATCTCACCACAGCCGTTTGTAATGAACCTCTTTACCCCGCGGATAAACCAATTGCCCTCTGCATCCTGATATACTGTTGCCGGCTGCTCTGCCTCCATATCGTGGCCCGAAACTTTAACGGACTGCAAATCCGAACCGGCGTCCGGCTCGGTCAATACCATGGCGCCCGTAACTTTGCCTGCGGCAAAATCGGGCAGATACTGCTGTTTAATTTCTTCCGAAGCAAAGGCGTTAATCGTCTCGGCTATTCCCTGCAGGCCGAAGATATTCATTAGCGCCGCGTCGGCACGGGAGACAATCTCGATAGCCATAGAATAAACAAGATTCGGGAAATTCAGGCCGCCGAACCTGTGCGGCAGAGTAAAGCCCATCACGTCGGCTTTGGCAAGTTTATCAAGAGCTTCCTGTATCCCCTTTGCGTAGGTAACCGTTCCGTCTTCGTTAAGGGTATTGCCTTCTCGGTCGACATCTTCGGCACGCGGAGCAATAAAATCACCGCTCAATTGCCCGAGTGAGTCGAGAACCAGGTTATAATTCTGTACCGCCTCCTCGGCGTCGGCGGGGGCGTAGTCGAACTTATCCGCGAACATAAAGCTATTTTCGCAAACTGCAGCCAAGGTGCCCAGGTCAATATGCTTAAACAAAAATTGTATGTCGTTGTTGTCTCTGTAAAAATTGGCCATAATATATTCGGCTTTAAACCTCTACTGTTTGTTCCTCTTTAATACTTTTTTCTCTAAGCGCCTTTATCATTTTCGGCACGGCAACATTAAGGTCGCCGATTATTTTATAATGTGCAATCTGGAAAATCGGAGCGTCTGGGTCGTTGTTTATGGCGATAATCTTTTGGCTGCCGGACATTCCGGCCTGATGCTGAATCGCCCCGCTGATTCCTACAGCTACATATAAGCTGGGCCTGACGGTTGTGCCTGTTTGGCCGACCTGATGGTCGTGGTCTATAAAGCCCAAATCAACCGCCGCTCTGGTAGCCGCTGGCGCTGCGCCGAGAGAATTCGCCAGATCCCAGATGAGCTTGAAATTATCCTTGCTGCCGACACCCGCCCCGCCCGCAACAATTATTCTCGACGCTTTAAGGTCAACCTTTTTCTGGCGTTTGTGCTCCTCGAGGATTTCGAGCGGTAAATCCTGCTTGGCAATCTGCACCTTTTCTTCAATGATTTCGCCGCTTCGGCTGACATCCGGTTCCGGCATTCGCATTACACCTTCGCGGACGGTTGCCATTTGCGGCCAGCGGTCGTAATTTATGATGGTGGCGATTATATTGCCGCCGAAGGCGGGTCTTACCTGAAACAATAAGTTTTTGTGAAGTTTTTTATCCTTCGGTGTCTCGTGGTCGCCTATTTGCAGGTCCGTGCAGTCGGCGGTAAGCCCGGCTTTGGCGGCGCTTGCGACCCTCGGCGCCAAATCCCGGCCGGTGGCGGTAGCGCCGTAAAGCACGATCTGCGGCTTATATTTGTGTATTAAATCGTAAATTACTTTTGCATAGCTATTCGTTTGGTAAGCACTGAGCAGCGGGTTCTCAGCAAGGTAAGCCTTGTCGGCGCCGTAATGTATCAATTTCGCTGCGAGGTCTTTGATGCCGTCACCCAAAACAACAGCAGAGAGTTTAACCTCCAGTATATCAGCCAGATGGCGGGCCTTACTCATCAATTCAATCGGTGTATCTTCCAGATGCCCATTATGCTGTTCTGCAAAAACCCAAACTTCGCCTTGTTTATTCACATCTATCATAATTTACACACACTTTATGCGATGATTTTGTCCTTAATCAGTTCGTGCACCATATCTGAAATGCCTCGGTCGTCGGGCTCGACGTTTTTACTTTCTTTCGCTGCTAAAACCACGCTTTGAATTCGATGCACTTTTGTTGGTGAGCCGCTTCGGCCACACCGATTCAAATCGGCTTCCAGAAAATCCAAATCCCATTGCTTAATCAACAGGCCTTTTGCCTCTAACTCACCGCATTTATGTTTAACCAGTTTTTTGATATCTGCTTCATCTGCATTTGCGTTTTCATCCCTGACTTTCTGTTCGACCTCAATAGGCGTTCGTGCATTTTTATATTTCATCGTTTTTTTCGCAGCGGCAACCCTCGGCTCGTTTGCATCACTGGTAACCGTCAAAAGAGCGGGCAATTTGGTCCTGACTTGCTGGAAGCCGGCGCCGATGTTGCGACGAGCCGTTATAGATTTGCCGTTGAGTTCGATAAGCTCTTCAACATAGGTAATCTGAGGGATGCCCAATTTTTCCGCCAACTGTGGGCCGACCTGTGCGGTATCGCCGTCGATTGCCTGCCTGCCGCAAAGAACGATGTCATAATCACCCACTTTTTTGACAGCACAGCTTAGGATATAGCTTGTTGCTAATGTATCGCTTGCGGCACATCGCTGGTCGGTGATGAGAATTGCATCATCTGCCCCGCGGAAAAGCGAATCGCGAAGAATCGCACTTGCCGCCGGCAGCCCCATAGTGATAACTGTTACTTCGCCGCCGAATTTATCCTTAATCTGCAGAGCTAACTCGAGTGCGTTAAGGTCTTCCGGATTGAAAATGGCCGGTAATGCAGAACGATTAACGGTACCATCGTCGTTCATCGCCTGGCCTGTAATCCTTTTGGTATCAGGAACTTGTTTAATTAGAACGACACAATTGTAAGCCACTTATTGGTTCCTTTAAGGTTACTATTTCGATAACGCCGACTTTTAGAGAGACAACAGTTTAGCGGGATTTGACGCCAAGTCAACCCTAAATCGGCTTAGGAGGGGTGCTCCGGTGTGCCCGGCGTAGAAAACCGCTAAACCCGGAAACCAGAAAAGTCGATTTTAAACATAGAAGTCTATATTTTTGTAATCAAATATTACAAATTTTCTTTGACAATAGTCCTATATAAAACATAATCTGGTGTTTTTGAGTATATATTATTGTTGTTTAGCAGAAATCCACGGATTGACCGAAAGGATTGATGACAACAAACGAAACAAGTTACGATACCGTATTCGGAAAAATGGCAGTGGAGCAGAGTCTGTGCACCGATGCAGAGCTGCGTCGCTCGCTTGAGGAG
>CAYXUW010000021.1:0-22227 GCA_964468375.1 uncultured Pirellulales bacterium | reverse complement strand
GCTTGGGAAAGACACAAAAGCAAACGCCGCTAATGCTATTTATTATTGTATGTCCGGTGGCAACTAAGAAGCAAGAAAAAAAAGCAAAGGGAAGAAAAAAAACGGCGTTTTTTGGCAAAAAACAAGGTTCTAGTGAAAAAATTTTCGACCCCCCTGCCGAATATGTGAATCATTTTCCAATCCACTTATTCATAGTGAAAATATATCTGCTAAGAAGATAAACATCTTGCGAATTTCGTTTCTTAATTTTCGGTTAAACACCTTGTATTTTTTGTTCTTGATAAGATGGAAATTGCAATTATAATTCAAACGATAAATGAATTGGCGTTGGGGCTCGTAGCTCAGCGGCAGAGCAGTGGACTCATAATCCATTGGTCGTAGGTTCGAATCCTACCGGGCCCATAAATGCAGGGCGATTAGCTCAGCCGGTAGAGCAGCTGACTCTTAATCAGCGGGTCACAGGTTCGATTCCTGTATCGCCCATTAAGAGTCCTCCTTTAGAAATGCTTGAATTACTAATAAAGATAAAGGGCTGTGAGTATTTCACTCACAGCCCTTTGGTTCGCTGGCATAATAATCTTTTCGCTCTTCACTCCTCCTCGTCAAAGCACACTAAACATGCTTTTCAGAAGACTATTTATGAGTGCTACGTAAGATTAACTCTGCCAGCCAACTCATCACCACTCTAATCCTGACGGAAGCATATTGAAACTGGACGCAAACGTCAAGCACATTTTCTACAATTTTTTAAAATTTTATCGACATCAGCTAAGTCTTTATTTTGGCTGTAGTTATTGTTTTCATCTAATACGTCCAAAGATACAATATCTGCGGTGTGCTAAGCTCGTACAGCGTGCTTCTGTTGATTTTCGAGATGCTTTTGCTCTGCGAACTTAAGAAGTCACCGAAAGAAAACGGCTTATGGTATTCCACCGTATGTGCTTTTTCGATTCCCGCCAATTCTTTGACCTGCTCTATGGCTTCGTCGAGATAACCGATTTCATCTATTAATTTTTCATTCAATGCCTCTTCAGCGCTGTAGATACTGCCGTCGGCCAGACGTTCAACATCGGCCAGAGTAAGCGTTTCTCTGCCGTCGGCAACAATCTGCACGAATCTGTTATAGGCGGGTTTAATTAATTTGTCCTGTACGTACTGGCGCTGTTCTTCAGTAACCGGCTGGAACGGGCTGGGCCAATCCTTTTTTTCACCTGACTTAAAAACAGATGGCTGAATGCCGAGCTTTTCCTCCAACAATCCCTGAAGGACAAAATGGCCTGCTATCACACCTATCGAGCCGGTAATTGCTGTCGGCTCAGCTACGATTCTATCACACGCTGCCGATACGTAATAGCCGCCAGAGGCGGCAATGCCCTGCATAAAAGCTACAACCGGTTTATCCTGCTCCTCACGGTATTTATTGATTTCATTGAAGATTTGGTCACTGCCTGAAATAGTTCCGCCCGGTGAATCTACACGAATAATCAGTCCCTTTACCTGTCTGTCATCGGCGGCTCTGTTCAATTGTTCGTAAATATCCCGCGATTTTTCGCCATCTATTATGCCCTCCACTGTAATTACCGCAATTTTGGATGCTCTTGGGCCAGCTTCTATGGTTTCCTCGGTAAAAATGCTTTCCTGTCCCGTCATGAATACAGCAACAAGGCCAAGCAACATCAAGAACAAGGCTATATTCGCCAGCACCGACAAGCCGAGAATAATACCCCAAAAAATTCTCCAGCCGGTTTGTTTTCGTGGCGCTTTTGCGGTTGACAATTGACCCTGAGCGAAACCGGAAGCCGGCTGCGGCGGCTGCGCAGGTTCAGTTTGATTATTCTGTTCAAAATCCATAATAATTCCTTTCCAAAGTGTTAAGCGGTCATTGTAGCCGTGATAAACCCTGCCGTCAATCGTAAACAAGCGAAAGACGGTTTGAGGCTTGACAATGGCAATTTTTGCTCTAAAATCACGGTCTATGAGTAATATCGCTCAACGAAAGAAAAGGAGGAAAAAACACAATCCTTTTGCGGATTTGCTGGCTTATCTTGCATTGCGCTTCCTTGTGATAATTCTATACTTGTTTGATGTCGAGACCAACTTGAACACGGCTTGTTTTCTCGGCCGATTATTATGGAAATATTACCATCGCGGCCGCGAACGAGCTCTGGACAATCTTCGTGCGAGCTATCCTGAGAAAAGTGAACAATGGATTTGGCAGACAGGTCAGCGAAGCTTCGAGCATATCGCTATGCTGGCGGTCGATATGTTGTTTACGCCCCGATTGGTTAAAAGATATAACTGGCGGAATTACTCAAGCTACAAAAATGTCGAACGGGTCAAGTGGCTAATGCAAGAGGGCCGGGGGCTGCTGATGGTTGCGGCACATTACAGCAACTTCGAGATTATGGGTTATCTGCTTGGTTTGTTCGGTTTTAATATTTACAGTATCGCCCGGCCGTTAGATAACAAGCTGATTAGCAACTATCTGTATAGGGTTCGTCAGCGGGCCGGCCAGAAAATAATCGATAAAAAAGGCGCATCCAGGGTTATGGGCAAGACTGCCACATCCGGTGCGACTTTATGCTTTATTGCCGACCAGGACGCAGGAAAAAAGGGAATTTTTGTTGACTTCTTCGGCAGAAAAGCCAGCACTTATAAAAGCATAGGATTAACCGCTATCACCAACAATATACCTATAGGAGTGGGTTACAGCAGGAGAGTTGATAATCATTTTTTCTTTGAAATAGGGGTTAATCGTATAATTTTCCCCGAAGAGTGGGCTGATAAGGACGACCCGCTTGAATGGGTTACTGCGGAATACACCAGGGCGATTGAAAATTTCGTACGGGAAGACCCGAGCCAATACTGGTGGCTGCACCGAAGGTGGAAGCATCGGCCGAAAGAGGAAACCGAAAAGCCGAACGACACCAAACACCCCCCTGCCGAAAAGCAGGAACTGCTACCAGCAGGTAAAAGTAACAAATAATGCACAGGGCGGTTAAAAGGAGTTACGTTTTCGTATCTCTTTTTCTAGCTGAAAGAAGAATAAGATTTCGTATCGCTTCCGTGTCTCTGGCGGCAAACCATCGCTGCTCGAAGCCTTTTTCTTGAGCTATCTGGGCTATTGCCATGAGTGCACGCAGATGATAATTGCGTTCGTCTTTGCTGCCAGCCAGAACAAACATCATCCTGACGGGATCCGGGGCGTGCGGGAAGTCTATGCCGTCGCGAGCCCGGACGAGTAAAATATCGAATTTTTGTTCACCCTCAACTACTATGTGAGGTATGGCAAGCCCCGGCTGGATTACCGTTCCGCCCTCAGCTTCACGATGGAGGAATTTTTCAAAAAGCACATATTCACTCGTTTCCAATCTCTTTGCTAAAATGGTTGATACTTCGCGAAATATTTCCTCGGCAGCTACCTTATTAGTGATGTCAAGGATTTCGCAGTTTTTGATGAGTTTGTCAAACCTATCCTCGATAATATCATCGCGCTCGAGCAAAATATCGCGCAGCTCGTTTTCAAGCGTTACGGTCTTGAGTTCCCTATCTGTGACTCGTTCGACGACGTGCATCACCGCTGAGGCACGATTGACCCGTCTTGATACATAAAGCCAGAACCAGGCGGTGCTTAAACAGATAAAACTGGCGGAAATCAACAACGGCACTTTTCCCATATCGATTATAAGAACACCGTAAGCAATGATAGCGGCTATGTGAATATAGGGATATAGTGGTGATTTGAATTTGGGTCTGTAACTTTGTATTTTGCTTTCGCGCATTATAATCACGCTTATATTGGTCAATATGTATAGAATTATTAAAAGAGTGGATGCTGTTTTCGCCAGCATTTCGATATCGAGGAAAATAATCGCAGTAATCATAAAACCGGACGTTAGAATTATCGCGACGTCCGGTGTTTTGAATCGCCCATTGATGCGTGCAAAAAAAGCAGGCAGCAGGCGGTCTCTGCTCATAGCCATAGGCGAGCGCGAGGCGGCAAGTATTCCCGCGTTTGCAGTAGTTACAAATGCCGCCACCGCGGCAATTGCCATAATCACAAATCCTAATCCGCCCATAAATTTAGCAGCGGCGGTCGATATAGGTGTATAGCTTGCGGCCAGTTCAGAGTTGTCGACGACGCCGACCGTGACCGCGACTACGGCGACGTATAAAGTCGTTACAACCAGGCAGGCCAGAAGCATCCCCAAAGGCAGGTTTCTCGCAGGTCGTTCCACTTCCTCGGCGATATTGACAACCTTGTTCAGGCCTCCGAAGCTTACAAAAACAAGCCCCGTCGTCGCCAGCACTCTTAACCATCCTTTATCGAGAAAACCCTCAAATCGGACAGGTCTGATTTCTCTTGCTCCTGTAACTACAAATACAGTGAGTATCAGCAACAGTATCGCCACGAGAATTACCTGGAATCTGCCCGTTTGTTTTACGCTAAGTACGTTAAGTGCCGCGAAACAAAGACAGCACAAAACAGCTATAGTTTTGAAATGGTATTCGCTGAGCTTAACTCCAAAAGCGGTTTCCACCAAAAGGTCGACAAAAACCGCCATACCAACAACGGCAAAAGCGCTTTTCATAGCTAAAGAGAACCAGTCGGCCAGTCCGCCAAACAATCCCCAGATAGAGCCGAGACTGCGCTCGACAAAAAAGTATGTCCCACCGGCCCGCGGCATCGCCGTCGCTAATTCTACTTGGCTGAGAACGCTCGGAACTATCAAAATCGATGCGAAAAGATATGACAATATGACGGCGGGACCGGTTTCTGAAAAGGCGATGGCGGGTAAAACAAACAAACCCGAGCTTATCATCGCGCCGGACGCTACGGCGAATACATCGAGCGGGCCAAGTTGTTTTTTCAATTCAGCCATAAAGACTTCCATGCCTATGGTCGCCTAATTCTACTCTTGGCAAAGTAAATAAGCAACAGTTTATTAGTTAACACAAACGTTATAGCATAGGATAATTGTGGTTTTTAGTTTTCTTATTTGCGCATTGGGTTAAAATTAGAAAAAGTTGATTATTACCCAAATGGCTTACAGCATAAAAATCGAAGGCACAAAAGATGTCAAAACCAAGAATTCTTCTTTTGAATCCGCCGATTTACGATTTTGCCGCTTATGATTTTTGGCTGAAACCCTATGGCCTGCTGAGCATAGCCGGCTATCTGCGAGGCAAAGCGGATTTTGAATTTTTCGATTACCTAGACCGTTTGCATCCATTCATGACTGGGTGGAAGGGGCTGCAATCCGATGAGTGGGGGCGGGGACGATTTTACCTGGGGAAAATGACGCGCCCCCCCTGCCTTGCACAAATCCCAAGGTATTTTCGGCGTTTCGGTTTGCCGCGTAATATGTTTCAGAATTACCTGACAGAACAGCAGCAGTGCGACTTTGTATTCGTCCAAACAATGATGACATACTGGTATAAAGGTATTCAGGAGGTAATAGAGGACATTCACAAGACCTGGCCGAAGGCGAAAATTATTTTGGGCGGCAACTATGTTACGCTCTGCAGCAGTCACGCAGAAAAATTGGGGACAGATTTTTTGGTGCAGGATGCTGATTTACATCCGCTCTGGGAATATATAAATCTCACACCAGATTTGGAACAACCGGCGCTGTGGCAGGTCTATGAAAAACTAAATGTTGGTGTTTTGAAACTGTCTGACGGCTGTCCTTTTAACTGCACTTACTGCTCTGTACCGAAGGTTTACGGCCAATTTAGGGCCCGGTCATTAAAACACTCTCTGGCTGAATTACAGCTCTTGGTGAAATGCGGAGTAAGAAATATCGCCTTCTACGACGATGCTTTGTTGTTCGAAGCGGAGAAAGTCTTAATGCCGTTTTTAGAAGAGCTGCTGAGAAAGGATATAAAAGTAAATTTACACACACCCAACGCTCTTAATGCACGTTTTATCACTAAAGAGTTAGCTGGACTTATGGCAAGAGCCGGTTTTAAGACTTTTTATCTGGGTTTCGAGAGCGCATCGTCTGCCTGGCAGAAGCGCACCGGCTCGAAAGTTTGCTCCGATGAGCTTTTGCAGGCCGTTGAGCACCTAACCGCCGCGGGAATTAAGCCAATAAATATCACGGCATACCAAATTCTCGGACATCCACACGGTGGTATTCAGGAACTGGAAGAATCAATGCGTTTTGTGCAGAGTCTGGGAATTCGCGGGACGCTGGCTGACTTTTCACCGATACCCGGAACGCCCGACGGCGAGTATTGCAGGAAATGGGTGGATATGGATGAGCCGCTACTTCATAATAAGACCGCTTTCCCTATTATACTTCTGGGATTCAATGAAACTAACCGCCTGAAAGATATACAGAGAAAACTCAACGGAAAACTTTCATAAATGCATCTCATGAATATAACTTGTGCCGGCCTTTTATTAATTAGACGTTGCTTTTCTATCCGGACAATTTATACTGTTTTTCGTATTTGAATGGGTAAATTATATGCCAGCTGTCTTAATCATCGGAATCATAATATCCGTAGGATTTATCTTCGGAGAAATAGCCACAAAAATAAAGCTGCCTAAAGTTACCGGCTACATTATAGCTGGAGTATTGCTTAATCCGGATTTACTTAACCTTATACCCAAAGACTTCACTAAACACACGGATATAGTTACCAATATTGCTCTTAGTTTCATTACCTTTTCAGTTGGGGGAACTCTGCTATATCCAAAAATCAAAAAACTTGGAAAAGGGATAATTTATATCACATTATTTGAGGCCGAATTGGCATTTTTGGCAGTTGTTGCAGGGATGCTGGTAATAACTCCTTTGTTCATTAACGATGCCGGTGCCACATGGCTTACAACATTTGTTCCAATAAGTTTGTTAATAGGCTGTCTGGCATCACCTACAGATCCTTCAGCTACTTTAGCTGTGGCCCATGAATACAAGGCCAAAGGAGAAGTAACCTCGACAATAATGGGGGTTGCCGCACTTGATGATGTGACGGGAATAATAAATTATAGCATAGCTTTTGCCTTCGCGAGGGGATTAGTTACAAACCAAAAGCTCGGCATACTTTTCTTGACATCGAAGCCGACTGTCGTTATCGGTGGCGCTATAATTTTGGGCATAGTTTTCGGATTTGTATTCAATATCGCCACATCACTTATAAAAAAGGAGACAGAAGGAGTCCTTATTGTATTGGTGTTTGCCATGTTGTCTCTCTGCTTCGGCATGGCCACGCTCATTGGTGTCGATGTGCTTTTATCAACAATGACAATGGGTATATATGTCACTAACTTCAATCCGAAGAGAAGCAGTATATTTCGGATTTTGGAACGTTACACTGAAGAGTTAATATTTGTTCTTTTTTTCACCCTAAGCAGTATGCAGCTTAATTTTTCGGTTATGTTCACTTATATTATTCTTGTTGTATTCTTCGTTATATTCAGAACAATTGGAAAAATATCAGGGACAATGGTAGGTGCTGCTATTGCCGGAGCGCCAGCTAAAGTCAGAAAGTATGCAGCTGGCGGGCTTATCCCTCAGGGAGGAATTGTAGTCGGATTAGCTTTACTTATAAAGCAAAATGGCGAGTTCGATCACATCTCTGATATCATCATAAGCATCGTCATAGGAGCAACTGTGATTCACGAATTAATAGGGCCAATCCTGTCAGAGACGGCTCTAAAGAAAGCGGGGGAAATCACCATAAATAAAGAATGACCGTTTTCCTGATTGCCCTGTTGGGGTTCGATGAAGCTAACCGGCTGAAAAACCTGCAGAGGAAGTTAAACAGAAACTTATGGTTTAGCTGCAGTTTGCTGCGGCCGCCTCGACTTCAAACAGAAGCTCAGACCTGCAGATATCGCAAATCATTGTCACCCACGGCCAGTCGAACCCTTTTTTTATCTCGTTGAATGTCTGTTCAACTTCTGGGGTTTTGCAGTAAGCTGTTACCTGCACGATGTCTTTTTTGTTGCACTTCATATCGTGAAGAACGGCCTGAACATTTTCAATAGTTGTATTTATCTGGCTTGCGGCATCGCCGATGTTTGTCGTAGCTCCGCCGGCATCGATGGAAGCGGTGCCGGAAGCAAATACTGTCTTGCCTGCGGGTGTAATCGCCCGTGAGGCACGCGAGAAAGCTGAACCATACTCAAAAGCGCTTTGCTGCTTACCGCCCGCCTGAAGATATTCAATAGAACCTGACGGTTGCAGAACTGCTGTCAAATCCATCTCGCACATAGCGCCATTAGCCGGGCTGAGCCCTATTCCGGTGCTGGCCGGCATAGGCGACCGACCCTTTTTCACAAGGATTCCACGCTCTTTGAAAAATTCATTCCTGACCTGGTTGAAATCGTCATACCACGAGACTATATCGTGCAGCCAAATCCATGTCCGCGGTACTGAAAGGAAATCGGCACCAAATTTTTTAAGCGCCGTTTCGGCCTTTTCAAGCATTGCTTTTGCCTGCTGCATCGGCTGGCCGCCCTGCGGTACCGAGACAGCCGAGAGGCCAAGATAACGACAGCACGGCATATGCACAACCCGCCCGCTTGGAATTGCATCTACGTGAATCACTTCCATAGGATGATTTGTGCTGACAGCATGAACCTGGACTCCGGCGAACTGGCCTGATAATCCTGGTTTGCAGACGAGATAGCTTGGATTAACGCCATCGTCGATATCGTCATAAACTTGCCGGCGTATCTGCGAGATTTTCTCTATAGCGCTTTCGGCGGCAAAAACCCGTTCCTGAAAAATGCGAGCTTTTTTCGAGTGGAGAGTATCCCGGATGCCGGAAAATGTCTGTTCTGCTTGTTCATGTAGCGGTGCTTTTGTCTTCGGCGCTGCCGAAATATAAAATTCAGTCGCACAAGGAAAGTCAATTATTTGTACTCTCAGGTCAATTGCCATTGCGAAATTTCGTTTGTAAGAGCATTAGTTATAAGATCTTACCAAAGTTTGCCTACAGCATAAGCATACAATTATATCGGCAACAAAGCAATCAGGTTTTAACTCCAAAGCCGGCTTTTCACCTCAACTTGAGGGATTATATAGGATTTGAAAAGACAAGTCTACTCTCTTTGGTCCTGCTGTCTCCAGGAGGTTGTTTCTCCGGCTTTGGGTGTGGCCATAGTAATAGGTACATCAACAGGGATTTTGGCAGGACTTCGAATAGCTTTTGCCAGTTCTTCGCCTGTAAGCGGGACGGGCTCGGTGATAAGTTCGGGAGTATTGAAAGTCTTTAGGCAAGAATCATAAAAAGCAGGGTCTTTCTGCGGGATTACCAGCGGCTTATATGCTTTTCCATTCTCGTCAACGTAGCTTATGTAAGGCCTGGTGAACACTACGCCGTAGTCTCTTTTACTGCTGAATGCTATCCATCGGCTGTTGCTGGACCAGCAGTGCCAGGATTCGCTTGTATCGCTGTTGATTTCCAGGCGTTTAGGTGTATACCGCCCTGTTTGCTGAGCGGCCTGTAGGTCGAGCAAGTAGAGGTCGCTGTCCTGGCTGTGAACGTGGAAAGTGCCGTAGTCGGCCAGACATAACAACAGCCATCTGCCGTCTGGGCTAATTCGCGGAAAGGCGGCACTTAGGCCTGTGTCATCGGCTGAAATTACCGTTTCAAGCTCGCCCCACTGGTCGCTGTCTATGTCATAGCTTATTCTAACCAGATCGTATTTGACTTCGTCGTAGTGCTTAGGCGGCGTTTTGTCCCTGTCCGACCATAACATAGGTGCAGAACAGAAATATAGGTAACGGCCGTCCGGAGACCAGGTCGGGTAAGTTTCCAAATAATCTTTTCTTGAAAACTTGGGGGAGGTTTTTACGGTTTTCGAGTCTAAGATATAGTAAGCCAAAAATGAATCCAAATCGACTATATCACGAAGTTCACGTCTGTATGTATGGAAAAACTGGCGTATTTTGTTTCCGGAATATGTTATAAGCCGTCCACTCGGATGCCACGATGGATACGCGAATTTCGTCCCGATTTTATGAACCTGGCCATCTTCAATCAGTAAAGAATCAGTGCCGTATGTGTAGCTGCGGGTTGGAAATAACGTTTTATCCGTTTGATGGTTGCAGAAGGTATGACAGTTGAGGCAGCCGTTCTTAAAACATCTGTTGCCTAGGATAAGTGATTCATCATAGTTGCGTAAGTTACGCTGGTAAATGCCGATATCACGCCAATTGACATACCCGGGACGAATTTTTCTGTAAACGAGAAAGCCGTCTATGGGCTCGCGTGCGATTTTATTCGTGAGGGTGCTAAATCGGTTCCATTGGTTATCTCCTGTTCTTACAAAAACGTCAAAATACAGCTGATTACCTTTATTAGCACTTAAAAGCCGGCACCAAGATTTGCAGGGAATTATGATTTTAGACCTTCGGCTGAAAACTTCTATCGGTTCGCCCTGTTCAGAATGTATTTTTACGTAATACGCTGAGCCGTCTTCCTGTACCAGAAAATTCAAAGGCGCGATGTTCGGAGGTATCATTGTGCCCGTATAATCAGGGCGAATGTTTGGAAGCCGGTCGATAGTGCTGAATTGCTCGATAGATACCTTTCCGTAATGCCAGCTGTAAATCAAAGTGCCAAGCAACAAAGCCGCAACCACTAAAATCAAAAATAATAAGTAGCTATGTCTACTCATGTCCTGCCCCGGAGCTGCCGTAAAAGTAATAAAAGAGATAACTGTTGCCATAATGCTCTGCCATTTCAGTAGGTGCTGTTCGCCTGTTCCCTCCGTAACGGTAGAATCCCTGTAAAAAATCCTTAAATCGCTGCTGTGATTCCCCGCTGATGCTACGGCCGTCTAAATCAACGTCTTTTTTCGTTTTAAACATATGTACCAGTATCGCCTCCTCATAAAGCCGGGGAATCTTAGGATAATCAAAATCATCCAGGCGATGTATATTCTGTACAAATTTATCGAGTTGTTTGCTCAACATATACCAAGCCATCATATATTCGAACGCCATTCGGTTTTGCTTGTTCCTCTCTAATAAAGCAGAAAATATGTTTTCTATCGAGTAAGGAGGGATTTCATTTTCCTTGGGCATTATGCTTCGCAGGTGCCGAATCTCTTCATCTGCCGACAGGTCGGCACCGGATTCAAGCTGTCGAAGATAGTTTTCGGCCCAGCTTGAATAAAACAGCGTTTTGTCGAGAGCGCCGAGATAAACACGAGCGGCTGGAAGCTCGCCTTTGGCCATTTTTACCATAGCCAGATATTTGAGAATAACAGGGCGCTCACCGTATGTTTCCAAAGATTCGACCAGCTCCCGCTCACAATGGCCGAGAGTGCCTAAGTCGTAAAGAGTATAAAATCTTTGCCAGTATTCATACTCATATTGTTTAAAAGTCAGCAGCAGGAAACTTATATGTTGCGGATAGCTGAACATATCATAGGGCAGTCGGCCGGTATGGTATAAAACCCGATTAAGCATATGAATAGTAGCATAGTTAAGAGGACGCCCCTTGCCTGCCAGAATAGCTTTCTGCCAATTTCCCTGAGAGGCGTAATAATCAACCTCAAACATTGCTTTTCGCTCAGAATCATAAGAGAGAAAAATCGCGGCTGCCGCAACGAGAAAAATGGCAAGCAGTTCAAAATCGATGCCGAACTTAGGCATAGAAACCTTGAAAGTTACCTTAGCCCTAAAGTACCGCCAGATTCCTAACGCAATCGCAATTACAGGCAGAAACAAATAAAGAGCATAGACTGCCTTTATCATTTCTTCACATCCGGGGAAACAATTAATTTCCCAGGATGTGGGCAGTAACTCGTCATAAGCGTTGGTGATGCTTATATTAAATGCCATAACTCCCATAAGATACGGCAATGCGATGGCCGATATCAGGCACAAAAGGCCGGTTTGAAATTGGTGTTTGAAGAGGATTTCATAAATGGCGCAAACTACGGCGAAAAGCAGGAACGCCCCGTCGGCAATTATATACAAAAGAATAGACAGAATCAGAAACAGAAGCGCATTAAGCCATTTGTTCTTAGATTCCGCTTTTATATAGAGGCACAAAAAAGCCAATGCCGCCAGTAATGCCGCTGTTCTCGTGAAATGGTATGTGTATCCGTTATAGATTGCGAGCAGGACAATCGCAGGGATTAAGCTGATAAAACGCAAATGAGTAACGTTAACGGCCTTTAGAAAGCAACTTACGCATACGTAAATCAGCCAGGCGTGTATCGTTAAGACAATTGCCCCTGCCCAGTTGATGTATAACAACTGCGAGAGAAAAGCGCTTATGTATTTAATGAGACCGCCCGGAGACCATACGGTTTCGTGGAAAAAGGCCCATCCCGTATAAAAAACCGGGAAATTAGTAATTTCGCCGCCGCCGTGATAAATAACGCACGGCTTAATCACGAGCCAGAGGTAAAGGTAAAACAGCACAAAAAAGATGAGCGGCCCCCCGATGTTTCGATTTTGTAATTTCTTAGGCAAATATAACATAACTTCTGCTTCTATTAGAGATTATACTCAATCCTACAAGATTATATAGGATTAAATTGAGCCAGTTTGGGCTATTACTTAAGCTGCAGATACATTGAATTTAATATCGGCAATCGATATACTCGACTTTTCGTATGAAAGGCAGAATTGTCCACATAAAGAGCTTTGGTTGTCAGATGAATAAGCTGGATACGGCATTGGTTACTTCTGCGCTTAAAAAAAGCGGGTTCAGCATGGCGGAGAGCGAAAAAGATGCTGATGTTGTTTTGCTCAATACCTGTTCGGTGCGTGAGCATGCGGAACAGCGGGTTTTATCGCATCTGGGGCATTTGAAGCATATCAAAGAATCGAAGCCGGATATAGTGGTCGCCGTGTTGGGGTGTATGGCGCAGCGGATGGGGGCGGAGCTGATGGAAGATAAGACGGTTGATATAGTCTGCGGGCCGTCGCAAATACCGCAGATAGTCAAGCTTGTGACGGACGCGTTAGACGAGAAGAAAAAGGCGATAGCGGTTACGGAGAAAATCCGTCAGGGCTCGGGAGAAAACAGGGAACTGGAAAAATTCGAGATGGTTTCCGACAGCGCCGCTCCGCAATTGCCTTCGCAGGCATACGTTAGGGTTATGCGGGGCTGTAATAATTTCTGCACGTACTGCATTGTGCCGTATGTGCGCGGGCCGGAAGTGTCGCGCCCCCCTGCTGCTGTCATTGAGCAGGTTAAAAAGCTGGCTGACAACGGCGTTAAGTTAGTTACGCTGCTGGGACAGAGGGTAAATGCATATAAATACGAAAGCAACGGCAGGGTTTACTGTCTGGCGGATTTGCTGGGTATGGTGAGTGAAATCGATGGAATCGAATCGATAAGGTTCGTTACAAGTTATCCTGCGGAAGAGTTTTATGACGAGATACTTAAGGTGATGGCGGAGCGGGAGAAGGTGTGTAATTATCTGCATATGCCGGCACAGAGCGGCTCGGATAAAATACTGAAGGCGATGAACCGTAATTATACGGCTGGTATTTACTTGGAGCTGCTCGAGAAAGCGAGAGAGATTGTGCCGGGGCTCGCGATTGCGGGGGATTTTATAGTCGGGTTTCCGGGTGAGACGGAGGAGGATTTCGAGAAGACTGTAACGCTCGCGGAGAAGGCGAGATATAAGAACTGCTTTGTGTTTAAGTATTCGCCGCGCTCGGGGACGACGGCGGAGAATCGTTTGCAGGATACTGTGCCGCAGGAAGTTAAAAGGGACAGGAACACCAGACTATTGGCGGTGCAGGAGAAAATAAGCGATGAATTGGCGAAGCAGTTTCTGGGCAAAGAGGTGAAGGTTCTGGTTGAGGGACTGAGCAAGAAGGCGGCAGTAAATCGTTGTGGGGACAATGGTTATTCACAGTTAGTCGGGCGGACGGCGGAGGACTGGATAGTTGTTTTCGACGGGCCGGAGGAGCTAGCCGGCGAATTTGTAAAAGTGAAAATAACAAGGACGAGTCCGCTGACCCTGTTCGGAGAAATGTAGTCATTGCGAATCTGCCGCAGGCAGATGTAGCAATCTCAATTTCGTTTAGCCCCGCCATCACTATGGCGGGGTTCTTGTTCGACCTTGCTGTTGCATCCTTCTGTTCGGCCGTTTTCCCATTTTACTTCGCGGCTCGCCGCTGCGTAATACTAACGCTCCTCATCGCGGCCTCCGGAACCAACAGCAACTTTAGGTTAAAAACAAGCCAACAATTCTTTCAAGAAAACTATCTCCAACGTTCAGCCCACCAAATGTGGTTTATAGAAAAGTCAACTATCAGTCTGAATATTTCCTTTCCACACATCAATCATTTTTTTTCAGATATCAAGCTGTAAGTCCTAATATTAGGTCTGATGCTGTTTTTGTACATTATAGCCATGATACCTCTGGCTTTATCATGGTCATTGGTCTTTTCGAGCAGTCTGTTATATATATCAATGTCAGGCTGTATGCCATCTTTATGCATCATATCCAAAACGCTTACGGCCGTTTGGTAGTCAGCGCTCTTCTCGATGAGTCCGTTATATGTTGCAACATTGGGCTGGATTCCGTCTTTAAGCATCATATCCAAAACGCTTACGGCCGTTTGGTAGTCAGCACTCTTCCCGATTAGTCCGTTATATGTTGCAACATTGGGTTGGATTTTGTCTTCACACATCATATCTAGGACTCCTATGGCTGTTTTATAGTCATCAGTCTTCTCAATGAGTCTTTGATGTGTAGCAGTGCCGAGCAATATGCCGTCTTTACGCATCATATCTAGAACGCTTACGGCCGTTTCATAGTCATCGCTCTTCTCGATAAGTTTATTATATATAGCAACACTAGGCTGGATACCATCTTTACGCATCATATCCAGAACACCTATAGCCATTTCGTAATCAGCACTCTTCTCGATGATTCCGATATATACTGCAACATTGGGCTGTATTCCGTCTTTACGCATCATATCCAAGGCGTTTATGGCCTTTTCACAGTCAGCACTCCTCTCGATGAGTGCGTTATAGGTTGCAACATTGGGCCGGATGTTGTCTTCACACATCATATCCAAAACGCTTATAGCCGTTTCGTAGTCATCGCTCTTCCCGATGAGCCCGTTATATGTAGAAACATCAAGGTTGATTCCGTCTTTACGCATCATATCTAGGACTCCTATGGCTGTTTCATAGTCATCACTCTTTACGATGAGTCTGTTATATGTAGAAACGTCAAACTGTATTCCGTCTTTACGCATCATATCTAAGACTCCTGTTGCCGTTTTGTAGTCATCACTCTTCTCGATAAGTTTATTATATGTATCAACGTCAGGTTTAATTCCGTCTTTACACATCATATCCAGAACTTCCATGGCCGTTTCATAGTCCCGAGTTTTTGTAATAAGTAAATTATATGTATAAGCATCAGACCCAATATCTTCTTCACACATTTTATCTACCCATCTCTTAGCCTTTTCGTAATCTGGAGTCTTCTTAATGAGCGTGTTATAGGTGACAACATTAGGCACGATATTTTCTTCTTTCATTTTATCTACCCATCTCCTAGCTGTTTCGTAGTCCGGAGCCTTATTAATGAGTGTATTATAAGTAATAGCATTAGATACAACACCCCCTTCATGCATTTTATCCACCCAACCTTTAGCTGTTTCGTAGTCCGGAACCTTATTGATGAGTGTATTGTAGGTAATAGTATTAGGCACAACATCCTTTTCACGCATTTTATCTACCCATCCCTTAGCTGTTTCGTAGTCTGGAGCTTTATTAATTAGTATATTGTATGTAACCACGTCGGGATTTAACCCAGCAGATAAGATGCTTTTAGAGATTTTAAGCACCATCTGATAATCAATAATGCTTGCCATGAGTCGATTCCAACTTCTCAAAATTCGCTGAAGTTTTTTCTCAGTCTTACCAGCCTTACGAACTTCACTTCTAAGACGTTGAGAAACTTGATTCGCCACTTTTTTAGCTTCTTTTGCTTTTCCGATAATCTCAAGTGTGTAAACAAAACATTCAGGGGTTTTTGAATTTGCAGCAGCATCAATTTTTAGTTTTTCCAGAACATATATTGGAAAATCTTCTTCAAATTTTTCAGGTATATCCTTTATAGGATTTTTTTTAATACTAAAATCTCGGAATATGCAATGGCGGACAGGTTCATCAATAAGTATCTGGTTAGGCGAACAGCATTTCGAAGCTCGGGTTGATCTCCGAACACTATCGCCTACCCAATCTTTCCTGCCGTCTGGCAATTCAACACTTATATCCCGACCCGAACAAATAGTAATGCGAAGTGGTGATATAGTATCTCGCTCAATTGAGGTTCTTTCGCTCATCTCATCCTGAAATTTGTTTGCCATAATTATTGCAAGACAACATAGACGAGCTACATTCTTCACTCCATTTGTTATCAACAACCATCCATCTCCAGTGAACTTTAGAACAGCATCACCTAAGTCAAGTTTTTCAATATGTGGTCTAATTTGCTCTACTAGTGATAAGTTAAATTGGTCTAGCTGGCTTGTAGAAAGTTCTAATCCCCTTTTAGTAGAGTCAATCATATCGATAAGAAGGCAATAAACAAGATATGGTTCGGGCTTTGCTGTTTTATCATTTTCCATATAAGCTCTGCTTTTTAAATATAAACCGTACGTATTATTTTGCATCAAAAAGTTAGCCAAAGCATTCTAATTATGAAAATCCTGCGATGCTCGCGCTCCGCCATAGCTTCACAATATTTTACCCCATTTCCCAATCCCCCACAACCTTTATATTTTTCTCTTGATTTTTGCCCGAAATTTGGTATAATGCCACTCAAGTTTGCGAAATCGCAAACTGCATATCGCACAGCAGTGCAAGGTCGTGGGACCAGCAGGTCCGGGTCAGAAACGACTTAATATTTTCAACCTTGTAGCGGATTTTGCCTCGCCTTTTATACGGCAGGCGCAAACCCCAGCGGAGACTCTCTATCATGAAAGGAAACTTCAATCAAAATAATGTTAATTATGCAAAACAAAGCCAATTTTTCAAAAAGTCAAGTCTTCATAACAGTATTTGCAAAACGGAGTTATAACGAAAAATGCGAATTAGACACTTGGTGAAAACAAACCCAATCAAAGCCAATCAAACCCAAATCGCTTCGCTACGAACAGCCCATAGAGTTACCGCAGTTGAAGCATTTGTAGCAGGAGCCGTTACGGACGGTGATCGAGCCGCAGATGTCGCAGGCGGGGGCATCGTCCTGGAAATGCTCGAACTGGGAATTAAACTGCTGCATAACAGAGGCCTTAGACTTTGTCGGGCCGTCCTCATCGCTTATAGCCGAGGTTACCAGAGCGCCGATTCGATTGGCAAGGCCGGCAAATCTGCCTTTAGAGGCATCGGAGGACTGTTTGGAATCCTTTTCGAGGGGAACTATCTTTTCTTTGGGTTTTGCCGTGGTTTTGGCTTCGGCGATTTTCTGAGCCAAATCTTTGGTCTTTTCGACGAGCTGTTTTGCTGTCGTCGTGTTTTTGCTTTCCTTGATATCCGGCGCCGGCCGATTAGGTGTATTTCGCTCGGCGTAGCCGGGTATGAAGCGGCAGCCGAGCCAGCAGAAGATGTAGTCGATTAAGCTTTTGGCAAAGGGGATATCGCGGTTGGACGTCATACCGGACGGCTCGAAGCGGGCGTGGCGGAACTTGTCCACGAGCGTAATCAGGGGGACGCCATACTGCAATGCCATCGAAGTGCAGGTGCCAATAACATCCATAAGGCCGCCGACGGTGCTGCCTTCCTTGGCCATAGTGATAAAGACTTCACCAGGCTGGCCGTCCTCGTACAGCCCCACCGTCAGGTAGCCCTCATGACCTGCGACAGAAAATTTATGCGTTACGCTCTGGCGTGTATCCGGCAGCCGACGCCTGAAGGGCCGAGACTGAACCGCAGCTTCGATATCGGTTTTGGCCTTTGCCGCCGGCTTGTGCTTTTTGGTAGAGACCGGCTGTAATCTTTTGGAGCTATCGCGGTAGATAGCCACTGCCTTTAAGCCGAGCTTCCAGCCCTCGTTATAGGCGGCGGCGATTTCCTCGACCGTGCTTTCTTTTGGCATATTTATGGTTTTGCTGATGGCGCCGGATATGAACGGCTGGACGGCGGCCATCATTTTCAGATGCGCCATATAGTGAATATGCCTTTTGCCGCTGCGCGGCTTAAAAGCACAGTCGAAAACCGACAAATGGTCCGGATTTAGCTTTTTCGCACCCTCGATGGTGTCATTTTCGTCAATATGGTCGCAGATTGATTTTATATCTTCGGCGCTGTAGCCGAGGCGGTCGAGGGCCATTGCGACGGTCTTGTTGACAAGCTTGAGCATCCCGCCGCCTGCCAGCAGCTTGTATTTAACCAGAGCGATATCGGGCTCTACGCCGGTGGTATCACAATCCATCATAAAGCCGATAGTGCCGGTCGGTGCCAGAACGGTCGCCTGAGCATTGCGGAAACCGAACTTTGAGCCGGCGTCGAAGGCCTCGTCCCAAACATCTCTGGCGGCGTGGCGCATATAGTCAGGGCAATGCGGTTCGGGGATATTGAGGGCATGCTGGCGGTGCATATTTATAACCTTGAGCATCGCTTCTTTGTTCCTGTCGAACTCTTCGAAAGGTCCTTTTATTGCGGCGATTTCGGCACTGGCCGTATAGGCGGTGCCGGTCAATATTGCGCTGATTACCGAAGCGAGAGCCCTTGCCTGGTCGGAATCATAGGGAAGAGCCAAGCTCATAAAGAGAGAGCCGAGATTGGCGTAGCCGAGGCCGAGCGGACGGAAGCGATGACTGTTGATTGCAATGGCTTTGTCGGGATAGCTGCCGTTATCAACGAGGATTTCCTGGGCGATGATGAACAGCCGAACGGCATTTTTGAAGCCGGTCACATCGAAAGAGCCGTCCTCCTTGCGGAATTTCATAAGATTCAGCGAGGCCAGGTTGCAGGCGGAGTCATCGACGAACATATACTCGCTGCAGGGATTGGAGGCATTAATCGGGCCGGTATTCGGGCAGGTGTGCCAGCGGTTAATCGTGCTGTCATACTGCAGGCCGGGGTCGCCGCAAATTCTCGTTCCCTCGGAAATCAGTTCCATCAGCTTGCGTGCCGAGTGCTCCTGCATCTTTTCGCCGGTCGTAACGGCGTGGGTGGCCCACTGGGCGTCTTTTTCGACGGCCTGCATAAACTCGTCGGTAACGCGCACCGAAAGGTTGGAATTCTGGAACATCACGCTGCTGTAGGCCTGCTGGTTATATTCTCCGTTGTAGCCGGCCTCTATAAGTGTCCAGGCCTTTTTTTCCTCCTCTGCCTTGCAGGTAATAAATTCCTCGATATCGGGGTGGGTGACCTTCAGCGACTGCATTTTTGCGGCGCGTCTGGTTTTGCCGCCCGATTTGATTACGGCGGCTATCTGGTCGTAAACCCGCATAAAGCTCAAAGGCCCGGAAGGTTTGCCCCCGCCGGAGAGCTTTTCTTTGCTGCTTCGCAGCGTTGAGAGGTCGGTTCCAGTTCCTGAGCCGTGCTTGAAGAGCATTGCCTCGCTTGCCGCCAGGCGCATTATGTCTTCCATCGAGTCCTTAACCGACTGAATAAAACAAGCTGAGGCCTGCGGGTATTCGTAGCTGTTTTCGCAGGCAACGGCCTCTTTTCGCTGGGGGTCCCAATGGAAATTATGTTTTCCTCCGGCAACGCCGTAGACGTCGAAAAGGCCTACATTAAACCATACGGGCGAATTGAACGACCCGTATTGATTCACACACAGCCAGGTAAGCTCGTTGTAGAAAACCTCGGCATCTTCGTCGGTGGCGAAGTAGCCGTCTTTCCTGCCGCGGTCGGCAATCGCCCTGCAGACACGATGGACGAGCTGTTTTACGGAATTTTCCCTTTGGCCGGTCTCAACGTCGCCGTAGAAATATTTGCTGGCCACTACCTTGGTTGCCAACTGGCTCCAGGATGCAGGCACTTCAATATTATCCTGCTCGAATATCGCCTGTTCGTTATCGCCGGTGATTTTAGCCGAACGCTTTTCCCATTCGAGCTGGTCAAACGGATGAGTGTCAGGAGTCGAGAAGAAATGCTCCACTCTCAAGCCGACCGATTCGGCATTATCTACAGACGCCCCCGGGCGGGTCTGCTTGTTTCCAAATGGGTTTTCGGGGTTGAATTTATGCGACATTTACGCGCCTCCGTGCGAAAAATGGTACCACAATATATAGTAAAGAATAACGGGAATAACGCCAGATATAGTTATAAAGCCCGTAAAAACTGTATCGGCAGATTAATGACAATCTGATTAGGTGTAAAGACCAAATTCGAGATTTTTTCACGCAAATCTGATAATCTTTTTGTTAATCCTTTGCAGTTACTAAAGCTATGAGGAGAAAAATTTTTTTTCGAATAGAGCAACGCATTTCAGATATTTTCACAATAATGTTAAGATAATGACATGCCGGTAAAAACAGGAGACAAATTCAAAACGATACGCGAGAAAATAAAGGGCTTTCCGACGACGCCGGGTCTGTATTTTATGAAAGGTGCGAAGGATAAAGTTCTCTATATCGGCAAGGCCAAGAATCTGCGTTCGCGTGTCGGCGGTTATTTTCAGCCGGGAGGCGAGGCAGCTGTTTCCCGCAGCCCGAAAATTGCCGAGATGCTCAATAAGGTTAAGACGGTCGACTTTCTGGAGACGGAGACGGAAGTGGCCGCGATGCTACAAGAAGCACGGCTGATTAAGGATATTCATCCGCCTTACAATACAGACCTTGTCGACGACAAAACCTTTCCGTATCTGGAAATCACCACATCGGAGGGATTTCCGGGCGTTTATATAACCCGCAAACCCAGAGCGCGCGGCAGCCGGCTCTTCGGGCCTTTCGCCGGAGCGAAAGAGCTGCGAGCGGTTTTCGTGGAACTGCAGAAGATATTTAAGTTCCGAAGCTGCAAGCTGACTATCAGCGAATCTGACCGGAAACGCAGGTTTTTCCGCCCCTGCCTTTTATACAGCATAAAACAATGCACCGCTCCCTGCGCAACTAAAATTGACAGGAGGGAATATAAAAAGATCATCACAGATTTCGTTAAGTTTCTGCGTTCCAAGCGTTCAACGATCCTTCGGCAGCTGAAAAAGCAGATGGAAGAGGCCTCAGCGGCAATGAATTATGAGAAAGCCGCGATGTTTCGCGACCGCATCCGGCTGATTGAGCGGCTGGACCGCCGGGGCACGCCCGATGAGGATGTTCAGCCAGAAGTTTTCGCTGCTGACCCGGCTGAAGCCCTTACAAAACTGCAGAGTTTGCTGCAAACGACTCAACCAATCAGAATTATCGAAGGAATTGACGTCGCCAACATCGCCGGGACCGAAGCAGTCGGCTCGCTCGTTAAGTTCATCGACGGCAGACCGTTCAAAAGCGGCTATCGCCGGTTCAAAATCAAAACCGTCAAAGGCATCGACGACTATGCGATGATTGCCGAAGTGGTAAAACGCAGATATAAATACGCTCTTCGCGGCGAAGAGCTCTGGCCCGACCTTGTTTTAATCGACGGCGGCCGGGGGCACTTAAACGCCGCGGAAGCCGCTCTTAAAGAAATGAACGCACCTCTCGTGAAAATCGCTGCGATTGCCAAAAAAGAGGAAGAGATTTTCCTTCAGGGGAACCTGAAACCATTGAAACTGCCCCGCCATTCGCCGGCTTTGAAACTGCTACAATACGTCCGCGACGAGGCCCACCGCTTCGCACAGCATTATTTCCATATCCTGCGGAGCAAAAAAATGCTGAATAAAAAACCCTAATCGTTATTCAAAACCGGCTACGAGGTTACTTAAAGCTGCTTTTGAAAAGCCGGTAATCCTAATATCGTCGCCGAAACGGCTAATATCGACATAATGCATGCCGACAGCTTCGGGCAATTGTGCCATCGGCCCGGATATATCGACTTCTCCGGAGCCGCCGAGCAACTTCAATGCAATATAAACACGAATTTCGTCAGCGAGTTTTTCCTTCAGGAACGAAGCTATAACGGTGGGGCCGCCTTCGACAAGTAATTGGGTGATGCCGCGTCTACTCAATTCATCAAGCAGAAAATAAAGATTGGAACGGCCCTGCGTATCTGGGTAGCCGACTATCTCGGCTCCTTTTCGGGTGATTCTGCTCCGTTTTTCGGGGTTTGCCTGGATTGCCTGCTGACTCGCTATAATCAAAACGGGCGTATTTTTCGCAGTGGACAGCAACCGACAAC
>CAYXUW010000020.1:17117-22321 GCA_964468375.1 uncultured Pirellulales bacterium | reverse complement strand
GTGTATGGGCGTGAAGGGCGACCCTGCTTATAATCGGTTCCTCAACAGCCGGTTCGCCGTCGGCGAGCTGCCAGGGGTAGATGAGTTTTCCGCCATACATATCATCGCCGACAATCGGATGCTTGATGTAAGATAAATGAACGCGTATCTGATGCGTTCTGCCGGTCTTGGGGGTCAGCTTCAACAGAGAAAAGCCGCGAAAGCTTTCGAGGATTTCGTAGAAGGTGATTGCCTCCCTGCCGACTTCAGGGCGAATCGCATATTTCTCTCTCACTCTCGGATGAACACCCAGCGGCGCTTTTATACGGTCGGCCGTCAGTTCGGGCGTGCCGTGGACTATGGCGAGATAACTTTTCTTGACCTTGCGGTCTTCGAATTGTTTGGCGATTTTCCACTGGGCGGTATCGTTTTTGGTAACAACCATAACACCGGTGGTATTTCTGTCGAGCCGATGCACGATGCCCGGTCTGAACTCGCCTAATCCGCTGGAGAGCTTGTCCGAGTAGAAAGCCAGAGCGTTTACCAACGTGCCGTTGAGGTTGCCCCTTGCGGGGTGGACAATCATATCGGGGGGTTTATTGAGCACGATTATGTCATCGTCCTCATAAATGATATTCAGCGGAATATCCTGCGGCGGAATTTCCTTGCTCGGCAGCTCGGGTAGGGTCATTTCGATAATATCGCCGGGACTTAACTTAAAGCTGGGCTTTACGACTTTGCCGTTGACCTTAACGCCGCCCGCTTTGATTACTTCCTGGAGCATAACACGGCTGAAGTTGCCGAACCTGCCGTGGAGGTATTTATCGATGCGGCGCTGTCTGACTGAGTGGCCTACGTGAAGTGTTAGCTGTCCGCTGTCTGCGCTGGCATCCTGCATCTGGCTTTACTCATATTCCAGGCCGGGTAAATTGAAGTCCGGGGCCTTGAGCGCACTATTCGGCTCCTGCGACGGTAAATTAACTTCGGGAACCTTGAACGGCCCCATTTGAGACGGAAGTCCCTGGGGTGTTTGGATATCAAATTCGGGACGCACAGCTTCCGCAGCCGGCCGCTGTCGCTTTGGCGCCGGCTTAAAGGCAATTTCCTGCCTGTAAGCATCCATTGTGTCAAGACGCTGCTGCGCCTGAGGAACAATGACGGTATATTGGAAATCGGGGTTTGTAACTATTCCGTTATAAATTTGCCGCGCCTGCTCGAAGTTGCCGAGCTCTTCTTCGCACAGTCCCAGGCCGAATTTAGCCATAGCCGTCAGCGTAGGATCACCCGAAGCTTTTTCGAGGGCCTCTGTGTAGCTTTCCCTGGCCCGGTTTATTTGCTCGGTTAAATTTTCCTTGTTCACACTGCCGAAGCGGTAATGCAGCTCCGCTCGTAATGCCTCCGCCCGCTTTATCAGAATCAAGGCGGCCATATTATCTTTTTTTGCGTTTCGGGCGATGTCCCGGAGATTGTCGGCGGTCTGGATAAGAGTATAGGCGATATCCACCCCCCGAGTCTGGGCCCGAAGAATTTGCGCCTTAGCCTGCGATAACTGAGAAGCAGAGCTTGTAAATGCGAGCTTTCTTCGAACAGCTATCACTTTTTCCTCGTACACCTTCCAGATATATGCCCCGCCGACCAGAACAACAACAACTGAAACGTAAATAATCGTTGTGGCATTTTTCTTCGCCCATTGGGGAAAGTTTGCCAACCACTCGGCCAATTCGTTGGTTTTCAATTGGTGACGATGTTCGGATTTCATTTATTTTCTCTTTTCTGCTCCAAAATATACTGGCGTCAATAATACCCGATTGTAAGCTCAAAGCGGCATTATAGCAAAAACGGTTTTATCTTGCAACGAAACTATCCGCTGATTAAAATTTCGCTGTAGCTGCTGAATAATCAGGTTCCGGCAACGTTCAAAGATATTAAAATTCTCGAAACTGCTATGGCGGCAAATAATAATTTGCGATATATCGAATTTGAAAAAATAGTCAATACAGTCGAATCGCTCTGCATAGCAAGCGCATACGAACTTCCGCCGGATGTTCTGGCCGCTCTCAAAGAAGCTGCCCGGAAAGAGTCCAATCCGGCAGCGGTGAAAATCTTAAACCAGCTCATCGAGAATGCCCGCATAGCAAAAGACGAAAGGATACCTCTCTGTCAGGATACTGGGCTGGCCGTTGTCTTCGTCGAGCAGGGATGCGAGGTTTTTGTTAAGCCGGATAAAGCACAGACGCTGTTCGACGCGATTAACTTGGGCGTAGAGGCCGGTTATAAAAACGGCTATCTCAGAAACAGCGTCGTCGCCGAGCCGCTCAATAAACGCGAGAACACTGGCTTGAATACACCTGCCGTAATTCATCACTCGGTTGTCCCGGGCGACAAGCTAAAGATGACCGTCATCACTAAAGGCGGCGGATGCGAGAATAAAAGTCGGTTCAAAATGTTCAACCCCACCGCCGAGAAAGAAGAAATAATCCAGTGGATTGTCGATGTCGTCAAGCAGGCCGGCGCTGATGCCTGCCCGCCGTTTATCGTCGGCGTGGGAATCGGGGGTAATTTCGAGATGAGTTGCCTGCTGAGCAAAAAAGCTCTGCTGCGAAATCTCCAGCAAAAAAACAGCGATGAATTTTACGCAAAACTCGAAGACGATTTACTCGGCCGGATTAACGCTCTCGGTCTCGGGCCGCAGGGCCTCGGCGGAGACACTACCGCTCTGGCTTGTCTAATCGAAACTGCTCCCTGCCATATTGCCTCGCTACCGGCCGCCGTCAATATCGAGTGCCACAGCCACCGCCACAAATCAGCAGTCATATAAAATTTCAAAACCGAAATTTCTAACGCTTATTTTCTAAGCACAGGTTTGCGACAGCTATGTAATCTTCCGGCGTGAGCTGTTCGGGACGGTTATGCGGATCTATGCCGCATTGCCGGAAAATCTCGGGCCAGCTGCTAATTTCTGCGAGCTGGCCGGCGGCAAATTTCGTGCAGGCCTGCACCATTTTTCGCCGATGCTGCATAAAAAGGTTTATCACCTCGCCGAGAAGCTCCATACTTCTAATTCGGCTGACCTTCTCGGGCTCGCGGACAAAGCTTACCATCGCCGAATGCACCTGCGGCTGAGGCCAAAACACCGTCGGCTTCAACTGTCTTTCTGTTTTTACCTCGCCCGTCGCAGTCATATGTATGCTCAACGTGCCGTAGTGCCTGTCGCCGGGTTCGGCCGTCATTCGCTCGGCTACTTCTTTTTGAACCGTGACATACATCGCGTCCGCCGTCATCGGGCCTGTAATCAAATCCATCATCAAAGAAGATGCGATATTATAAGGCAGGTTTGAAACCAAAAGAAATCTGCCCGAGAGCTTTTTTCGAGCTGACTCGACGGCGTCGCTTACCGTTCTGTTGATGGTGCTCTTGTTCTCCAGAATATCGGCACTGATGACCTCGACATTGCCGGTTTTGACTTCCTCCACGGCAATTTTGGCCAGCCCGTCATCTGTCTCGACGGCGATAACCCTGCCGGCCTGCTCGGCGAGAGCTTGCGTAAGAGAACCCGTGCCGCAGCCGACTTCGAGAACAACATCGTCTTCGCCTATATGCGCAGCGTCTATCAGCAAACGCATCAGGTTTAAATCGATGAGAAAATTTTGTCCGAGCCGTTTGTTCGGCTCGATACCCGCCGATGCGAGCAACTCCTGGATTCGGTGTTTAGTCTGCATCTGGTCCGGACGTCCGCTGAACAAGCTGATAGGCCTTTTTTCTCACGGCCATTTGAATTGCCGTTGTCACGGCCAGTTTCATACTTCTCGACCTTGCTGCGTTTTTGCCGGCGATATCGAAGGCCGTTCCGTGAGCCGGCGACGTCCTGATTATCGGTATGCCGATAGTGATATTGACCGCCTCGTCGAATGCAAGAAGTTTTACAGGTATCATCCCCTGGTCGTGATACATCGCAACGACGGCGTCGAATTCGCCGTGCGACGCCCGCAGGAACAGCGTGTCGGCAGGAAAAGGCCCGCTGCAGTTTATACCCTGCTCCTGCGCCAGCAGAATCGCCGGCGATATTATCCGCTGCTCCTCATCGCCGAACTGTCCGTCCTCTCCGGCGTGGGGATTAAGTGCGGCGACGCCGATTTTCGGCTCTTCGATTTCGAAATACTCTTTCAGCGTATCGTTCAGCAGGTCTATCGGCTCGAAAACGCAGCCGATTGTAAACTTATGCCGAACTTCAAACAGCGCTTCGTGAATTGTTGCAAGGGCTACTCTCAACGGGCCGGCGACAAACATCATCGCCTTTCGCGGCGATTTGCACCTCTCGGCCAGCAGCTCCGTATGACCGGGCCATTTGGCGCCTGCTAACTTCCAGCTGGTCTTGCTGATTGGCGCTGTTACCACCGCATCTATTATACCGTCCCTCGCCGCGTCTATAGCGTCCAGACAAAAACGCACAGACGCCTCCCCCGCGGCCTTGCTCGGGCCTGTAATCCACGGCGGAACCGAATACTCATCGTAATCAGCCACCATAACCTTATGCGGATAATCTCTGCTGATTTTCTCGTGCTGATGCCGGCCCCAGAAAGGTTCAATCTCACACCTGTCGGCCGCATAACGAAGCGGCTCTTCCATACCGAAAATAATAAATTTACCCGCCTTGCGGATAATCGGGTCAGCAAGCGCTTTTACCACGACCTCGGGGCCGATGCCCGCCGCATCGCCCATCGTTATGCCTATGACCGGCTTCTCGTCTATTGAATTATTTCCGCTGCTTTTGTCCATCCTTCTGCATCGCGCTCAAAAACCCAACTCTTTCAATCTCTCAGCCGTCAGCTGTCCCTTCGGTAAAATATTCTCAAACTGCTTTCTTATCGCCTTAGTTATTATATCAGTTTCTATATTCACCGTATCGCCGATTTTCGCCGTGCCGAGTATCGTTTTCTTTAGCGTCTCGGGAATTATCGATATACTGAAACTGTTCCCGCCTATAGCTGTTATTGTCAAACTTATTCCGTCAACCGCGACAGAGCCCTTGACTACCATTTGAGCAAGCAACTCGGGACTTGTCGCGAACTCTATATCGGCAAATTCCCCCCTTCGCCTAATCGCCTTAACCGTCCCGGTTCCATCGACATGCCCTAACACAAAATGCCCGCCGAAACGGTCGGCTGCACCCATCGCCGGCTCCACATTAACGAGCGACGAAGATTTTAACTTCCCCAGCGTCGACT
>CAYXUW010000020.1:0-17107 GCA_964468375.1 uncultured Pirellulales bacterium | reverse complement strand
GCCAATGTTTCGCCGCTGACCTCGAACTCAGCAAGCCCACCCCGCAATCCAGCAATGGTCAAACACACGCCGTTTACGGCGATGCTGTCGCCGATTTTACTCTCACCGGCCAGCTCGCCCAAATCCACGGCCAGACGCATCCCGCCGCCGGCGGTGGAAGTCGACTTTACCGTGCAAACCGACTTTATAAGCCCTGTGAACATAATGACTTTCCAAAATTTACTATTTGCTGTTGATAAAAAAGAGTCAAACGCTAAAATCAATTATAGACAATCAACCATAAATAATCAATTACCAATCATAAGGGCTGGTGATAGTTATGAAAACATTCTGGCTGAAAATAGCAGGTTTTGCACTTGTCGTCGTGGTCGCCGTCGTCCTGATAGGCAACTTTACGTCTCGCAATTCTGAACCCCCTCAAACGTCTGAAACACCGCAGGCCAAACAGAGAACTTTCTACGACAAGGTAGAGGAGGATAAAGAAAAGTTCCTGGCCAAGCCGCAACCGGCAAAAGAGACTGAACCGGACCAGCGACAGCAACAGCAAAAACCCGCTGAAGAAAACCGGATTCCCGCCGAAACCGCAAAGCCGACTGTTCTCTACTTTAAGCCGCTCTCGGAAACAGAAAAAATAGAAGCCGAGCGGCTGCTGAACGTCGCTGTGCCGGGCCGGAGCATAGGACGATTGCCGTATACCGGCTTCAGACTTATGGTTGATGCCTGCAGGCAGATTATCAGCAAATGGCCCGACAGCTGGTATGCATACAGGGCGAAACAAATGCTCGCGGATATGCCTGAAAGATTTCGGCCAAGATATAAGATAACAGCACAGGAGCTGGATGTAAGCAAATTCGCAGAAAAAAGACCGGGAACAGAACCCTTCACCGTCGAGGATTACCCTTCAAAATGATTAATACAGCAACCGCCGGTCGCATACCGGTAATTTCAATTGCCGCTGATTGTTTGCCGCAGGCATGGGAGAAAGCTGTCCTTGCCGTATGGGATAACGGCCTTGAAGTAAAAACCGAATATGACAAGCCGCAGGACCCGCCAAGCAAGGATGCAACGGTTATAGTTACCATTACCGACCCCTTCTGCGAACCGAGGATTCATAAGAATTTTCCCGGCGGTCCCGCAGAGCTCGAGGCGTATCGCCAGGAAGTAGTCAACGGCATTCACGACCACTGGATTAATCCCGCCGCGGGCAAATGGACATACACATATCACCAGCGGCTCTTCGCCTATTCGCAGGAAGCGAACGCATCGCAGTCACCTGAAAAGATTAACCAAATTCAGTATATTATAGATAAGCTCTCCGAAGTCAGTCACACTCGAAGAGCACAGGCGATAACCTGGATGCCGGCCGCCGACCCTAAGACAGACCACCCGCCCTGCCTGCAGAGAATCTGGTGCCGGCTTCTGGACGACGACGCCGGCGGGCTTTCACTCAATATGAACACTCACTGGCGAAGCAGAGACCTGTATAAGGCCTGGTTTATGAATGTATACGCTATGACCGAGCTTCAAAGAATAATCGCCGATGAAATTTCCAAAAGGATAAATCAATACGTAACCATCGGCAGCTACATTGACATAAGCGATTCTCTGCATATCTACGGCAGCTATTTTGAACAGGTCGCCGAAGAAGTGTCCAAGATGCGGCAAAGCCCTTTTACGCAGCGCTGCTGGCAGAGCACACATCCCGCCTTTAAGATGATGACGGAGGAAGCAAGGGAAAACCTTGCAAAAGACCCTGACTGGTATGCTAAAGCAGGAAACAAAAAATAACTAGCTGCTGCAACCATTCGCCCTCTTATCAACTTATGTACTTCGTTTTATCGGGCTGTTATAAAGTTTGAGAAAAACAAGCATCTTCGATTTGTCTATGTGCCGCTTCTGTGTTAAACTTTAATTAGAGCCGAGCAGCTAAAGCGGGCGATGTCAGCTTAGTACGATTTTTCCTGAGCTTGACCACCCCGCGGTCGTAAAGACCATTAGCCCGACTTAAATCCTGCCTTGGGGGGGCAAATTGAAAAAAACCAAGGCAGGAAGGAAACATTATCCTTAAATCGGTTGAGACAAGCGGAGTATTTAGGGGGGCCATATAAGTTTCTTTCCGATGTTGGGTCTCTGCGCTCGCACGCAGGGACCCTTTTTTTGGGAAAAATCCGTCCCAAAAAAGTCCTGTGAATTTTTCAAAGCTTTTTTCATTAGTGCTTGTCCTGCCGTAAATTGAGAACGCTGAAAATAAAATCTAACAGCTCACTGCTTTGCTCATCTATAAGGTTTCATAAAAATTTTTTTGACATACTATATGTTGGACATACAATATGGAACCGGTCGAGATATAGTATTGTTTTCGCTAAATTTCTTGAGATGGGATTGGTCTGTGAGATGTCCGTTTTGCAAGGAGGACCACGACAAAGTCGTTGATTCGCGCTCAAGCGATACCGGCAGAATAATCAGACGCCGAAGGCAATGCCTGGCCTGCAAAAAACGCTTTACCACCTATGAGAAAGTCGGCGAGAGCTTTAAGCTTTACGTAGTCAAAAAAGATAACTCTCGCGTCCCTTATGACAGGGATAAAGTTATTGCAGGGTTGCAGAAGGCCTGTTATAAAAGACCTGTCTCTGCTGAACAAATTCAGCAGATAGCTGACAGAGTAGAAGAGGATATATTCAGGAGATTCGACAAAGAGGTTTCATCGGCTTCCATCGGAGAAAGCGTTATAAAACACCTCCGGGGAGTTGACAAGGTTGCGTATATTCGCTTCGCCAGCGTCTATCGGGACTTCGAGGATGCGGGCGAGTTGATTGAAGAGGTTAGTCAGGCCATTCAGGAAACAGATTATGCCGGACAGCCGAAGCTTTTTGATACGTAAAAAATAAAAAGCGCTCTCTAAACAGGAAAATCGAGCGGGTCGTTAATTTTTGCATGGAGGCAAACGGCGGGGATGAAAGTTTGGCTTAAAGTCGCAAAGGCCGATGGCAGTATCGAGGAATACTCGCACACAAAGGTCATCGGCACTATATGCAATGCCCTCGCACACTACGAGCAGGCGGATATTCATATCGCCGAGCAGCTTGCGGAAGTGGTAACTTATTTCCTTTATCACAAAAGAACGTCCCGCCCCGTCCCCAGTAGTGAAATCCACTCCATAATTAAGGTGGTCTTGACAGCCACAAAACACGAAGAAGCCGCAATTGCGCTGAGCGAGCACTACTTCAACCGCAAGCTCAAACGCTCCCGGCTCGAGGTTATTTCGATTGATATTGAAAAGCTCGAAGATGCCGACAAGCTCGACGGCATTCACCAGTCGTCCCCAAAGTCCCGCTGGGACAAATCTCAAATAGTTGACGACCTTGTAAAAAACTATAAAGTTACCCGGCAAACCGCCAGAACGATTGCCTCGATGGTCGAGGAAAAAATATTCAATCTCGGCCTAAATTACGTCCCCGCTAAACTGATAAAACAGCTTGTTTTAGGCGATACCGCCGCCATCCTCCGCGCCCAGCGACAGATGCAAGCCGTATAAAATACCTATTCAATGCTTTTTAATAATGCCTCTGCCCGGCTGAAAATTTCTTCGGCTGACTCTTCAGCATCTATGTCAAGCCAGTTAACATCCTTGAAGCTTCTAAACCACGTCCGCTGGTTTTTGGCAAAACGCCGGGTGTTTTTCTTTATCAATTCTACTGCACCATCCAAATTTACTTTTCCGTTTAAGTGGTCAATTATCTCGGCGTAGCCGATTGCACACCGCGCCTGCTGACTCAAAGGTTTCTCCTCGGCCAGCAGGGCTTTGACCTCATCGACAAGTCCGGCCTCAATCATCTTTCTCACCCGCTGGTTCATCCGACTGTTCTCAACACTCCTCGGTCTCCGCAGCCCGATTATCGTCCAGTTATGCAGCGGACGTTCCGCATCGAACTGCTGCTGAAGACTCGAAATCGGTTTGCCGGTAATCTCGTAAACCTCCAGCGCGCGTATTATGCGCTTTCGGTCTCTGACGCCGATGCGCTCCGCTGCGGCAGGGTCAACTTCCGTCAACCGCCTGTGCAATTCTTCCAGCCCTTCCGCCTCCGCCCTGGCCTGCAATTCAGCGCGGATTTGCTCATCGCTGCCCGGCCCCTCGAACAAACCATACAGCAGCGCCTTTATATAAAGCGCCGTCCCGCCGACCGCGATTATCTTCTTACCACGACCTTTTATTTGCTCGGCCGCGTCGTATGCCAAATCGAGAAAGCTGCCGACACTAAACGCCTCGCTCGGCTCGACAACATCTATCAAGTGATATCTAACGCGCTGCCGCGCCTCCTCAGGCGGCTTGGCCGTGCCTATATCCATCCGCCGATAGACCTTCATAGAATCCACGCTGATAATCTCCGCGCCCAGATTTTCAGCCAAATCAAAGGCCAATCGCCCCTTACCAGAGGCAGTAACGCCCAAAATTAACAATCCGCAGCTATCCATAATTTCCTGTAAAAATTCACAAATATTGGTATAATATGTGGTTTCGGTCAAAAATGCAAAGTTAAGCCCTTCAGAAAACGGGGTGCAGTAAAATGTCAACAGTCGAAACGGTTAATAATGATTTCAATACCCAATTGCGCCAAAAAGCGCAGTTTGTAAACGGTATGCTGTCACGCCTCGTTGACAAACAACCGAACATCAACGGCGACTTGAAAAAAGCAATCAAGTACACGCTGGAAGCCGGCGGCAAGCGGGTGCGCTCGGCGCTGGTATTATGGTGTTGCGAGCTTGTCAGCGGCGAAATAAATCAGAACGCCGAAGTCGCCGCCGTGGCAATCGAAATGGTGCACACCTATTCTCTTGTGCACGACGACCTGCCGGCAATGGACAACGACGACTTCCGCCGCGGGGTGCCTACCTGCCATAAAACATTCGGTGAAGCGACAGCCATCCTCACCGGCGACGCCCTTTTGACGCTCGCCTTTGAGATTTTGGCAAAGGAAATTGACGACCCCGCCGTTGCCATCAAACTAATTGATGAGTTAGCACTGGCTGCCGGCCCTGCCGGTATGATTGCAGGCCAGATGGCTGACCTGAAGGCCGAAAACGGCCGCGGAACCGAAGAGGCCCTCGAATATATTCACACAAACAAAACCGCTAAGATGTTCCGCTGCGCCGCCGCGATGGGCGCAATCTGCGGCAAAGCAAAGAACAGCGAATTCGACCGCCTTTGCGAATACGGCCTGAAAATCGGCCTCGGCTTCCAGATAGCCGACGACATCCTCGACGTATGCGCATCCAGCGAGCATTTGGGCAAAACCGCCGGCAAAGACGCCAAAGCCGGCAAACTAACCTACCCGTCCGTCCTGGGAACAGAAAAATCTAAACAGTTGGGAAAAAAGCTCGCCGACGAGGCAATAGCGGAATTAGGGCCGTTCGGTAAAAAAGCCGACTCGCTCAGAAACCTCGCAATCGCCCTGCTCGAAAGAACAAAGTAAAAGAAAGAACTTTCAATGGCTGATTTATTGAAAAAAATAAACACCCCTGACGATTTAAAAAAACTTCCTGTCAGCCAGCTCAAACCGCTGGCCGAGGAGATACGCCGGTTTATTCTCGACTCGGTCAGCAAAACCGGCGGACATCTCGCAAGCAACCTCGGAGCCGTAGAATTAACGCTGGCCCTGCATTACGTCTTTGACTTCAAAACAGATAAGCTCCTCTGGGACGTTGGCCACCAGTGCTACGCCCATAAAATAATCACCGGCAGAAAAGCTGACTTTAAAAAACTCCGCAAAGGCGGCGGAATAAGCGGCTTTCCTAACCCAGCCGAGAGCATTTACGACCAGTTCACCGTCGGCCACGCCGGAACATCGATAGCAACGGCCATCGGAATGGCGATGGGACAGGTTAAAACCGGAAAGAACGATAAAATCGTGGCGCTCGTCGGAGACGCCAGCATTGTGAACGGCCTTTCGTTCGAGGCGCTGAACAACCTCGGGCTGGTAAAGAGACAACTGCTCATAGTCTTAAACGACAACTCGATGGCTATCGACGCCACTCAGGGAGCGGTCGCAAAATATTTCTCAAAAGTCCGCCTTAGCCAAACCTATGAGGATTTGCGAAAAACCACCAGCAACATCCTCGAGCATATGCCCGTTATCGGAAAAAGCGTCGAGGATGCGATTGAGAAAATTAAGAAAAGTATTCGTATGGTATTCCCGGCCAGCCAGATGTTCGAGAGTTTGAACATACCATACTTCGGCCCGGTCGACGGACACGATATCGAATCGCTGATAAAACTTTTCAGGGCCTCTCTGCATTTAAATCATCCTGCAATTCTGCACGTTTATACGAAAAAAGGCAGGGGCTTTACTCCCGCCGGCGATGACCCGCAGAGGTTTCACTCGACCGGCCCCTTCAAAGAAAATGGAGATGCCATAGAGGTCCCCGCCGCAACCGGAAACAGCTTCACCAAGGTATTCGGCGGGCACCTGACCGAGCTGGCCTCGAAAGACGACAAAATCGTCGCCATAACCTCCGCAATGTGCGACGGGACCGGCCTGGCAGAATTTCGCAAAAAATTCCCCGACAGATTCTACGATGTCGGCATCGCCGAAAGCACCGCAGTGGACATCGCAGCCGGACTCGCCAAAAGCGGCTTAAAACCGGTCGTCTGCATTTATTCGACTTTCCTGCAGCGAAGCTTCGACCAGATATTCCAGGAAGTATCGCTGCAGAATCTGCCGGTCGTTTTCTGCATCGACAGGGCTGGGCTTGTCGGCGCAGACGGGCCGACGCACCACGGACTTATGGATATCGGATTTTCGAGAATGCTGCCGAATATGGTCATTGCCGCGCCCGCCAATGGGGTCGAGTTAAAACTGGCTCTGGAATTTGCGCTAGCTGAAAATAAACCGGTCTGCTTAAGATACCCCAAGGACATTGTCCCTCCCAAAAAATTCGACAGGCCCGCTTGCGCAAAACCGTTTAAGCTGGGCAAAAGCGTCGTCGTTAAAAAAAGCTCTGACTCAGCTGTTGCAATCGTCGCCTACGGAGCAGTTCTCACCGAAGCCCTCAAAGCAGCCCAGCTGCTTGCCGATGAAAATATCGACGTCGACGTGATAAACGCAAGATTCGCCGCACCCATCGACGAAAAAATTATCTCGTTGGCGCAACAAAAAAGCGTAATAACCGTAGAAGACCACCGGCTCGCCTGCGGCTTCGGCTCAGCCGTGCTCGAGGCCGTCGCCGCGAAGGAACAAACCACGAAACCTATCGTAACGCTCGCCGCACCGAGGACATTTTTAAAGCACGACTCGCGAAAAGCTCAGTTTATGCGAGCCGGTATAAATGCCGATAAAATAGTAAAGAAAGCAAAAGAACTCTTGCGCTCGACCCTGCAAACAGTCGAAAGCAATGCGGAACAGGATAACTTAAATGGCTAAAAGAAATTTGCCTAAACTGGTGATTTTCGGCGACCCTAAAAAAGGCCGCGTCGTCGAGGTAATCAAAAACTTTCTCGATTTCGCAAAAGGCAAAGCCGATATCATTTCCAGCCGCGGCATAAAAGAATGCACTGCCGACAGCTTGAAAGAGGCCGATTTCGCAGTAGTCTTCGGCGGCGATGGAAGCATCACATCGGCCGCCAGACAGCTAAGCCAGGTCAATGTCCCGGTAATAGGCGTTAACCTCGGCAAGCTCGGTTTCCTCGCAGAATTCAGTCTCGAAGAGTTTAAGGATTTTCTCCCTTCTTTGACCTCACGAAAGCTACGCATAGAAAAACGTATGATGCTCAACTGCAAAATCCTCAGCGACGGCAGGGAAAAATTCTCATCGGCCGCTATCAACGACATCTTCATCACCGCCGGACCGCCCTTTAGAATGATTGAATTGAAAGTTTCAGTCGACGGCCGCTCCGCGATAGACGGGCTGGTAAGCGACGGCCTTATAATCTCTACCCCGACTGGCTCCACGGCCTATAACCTCTCGGCGGCGGGACCAATACTTTCAGCAAATATGGAAGCGATGGTTGTTACACCCATCTGTCCGCACTCGTTCGCCTTCAGACCCGTCGTTATCAATGCCGGCAGCAAAGTAGAAGTCTGTGGAATCAGCGTAAATAAAGGCACCACAGTCTCCGTCGACGGCCAGATTTCATCAAAGCTCGCTGCCGACGATGTCGTAAAAATCGAAAGAAATAAAGGCGACTTTCTCGTCGTAAACAACCCGCTCAGAACCCCCTGGGACACCCTGGCTACCAAACTCGGCTGGGCGGAAAAACCGAAATACAAGAAAAACCAAAATTCACTGTAACCCGTAAAACACCGATTTAATGCTGTAAAACGATTTGGTTGTGTAATTATGAACACACTCCTGCGACAGACGGTATTTAATATTATGGAAAGCCCGAAAATTAATATCGTCGCCGGATTGCTGTTCTTCGTTACTGTTCTGCAAACCCCCTCAACAGCGCAAAGCGGTCCCGGCTCAGCACCTTCGAGCACAGTGCCGCCGAGTGCGCTGCCGCCGAGCTACCGCAGGGAAGGACTGATTCAAACCCCCAACCCAATGGACAGAACCAGCGAGCTCGCTATTACCGGAAACGTCAGAGGCGGAAAATACTTTCGCGGCTCCGTGCCGTATCGCGCTCCCGGATACTTTGAGGGAACAACGCCTTCGTCCTCGCTCGATTCGTTCATTAGAGATTCCGCCGGTGCAGAAGACATCGGCAGTTTCTCAAGCAGATACAAACCGTACTATTCACAGAGTCGAACAGTAACAACCACACGGACCGGCTCCTCTAAAGTAATCCGGCCGCCGAATACGAACATCGGTGAATACACACCTCAAGCCCCAACCTCTGAGACTTCTGCCTATTCACGAACCGACACTATGCCCGATACCGGATATATAATACCCGCAAGGCGCTCTCGGCCGATGTCGATGACAATACCAGAAATAGAAGCACAAATTTCCTCTGATACCGATGAATACTCACAGCTCAAAAAACCCGCCGGCCGGCAATACCAGCCGCTGACGGAACAGTTTAAATATAAAATAACAGAGAAGGCGGATGGAAATGCCCCCGATATTTCCGGACGACTAACCGCACAAAAGAGCCCTTTAATGCCGCCCATTAAAAAAGAACGGCTAAAAGACACGCAGCAAGCTGAATTGCAGCAGCAAAAAGCCCGAGAAGAAGATGAATATGGTGAAGAAAGCTCCGAAACGCCGACTGCCGAGCTTTGGATGCCGAAGGAACAGCAGCCGAAGAAACAAATGGATGTTTATGAGCAAATGAAACAGCAGCTCGATAAGCTCGAGAAAAAAATCGACTTGGCACTGGCTAGGGAAAAAGACGAAAAAGAAAAGAAAGAGCAAGACGAAGATGCTATCGGTTCTCTGTCAAGAATACCCAAAACCCCCATAGGCCAAAGCTACGAAATATCGGAAAGCAGTATGCAGCCAGACCTCTACGCAGGAAAGGTCTCCGAAATTGACCCGTCCATAACCAAAAGAGCTAAAGAGATTTTAGGGCCGTATCACACTTTTACCTCTTTCTCAGAAAGCAGCTTCAATAAAAATATGGCGGCTGCGGAGCTCTATCTCAAGCAGGGTAGATACTATCGAGCTGCCGATGCTTATACCCTGGCGTCCATTTACAAGCCCGACGACCCCCTCCCCTATGCCGGAAAAAGCCACGCCCTCTTCGCCTCAGGCGAATATATGAGCAGCGCCCTCTTTCTTTCGAGGGCCTTGAATATATTCCCCGGCTATGCACAGCTTAAAATCGATATTGCCGCTATGACAGGAGGCGCTGAGAATCTCGAGGCACGCGTAGTGGATGCCGAAGAATGGCTTGGCAGAAGCAACGCTCCTGAGTTGCACTTTTTGCTCGCCTATATCTATCACCAGATGAATGAAACCAACCTCGCCAAAAAAGCAATCAACGCCGCTTATGAAAAAGCCCCTGATATGCCGGCCGTCCTGACACTCAAAAAAGCTATAGAAGACAGCATATAACACTCTCTTGAAATCTCCTTCCCCTGCTTGGGTTTCAATAAGCCGTCCCGCCCTCTGCCGCTTGACTTTGTCCCCGCTTTCCTGTAAAATCAATGTTTACAACGATGAGGTAAACTATGCAGATAAAGTTAAGGTTTCTCGGCGCCGCACAGAATGTCACCGGTTCCCGTCATATGCTCGAAGCCAACGGCACCCGAATCCTGATAGATTGCGGGCTCTATCAGGAACGTCACTTCCTCGAAAGAAACTGGGAACCTTTCCCAGTGCCGCCAGACAGCATCGACGCCGTCCTTTTAACTCACGCCCACCTCGACCACTGTGGCCTGCTGCCCAAGCTCGCCAAAGAGGGCTTCAAAGGCAGAATACATTGCAACCCCGCCACTGCGGAAATCGCGCAGATTATCCTTCTGGACGCAGCCAAGATACAGGAAGAAGACGCAGAACATAAACGCAAAAGACACGAAAGGCAAAACCGAAAAGCCCCGCACGACGACGTCCCCCTCTATACCGCCGAAGACGCCCAGACCTGCTTTCCCCTGTTCTCGCCCGTCAAATACAGAGAATCAATATCCCTTGGTAAAGGCGTCGAAGCAACCTTATACGACGCCGGACACGTCCTCGGCTCTTCGATAATAAGGGTAAAGGTGCGCCAAAACGACCAGCAAAGAATCATACTGTTCTCCGGCGACATCGGCAGGCCCGACAGGCCCATAGTATGCGACCCCACCGTTTTCGACGCCGCCGATTATGTCCTCATCGAGTCCACCTACGGCGACAGGGTCCACGAGCAGACAAGCGAGGTGAAGAAAAAGATGGGCGACGTAATAAACTCGACGAAAAAAGCTGGCGGCAATGTCGTCGTCCCCAGCTTCGCCCTCGAACGCTCGCAGGAAGTTTTATATTATATAAACGAGCTGCTGTCTGAAAAAACAATAACGCCTATAAAAATCTTTCTCGACAGCCCGATGGCCTCGAAGATTACGAAAGTTTTCCAAAATCACCCCGAACTGTTTGACAAAAAAATGGCTGAATTTATCAGAAACAAAAAATCTCCCTTCAATCTGCCCGACCTCGAATTGGCCGGTAAAGCCGAAGAATCAAAAGCAATAAAAAACATAAAGGGAACGGTTATGATTATAGCCGGCTCCGGTATGTGCACTGGCGGAAGAATAAAATACCACCTCGTTAATAATATCTCCAGACCTGAAAACACTATAATGTTCGTCGGATATCAGGCTGTCGGAACACTTGGAAGACAAATCGTCGACGGCGCCGAAAAAGTCCGAATACTCGGCGAACAGCGAGAGGTCAAAGCAAACATAGTCAGAATACACGGCTTCTCCGCCCACGCCGACAAAAATGAACTGCTCAATTGGCTGAAAGAATTAGAAACGCCCCCTCGAGGAGTCTTCGTCGTCCACGGCGAGGCCAAAAGCGCCTCCAGCTTCGGCGAATACCTAAAAGAGCAAACCGGCTGGAATGTATCCGTGCCAGACTATCAGGATGAAGTCGTCCTGAAATAACAGCAGCGCCTGCAGAAAATCACTCCGCCTCCGACTCCACAACAGTAACCGGCGCGATTTGCTCGAGCTGCCCTTTTAGCTTCTCCGCCTCTCCTACAACAATTATCACCATCTTGTCCGGCTCTATCGTCTCCTGAACAAAACGCTTACAATCCTCTCGCTCGGCCTTCGCAATTCCGTCGAGCAGCCGTTCCAGATAATCCTTGCCGAGTCCCTGCGACTCAATCAGCCACAAATCGTCCGCAATCTGGTGCGGAGTCTCACGGCCTCTCACAAAACTGCCCAGTATATAAGACTGGTTGTTCTTAAGCTCTTCTTCGCTCGGCCCCTCCGTCTTCAAACGCTCAATCTCTTCGAGAACCGCCCGAACCGCCTCCGCCGTTGATTCCGTCTTGCTGAAAGTGTTCACCTGAAATTCGCCAGCAAAGCGATTCGCTATGTAGCTGCCCCAAACACCATACGTCAATCCCCTCTCCACGCGGATATTCTCGTTCAGCCGGCTGTCAAAACCCCATCCGAAATAACTGCTCACTACCCTGCTCACAAAATACCCGTCGTCGTGCCGCGTAATGCCGAGCTGACCCACGCGAATCTGGCTTTGTATACTCCCCGGCCGGTCCACCAGGTATATATGCGTCTCTGTTATCTCTTTCGGCTGCGGAACTTTTATATCCGGTCGGTCCTCGGGCACTCTCCAACCCCCGAAAGTCTCTTTTGCCAACTTAAACGCTTCTTCTTCCTTAATATCACCCGAAAATATCAGCACCGCCGTATCTGGCCTGGCGAACTCGCCCCACCACTCTTTCAAATCATCGAGTACCAGAGAATTGACATCTTCAATCTCACCTCTGGCCGTTCGTGAATACGGATGTCCGCCATAAATTCTCCGGCGAAACTCCCTGTCCGCGACATAGTCCGGCTCAGCCGATGAAACCGCCAGCGACGCAAGAACCTGTTTTCTCAGCTTCTCGAATTCCTCCTCGGGAAAACTCGGCTCCAGCACAACCTCGCCGAGCAGACCCATCGCCCGCTTTGTATACTCCGTCAGACAGCCAACATTAACGGCAGCTGTATCCATCTCGCCTTTGCCCGACAAAGTAATTGCATAAGTCTCCAGCTCATCGGCTAATTCACCTTCACTGTGCTTGCCCGTCCCCTTGGTTAGCATCTGCATCGCCATCGCTGCTGTCCCCGGCTTGCTTTCCGTCCACGCACCAGACAAAAGCCCTAATTGAATACTAACAAACGGCACCTCGTGATTCGGCACCACAAGCACCTTCATACCGTTCGCCAATTTTTTACTGCTGTATTTCGGCGTTAATCTCGTCACCTTGAAATCAGCTAAAGGCGGCTTCTTCGGCCAATCAGCCTCGCGAACAAGTCCGTTTCGTCCCGGCTTCGGAGCAATCTTCTCCGGCTCCGCAGTTATCGGCGCCTCTTCCTCCTTTGCAATCCCAAGCATACCGCTCATAGCCCCCGGCAGATTGCGCTCGATTTTAACTTCCATCGCCCGATTCTCCGCCAAATACTCGTTCGCCACCCGCATAATGTCTGCCGCTGTAACCGCGCGTATATCATCAAGCTGCCGATTCACTTGTGAAACGTCCCCGTATTCAACCGCCGTAAGACCAAGCATCCTCGCCTTGCTGTCAATCTTCAGATTCCGCGTCACCACGCCTCGAAGCATCTGGTTCTTCGCCTTCATCAGCTCCCGCTCGCTGACCGGCTCCGTTCTCAGCCGGGCAATATGCCCTTCGATAATCTCAAGAATGCTGTTCGCATCTTTACCCATAGGCGACATCACCGCCCCGGCGCCGAACATACCATCTTGCTCCAGAGACCAGTGTAACGCCTCGGCACCGACCGCTAATTGCTTCTCCGCCACCAGCTCACGATACAATCTGCTGCTCTTGCCGCCCCCTAAAATCTCCGTCAGAAGGTCCAGCGCAGCCGTGTCCTTATCGCGCAGCGGAACCGTCCGATACACTACTCCCGCCCCTGGAACTGGCGCATTCTCTTCCTCGATTTTAACCCTTTCTTTTCCCAATTTCCTCGGCTCCAGAACCGCAACACGCGGCGGCTCCTTATATCTCGGTATCCATCCGAAATAACGTTTCGCCAGCCGCTGCGCCTCTTCGTGCTTTACCGCGCCTACAATTACCAGCGTAGCATTGCTCGGCACATAATACTCCGTCCAGAAATCTCGCAGCTCCTGAACCGACGACGCACGAAGATGCGGTATCTTGCCTATCGGCGCCCACCGATATGGATGCACCTTAAATAACTCCGCCAGCAGCTTCTCGAACAGCGTCCCGTAGGGCTCGTTCAGACCCATTCGCCGTTCTTCCTCGACAACCTTCCGCTCCGTATCGAACATCTCCTGATCAATCTTCAAAAACGTCATCCGCTCCGCTTCCAGCCAAAGCGCCAGCTTGAGCTGCTCCACCGGCAGTGTCTCCCAATACACCGTCCTGTCGAATCCGGTATATCCGTTTGTCACCCCCCCCACATGGCGGATAAGAGCGAAGTGGTCTGTCGGCCCGAGCCTGTCCGTCCCCCGGAACATCATGTGTTCGAACATATGAGCAAACCCCTGCCGCTCCGGCTGCTCGTCCTTCGAACCCACGTGATACCAAATCTGCACCGCTACTATCGGGCAGGAAAAATCCTCCAACGTTATAACTTCCAGCCCGTTATCGAGCTCGACACGACGGTAATCAAACTTCCCGGCCTTTTCCTCGTCGCAGCCCGCCCCAAAGAAAACCAGCAGCAGTGCCAGAACTGCGAATAAATACTTAAATCTCTTAAATTCCATCTATCGTCCCTTAGTTATAATTCGAAATCCTCGTCCATTTGTTCGACATTTTCTTTCGCCGCTCCATTGTAACGGCAATCCGCAAATAGTAAATAAAAATGACCTCCCGGCTACTTGCTCCAAAATTAACACAAATTTCACAAAATTCCTATGGACTTCTAACATTTCTTTTGTATACTCTTTAGAAATTACAGGAGGCGATATATGTTATGTTCGTGTCCTCTTTAGAGCGAATATTAAATTCAGCTTAAAAGAGACGATTCGAACCGGGGTGAAGACAAGCGTGCGTTCAACCTGACAAAAAACTTCAGGGATGGAAGTTTGGCAATGAAACAGCCGCTAAATCCCAGGTTCAAAACCTTTCTGCTGCAGCGTAACGAGCGGGCTTTCCATGTCCTCTATATGGGCCGCCGCGGGACAACCGTCCCAGACTATAAAAAACCCGTCTATATAAGATGCCTTCTCGAATTCGACTGCGAATTCATCCCTGTAATCGACCCCCGTATATGGCTTCGCGGCGAAGCGACGCCGATAAGCAACTCAATGTGCGTGCTGGTCGTAGAGCACTCCTTCAAATGCCGAAAGCTCAGAACAGGCATCATCATATCGGATATTCAGGAAGCGATAAATCTGGCCGCGGGTAACTGTAACTCAAAAACAAAACGCTTGTCTTTTAATATGCGTTTTATCCTTAAGCTTCCCAAAAAAGCCGGCTTCAACAGACTGCTCAACCTCAGCCACCTTGAATTGCTTTGGTGTGAAAGACAGAAACAGGCCGACGAAGACTTCGCCTCCTTCGAGAAAAAACTCAAGGCCAAAATCGCCCGCAGCACTCCATCGCCCCGTAAAACCCCAAGATATGTTCACCTTTGACAGACACCCGCATATCAAATATAAATAGCGTTATGACCCCGGCGGTAAAACAGCCCGAAACAAAACCGACTCGTCTTCTTCTGCTCTTAATATTAGTAGCACCCTTTTGCTGCCCGCAGCGAAACGTCCTCGCAAATCCGCCCGTCCGCGTCAACGTGCAGGAAAATATCAGCCGACTGATAAACGAGGAAGACACCGACGGCGACAGAAAAATCACCATAGACGACCGCTTCGCCGGAGACCGCCGAGGCGACAAGAAATTTTTTCTTACAGACCAAACCGGCCGCCGCTACGAAATACTCGGAACCTACTATCTCTCAAATCTCCTCCAGCAGCTAAAGCTCTCCCAGCAAGACGGCCAAAATATCGCTGCCCTCGACCCCGCCGAAATCTTTGAAAATCCCGTCGACCGAATCTCCCGCTGCATCCGACAGCTCTACTGGCCCGGCCTCACTCGCCGCATCGACGAGCAAAACATCGTCCCATTATTCACCGACACTAAAACCTCCTCCGTCGACGGCTTCCGATATATCTACGTCCCCCGCGAAGACGATACCGCCCATAAATATTTCTCGAAAGTCGCAGAAAACCATCCCGAACTTAAAATCAAAGTCGTCCGCTTGCCCGCCGAAGTAACTCCCCAGTGGGTAAACAGTCGCCGCGGCCAGCATGGCCTGCTCTCGCTGGCGCTGCAGCACGACCCCAGCGGCAATTGGCAGGGCGTTCCCTTCGTCGTCCCCGGCGGCAGATTCAACGAAATGTATGGCTGGGACAGCTACTTTGAAACCCTCGGCCTTCTGCAGGACAACCGCACCAACCTCGCAAAAGCAATGGTCGATAACTTCGTCTACGAAATCAGCCACTACGGCAAAATCCTGAACGCCAACCGTTCCTACTATCTCACCCGCTCCCAGCCGCCCTTTCTCACCTCAATGGCATTGGCCGTTTACGAACATCTGCCCAATAATAACCAAACCCAAAAATGGCTGAAAAAAGTCCTCGCCGCCGCCATAAAAGAATACCGCACCGTCTGGATGGGCGAAAACCGCCTCACCGATATCGGCCTGAGCAGATACCACGGCTCCGGAATCGGCCCGCCCCCCGAAGTCGAGACCGGCCACTTCGACGCCGTATTTAAAAAGTTCGCCGAAAAACACAATGTGCCCCCCGACAAATTCGAAAAGTCCTACAGGCAGGGCAAAATAAACGACCCCGACCTCGACGAATACTTCGTCCACGACCGCGCAATGCGCGAATCCGGCCACGACACCACCTACCGCTGGGACGACCGCTGCGCCGACTTCGCAACCGTTGACCTCAACTGCCTCCTCTACAAAATCGAAATCGACATCGCAAATACCATAAAAAACCACTTCAACGGCTCCCTCAAACTCCAAAACGGCTCCGTCGAAAAATCCGCCGACTGGTTCGAACGCGCCGAAAAAAGAAAACGGCTAATAAATAAATACCTCTGGAACGAAAAGCACGGCCTGTTTCTCGATTACGACCTCGCAAACAAAACAACGAAATATTACGTAACCCCCGTCGCCTTCTATCCATTATGGGCCAAGCTGGCCACAAAACAACAGGCAAAATCCATCCTCGAAAACGCCCTCCCGCTCCTGGAGATGCCCGGCGGCCTCGCCGCCTCCTCGCAGCAGTCCCGCGGCCAACAGACCCGGCCCGACCGCCAGTGGGACTACCCCTACGGCTGGGCGCCACACCAGATGCTCGCCTGGCAGGGCCTCATCAATTACGGCTACGATGATATCGCCCAGCGTCTGATATACCGGTGGCTCTATACCATAACTGTAAACGCCGCGAACTATAACGGCACCGTCCCCGAAAAATTCGACGTCGTCACCCGCTCCCACAGCGTCTTCGCGGAATACGGCAATGT
>CAYXUW010000019.1:18999-22403 GCA_964468375.1 uncultured Pirellulales bacterium | reverse complement strand
TATTCCAACGGAATCAGGTAGCGTCAACCCGGCGTTGGCTGTAGCGCAGCGTAATTTCTTGTCGCTATTGCATAGCATTACACTTATTGCAGGGGTCAGTGTAATATAGCTCTGTTTTCCACTTTTGCGCCACTTATCGATGGTCGCCAACACATCTTCGTATGACACCAAGTCGAATGCAACTCCCAAGATGTCGGACCTTTCTGCTTGAATAGTTTGCTCTTTCACAAAGACATGCCTCTTTTGAAAAACAGCTCAATACCCGCCGTTTTTTCCACCCGGCCCGAGTTCAATAGCTTTTTTGTAAACCGTCATCAAACGCTGATAGTATTTCTCGGGCGAATATTCACGAAGGGCTTTTTCCCGTCCTGCCTGGCCTATTTTTCGGCAAAGCTCGGGCCGTTCCCAGAGATAGCTAATCTTCTCGCTCAGATCCTCTACGTTGCCCGGCTCAAACAGCAAACCCGTAACCTGGTCATCGACAATTTCCGGCAGGCTGCCTATCCGAGAACAGATAATTGGTTTGCCATGAAGCATCGCTTCGGCAAAAACCATCGGAAAGCCCTCGAAACAAATACTGCAAAGCACAATCATTCGAGCGGAATTGTAGAAATCGGCCATCCGTGAGCCGCTCACATGGCCGAGAAATTCGAAATTGGACGGCGCTTGAGCCGGAAGGTCCGGCATTCGGTCGTAGGCGCCGGCCGCCTTGAATGCGATATCTGGACTGTTTCTCGCCGCGGCAATAAGGGAAGTAACGTTCTTTTCCGGACTGATCCGCCCAACAAATCCTACATATTCCCCATGTGAAAGATCATATCGAGTGCCATCGCCGTCAACCGCGTTTGGAATCACCACAATTCTATCGGCTGGGAATCCCTCGTTCACCAACCGTCCGCGTTGAAATTCGGTTAACGCGGCATAAATGGTTACGTTGTCCAGATAACAACGCTGCTTGCGTGCCACGTAATTGCGCAGGGCATAACCAAGAGATTTCGCAAGATTTCCTTCGCAATTATGTAACACACACCAATACTCGCGTCCGCCACAGCATTTCTCGCACACCTGGCCCCGAACCATGTGCAGTCCATTGGGGCAGACTAGTCGATAGTTGTGAACCGTCATTACTACCGGGCGCCCGGCATTCTTGCATTCAGATAATATTGATGGTGATATAAGCGGAAACAGATTATGGATATGTACGATATCTGGTTTGTGCGTTGCCAAAAGCCTTCGAATCTGTTTGCGGGAAGAAAAACTATAAATGCCAGAAAAAAATGCCTTAAGTTTACCAAGTGTCATATTGGATATCTCCGCACTCGACCGCTCAAGACTGATAACCTTATGGCCGTTATCAGCCAGCAGTTTCTTCTGCGCAGTAACAACTGCCCCTTCACCACTGAATTTGCCGTATTCGTTATGAACAACGCAAACTTTCATAGCCGCGGCCACTTTCTCTATACTTTGCTCAAACATTGTGCGGAAGGTGTCGGCACTTCCAAGCCCGGCGTAATCATTGCTGTCAAAGAGTTTCCCATGCATCCTGGAATAAAACCAACCGCATACCCCAAAAGAGCAGAAAGAATCTGAATGCTTCGCGAACGATCCAGAAAAAGTCTTCCACTCATCCATCCTAATGTCATATCAACGTGGTATCCAGAATCCAAATAGTAGCTATTGAGAATATGCTGTAAATGCCTTTTACTCCATCTAAACACATAGTTTCCCCTTCCGCCTACGTTTGCCCTCATTCTCGGTTCATAGTCGCTCGCCAGACCAAGTGCTTCGGCAAACCTTATCAATATCGAATCATATCCTTCGATAAAAATAACCGCTCTTCTGCACACGCGCAACATTTCGTAGAGTCCCTGCACCGGCCGAGCTAAATGGTGCAACCCACCTTTGCAGAACACTAAATCATACGATGCAGATTCTAACTGAAGATTCTCACAGTTCATCTGCCTATATTCCATTCTGGGATCGGTCTTTGTCGCTAAATCAATTGTGTCATTAGGCGGCAAAATTCCCGTCAACATGATTTTCTCAAAGTTATAACTCGCCAAATACTCCGGCTCCCTATCCCACGCGCAGACAGCAAGAACCGTGCCCAAGCTTTCCGCATCGGCTACATGTTTGGCATAACGGTCGATCGCTTCACGAAACAGATACTCGTGGAAATCAGGGCCCGATTTGACTGAGAGTAAATCAACAATAGAACGGCGGTGGAACTCAAAATTCGTTGCGGTCATAATTGTTTCCTGAAGTCTGTTTCAACTGTTCTCAAAAATTACCATGAATAATTCAGATTTTCCTATATACTTCCAAGCTCTCAAGTAAGAACGTGGCATTCACGCCACCTGACTGTTTTGCCTAACTATCGCGATACCTCGTTCCTCAAACAAACCCATCCATGTCTTCGATATTGCGATATAGTCTCCTGTGAGGGATTTTTCTCCCAAATCATATTTTTCAATGAATTTTTTCTTTTCCCAATCAATGTGCCCAACGATAAATCCCGCATCCAGAAGAATACGTTGTATCTCACGAAGATCGAACCGAGAAGATAGTCCGTTCGCCTCAAAAGTGAGATACTTTACTTCACCCTTCTCTAAAATTGATCTCATTCCCATAATGACGCGCAATTCATGGCCTTCGGTATCAATCTTTACTGCCGTCGGAGACTCGTGGGTTTCAGCAAATGTGTCGAGGGACACAACAGGAACTTCAATGACACCATCACTATCTCCGTCTTCGGCATTGCTTATGATTTTGTTTGTTGAGGAACCGGCTATGTCTCTAAACAAAACGCTGCCATTGGAGTCGGACACTGCGTAGGCTAGCGCGCACGCTGGGTCGATGCCGTTTATCTCAAAATTCCTTCTGCAGCGTTTTGTTGTCTCCGGATGTCCTTCAAACGCATATACCGATGCGCCGCAGCTGTGAGCAAGGAGCGAGAAAGGGCCGATATTCGCTCCTACGTCGTAAAACACCTCGCCGGCTTTCATAAGCTTCTCAAGCGTTGCCATTCCATTACGGTCATACATACCAACCACATAGAGCTTTTCTGAAACCGCACATCCAGGATACATAACCAAACGAATTTGCTCCTTGTCTCTGAGTGATACGCGTACTTTTTTGTTCAAATATTTCCAATATTTTACCTGGAGGTACCGAGTGATAGTTTTTAAGACTTTCCGATACCTGCGTTTTTTCAGATGTATGAACAAAGTTCGAAACGGATTCATTCAGCCGGCTCTTTCTCCGTTTGGGGAGCAAAATGATACGGCACGCAAAAAGCCCTTTGCAGGTTTCTCGATGCTGTAATCGGCAGTAACTTTTTCAAGCGCTCTCCTGCCCATTTCTTTTCGCAATTCGTCATCCTTTATGATTTTTTCGAGCGTCCG